>NZ_AP043781.1:1255069-1568836 GCF_055388505.1 Bisbaumannia salifodinae
CGCCCGAGCATGCCCACGTCTATCGGCTGACCCATCCGCTGGGAGAGCATGTCCTCGATAGCGGCCGCCGCCGGGAGACGCCGGCTGCCACGCTGCGCTTCCTGCTATCGGACCACCCGCTGCGAATATCGGTACTCGAACAGCTCACCACTCGTAGTGGCTGGCTGGAGCTGAATCTGCTCGAGCTGGACAGCTTTCAGCATGAGGAGCACCTGGTCTTCACCGCCCTTGCTGACGATGGCACACACCTTGACCAGGAGGCCTGTGAGCGGCTCTTCAATGTGACGGCTGAGGTAGTACCCGATAGCGCACCCGAACCCCCTCAGGAGCTCCCTTGGCTGGCCAAGCGGCAGCTGGATGCCACCCTCAGCCGTGTGCTTGAGGAGAATCACAGCTACTTCCAGCGTGAGCGCGACAAGCTGGAGGCCTGGGCCGATGATCAGGTCGCTTCCAGTGAAGCGCAACTGGAGGACACGCGGGCCAAGATCAAGGATGCCAAGCGCCGCTCACGCACCGCCGAGACCCTTGAAGAGCAGAAGGCCGCGCAGGAAGCGCTCAAGACGCTTGAGCGTCAGCAGCGCTGCGACCGTCAGGCAATCTTCGACGTGCAGGACGAGATCGAGGAGAAGCGCGACGCGCTCATCGATGCCCTGGAGCGCCAGATGCACCGCAAGAGCCAGACGCATCGACTGTTCCGGATACGCTGGGAGTTTGCATGAAACCGCGCAGGACATGACGGGGAGGCGTGCCGACCGGTATCATTCTGGCAAACGAATCAACAGGGGCTGAGCATATCGCTCAGCCCCGTTTTGCGCATATCGCATTGATTTTTAAAAATTTTTGCAAGGGATGATGGGGCTGCCCAATGAATGTAGCAACAGTCGACGGTCACAAGGAACGCTTCATCAAGCTGCTCCATGAGCTGTTCCAGCTCGACAAGCCGGAGCTGGATTTCGGGCTCTATCGCATCATGCACGCCAAGAGCGACCAGCTCTCTCGGTTCATCCGCGAGGACCTGGCCCAGGCCATCGAGGAGGCGTTTGCCGAGCAGGGCGAGCAGCAGCTGGCAGCGATGCGTCAGGAGATCGAGGAGAAGCGCCGTCAAGCCGAAGAGCTGGGCGCCCCAGACCCGGATAGCGCCCCGGCGGTGAAGCAGGCGCGGGCCGCCTACGATGTTGCCAAGCGCGAGCAAAACGCCTCAGCGGACATCTACGACCACCTCTACCGTTTCTTCTCCCGCTACTACGACAAAGGCGACTTCATGAGTCGCCGGCACCACGTCGCCGAGAACGACAGCCGGGCCGCCCCCTATGCGGTGCCCTACGATGGGCGAGAGGTCTACCTCCACTGGGCCAACAAGGACCAGTACTACGTCAAGTCCTCCGAGACGCTGGCCAACTTCACCTTCAATCTCAACGAGGCTCTGAAGAAGCTCCAAGGCTCCGCTGCCCAGACTGGCCTGGGCTTCGATTCGGTGGATGCGGCGCTTAAGGTGCACTGCCGTGTGGTAGACGCCACCGAAGGTGAGCACAGCGATGTGAAGGAGAGCACCGAGCGCTTCTTCATCATCCACCACGACGAGCCGATGCGCTTGGAGGGCGCCGACCTGGTGCTGCAATTCGAGTACCGGCCTGATCCGGACAAGATCGGCCAGAGTGGCACTTGGCAGAAGAAGCGCCTCGAGGAGGCCGAAGAGATCATCATGGCGGCGCTACGCATGACCGATGGCGTTGCCGCCTATCGGGATGGGCTGGCTACCCGGGCGCCGACGGACAAGCAGAAAGAACGTACTTTACTTGGCAAGTACCTGCAGCAGTACACCGCACGTAACACTATGGATTATTTTATCCACAAGGACCTGGGCGGCTTTCTCTCTCGTGAGCTGGATTTCTATATCAAGAACGAAATCCTGCGCTTGGACGATATCGACAATGCCGGTTTGTTGGTCGTAGAGCAGCAACTAAAGAAAATCCAGGTTCTGCGGAAGGTTGCCAAGAGCATCATCGCTTTTCTGGCGCAGTTAGAGGGTTTTCAGAAGAGGCTTTGGCTCAAGAGGAAGTTTGTTAAAGAGGCCGATTACTGTCTCACGCTGGACAGGCTTGAAGGAAGTGAAGAGGTTTTGTGTGAGATTTTTCAGCAAGTGTTGCAGCGTAAACAATGGAAGGATTTGTACGCTATAAGCTTGGATGAGCTTGATCGTGATTTGAGCAGCAAGGGAGTGAATGAGCTTGTGAAGCTTGAGAAATACCGGTTTCTCATGGTTGATACGGCTTTGCTTCCAAAGAGCCTGAAATATGAGATTTCTAGTTTGTCGTATATAGATAGTGATTTCTTAGACGGCATTTTAGTGCAATCAGATTCATTTCATGCATCTAGGCTTATGGCTAGTAGCCTCCGAAGCTCAGTTGATACAATTTACATTGACCCGCCCTATAACACGGGGAAAGATGACTTTATTTACAAGGATGGATACCGGTCATCTAGCTGGTTGTCTATGGTTCATGATCGAATTTCCAGTTTTCGTGACTTCTTAAAGGACTCAGGCGGCTTCTTCTCTAGTTGCGATGAGAACGAGTTTAAAAATCTTTCCAGAGTCGTCGAGAATATATTTGGTGAGAATAATTTTGTTAGCGAGTTCGTTTGGAAGACAGATGGAAACTTTGACAACCAAGCCAAGGTGAAGCTTGCGCATGAGTACATTTTGTTTTATTCAAAGAATAAAGATCACCTTCCTTATCCAAGTGCAATAGAGAGTTGGGCTAGTGAAAATAGTAAGCTATTTAACGATAGTATTGTTAATACAATAGTAAAAAATGGTCCAAAAAATCCACCTAGCGATGTCATTCTTCCAGTAGGTTTTCCATCAAATGAACAGGCCTTTTTCCTAAAAAGTGAAAACATAACATGGCCCAAGTACAGTGCTGATGTAGAAGTCAATGATTGGAAGCTTGTTCATGAGATCAAAGCAAGGTCTGGGTGGAGCTCAAAATCTTTGCTGCTACAGTTTATTGAGTCCGGATTGAAGCCGGTGTATGATAACAAGGGTCAAGAGACAGTGTTCTACTTGACAAAAAATGGTGCAATTGAGTCAAATAAAAAAAGAAGCAAAGATCATGGGCATATAACTTCATTGATACAAAAGGTAGGTACAACACAGTCTACTAGCTCTCTTCTTGATCACATGGGGGTCTCATATCCAGACTACCCTAAGCCTATAGGGTTGATGCGGCATATCTCATCTATTGTAAAAGATTCCAAATTCATCTTGGATTATTTTGCTGGGTCTGGGTCAACTGCCCATGGGGTCATTGAGGAAAGCAGGGAGAGTGGTGAAAAGATTAAATACGGCTTAATCGAAATGGGTGATCATTTTGACACGGTGATGAAGCCTAGAATCCATAAGGCAGTTTACTCATCAAGCTGGAAGGACAAGGCTCCTAAAGAGAATGGTCATGGTAAATTGGGGGGGCTGTCACATGCATTTAAATACTTTCGGCTTGAAAGCTACGACGACACTCTCAACAACCTCGAGCTAGAAGATAACCCTCAGCGCAATGCGCTGATGGAGCAGAACCCCGAGCTGCGCCGCGACTATACCCTCAAATACCTGCTCGACGTGGAGACCCGCGGCTCGGCCAGCCTGCTCAATACCGAGTGGTTCCGTGACCCGGAAGGCTACACGCTGAAGGTCAAGCAGCCCGGCAGCGACGAGACCCGCGAAACGGCCGTCGACCTGGTTGAGACCTTTAATTGGCTGATCGGCCTGCATGTCACCCACCTCGACAAGCCTCGCACCTACGTCGCGCGTTTCGAGCGTGAGGAGGACCCTGAACTACCGGAGGACCAGAACACGCGGCTCAGAGCGGTTAGCCTGCGTGAGAACGAAGACGGCGCCTACTGGATTCGTCAGGTGGAAGGGCACGTGCGCCGCATCCCGGGAAGCGACGAGGACCTGGCCAAGGTGCTGGTAGTATGGCGCAAGCTGACCGATGATCCTGAGAAGGACGCCGCGGTGCTGGAAGCGCTGCTGGAAAAGTACAAGATCGGCACCACCGACAGTGAGTTCGATGCCATCTACATCAACGGCCCGCACGGCTTGAACCTGACCGGCAGTGCGCGTAGCCGAGTGCATAGCCTGGAAGAGACCTTCCATGCCCGCATGTGGGAGGGATGTGACGATGAGTAAAATAGGTTACCTAACTCACCTGGAGGTTCGTGGCTTTCGCTCTATTGCAGACATGTCTCTGGAGCTAGAACCTCTTAATATTCTTATCGGGCCTAATGGTGCGGGAAAATCAAACTTCATTAATTTTTTCCGCTTCATGAATAAGCTGTTGCAGAAGGACCTGCAGCTCTATGTTGCCGAACAGGGTGGCGCTGATGCACTGCTGCACTTTGGTCGTAAAAAAACGCCAGAGCTGTGCACCTATTTGCGCTTTGATCCAAACAGTTACGGCGCCACCCTAGTTCCTACTCATGATGGGCGTTTGGTCTTCAAAGAAGAGTTTTGTGAGTTTTTTGCCGACAAGATTGGCTATGATGGAGGGAAGAAGCGTAAGTCTCTTGCTAAGCCTGGTGCGGATGAGTCAGGTCTTCCTAACCCGGGACGAGTTTCCATTGAAAGCAATGTCTCGAGGTACATTGCAGATTGGAAAGTCTATCATTTTCATGATACCAGCAGTACTGCGCCGATGAAGCAGGCGGGTGAGCTACTAGATAGTGACCGTCTCCGGGAGCAAGGTGAGAATCTTGCCGCTTTTCTTTACGACATCCAGCAGCATTGGCCTGATGCCTATACACGAATCGTCACTACCGTGCAGCGGGTGGCACCATTTTTTCATGACTTTATTTTGGAGCCGGATCGGCATAATAGTAGCAAGATTCGTTTAAGGTGGAAGCACAAGGGTAGTGATGCATTTTTTGATGCGCATGCACTTTCTGACGGTACCTTGCGATTTGTCTGCATGGCAACGCTGTTATTACAGCCTCATCTCCCATCTGTTATTTTGCTGGATGAGCCGGAATTAGGTCTGCATCCCTATGCTATTCAACTGCTAGGCTCGATGCTGCGCTCAGCAAGCCAGTCCACACAGATAATAGCATCAACTCAGTCGGTAACGCTGGCCAATGAGTTTAAGTCTGAAAACATGGTCATTGTGGAGCATCAAGATAACAGCTCCACTTTCAAGCGCTTGAATGCCAAGGCTTTGGAATCATGGCTTGAAGATTATCGTCTTGGAGATCTGTGGGAGAAGAATTTGCTGGGAGGCACGCCCTGATGGTTCGGCTAGGCATTAGCGTAGAAGGTGCTACTGAGCGTGAGTTTGTGAGCCGGGTACTTGCGCCTGAATTGGCGAGGTACCAGGTTTATGCTAGCCCCATTGACATGCGAGGGCGTGTATCGCTGCAGCGAATAAGTCGTGAGATCAATAGCCTTTTGGCAATGTTTGATTTCGTGACGACGTTTTATGACTTCTATGGCTTTCAAAAGAGGCCTCAAGGTGATGTGGAATACTTGGAGGCTGCTATTTCTGAGCTTGTATCGCCGGAGCAGAAGCATCGATTCATGCCTTATGTTCAGCAATATGAGTTTGAGGCTCTGGTCTTGGCAGCGCATGAGCAAGCGGAAATCGTCATGGCTATCGAGTCTCTTGGCAGCCGTTTGCATGAAATAGTTGCGGCCAGTGGTGGCGCCGAGAATGTGAATGATGGTTACGAAACCTGTCCTTCGCGGCGTATCAAAGCGCTTGCCCCACAATATGAAAAAAAGTTTCACGGCCCTGTGATTCTTGAAGAGGGCTTGGCGGCTGCCCGCGCGGGCTGCCCACGCTTTGATGCATGGCTAACGCAGCTATCACAACTCGCTGTACAGGGTGAGGTATGATGATTTTAGACATCGGCTTCACTTTCTGCTGGAGACGCTCTGGCATCCCTAATGTCGATAAAACGGTATTTGAATTGAATACTCTCGACGATCGCCACTACAACCTACTCCTCAAGGAGGCACGGCTATGACTCAGCTGGCACCGGACACTAAAGAGATGCTCGATAGCCTCCGTACCGCAGTCGCTGACACCCTGGAGCGTAAGCGTCGCCTCGGCCAGTACGCCGTGATCTGGGAGGATGGCAAGCCCATGCTGGTGGGTGAAGATGCGCCGACGAAGCGAGTGGGCGAGCAGGAAGAGCAGGACCGGGAGTCACACTGATGGCAAGGAGGCCACGCCAAACCAAGATCAAGCAGCTCAGTGCCAAGAGCGATTTTCTCAAGAAGCTGGTACTCAACCAGTGGGTGTTGACGCGCTTCGGTATCGACCCGTTGGAGCAGTACCGGGACGGCGGCAGCCGGGTGCGTCCGATTACCCTGCTCAGTAAGACGCTCAAGGAGAGTGATCCCGGGCTGACCGGTGATCGCCACCATCACTATCTCCATGCCTTGCTGGGTAGCTATCAGCCAACCTGGAAGTACGGTGAGGAGGATCTGAAGCGTTTCGACGCCAACATCGTTGAGCATACCGATGCGCTCAACCAGCAGCGCGAGACCGAGGTCGATTGGAAGTACTTCCAGTGGCTGACCCTGCTGTTCGTCGAGATATACCTCCACGAGTACTTCCGCGACCGCGAGGCGCTCAAGGCCAGCCTCAACCGCCAGGTCGAGCGGTTCAATAGCTACTGGCAGGGGCAGGGCTACCAGACGGGCATCGGCCCCTATGAGGACGATGACCTCAACAAGCTGTGCCTGCAGAACGCCACGGGCTCCGGTAAGACGCTGCTAATGCACACCAACGTGCGTCAGTTCCGCCATTACGCCCGTGAGCACCACCGGATTGCCGACTATGGCCAGATCATCCTGATCACGCCCAATGAGCGGCTCAGTGAGCAGCACCTGCTGGAGTGTCGTGACTCCAGCCTGGAGGCAGAGCGCCTGAGCCAGGACGGTGGAGACCTCTTCAGCGGTGAGCGGAAATCGTTGAGCCGTGTTGCCGTGACCGAGATCACCAAGCTCGGCATCGAGCAGGGCAAGAAGACCATGGCGGTGGACAGCTTCGGCGACGGTAACCTGCTGCTGGTCGATGAAGGGCACCGCGGGCTGGGATCGGCGAGCGAAGAGAAGGGCTGGCTGTCGCATCGCAACAAGCTGGCCGGGCGCGGCTTTACCTTCGAGTACTCGGCCACCTTCAAGGAGGCCGTGGTTGCTGCCAAGGATACTGCGGTGGAGGAGACCTACGCCAAGAGCATCCTGTTCGATTACGGCTACCGCTACTTCTACGAAGATGGTTACGGCAAGGATTACCGAATCTTCAACCTGCCGGAGAAGGAGACACAGCAGCGCTACACCTACCTCACGGCGGCACTGCTGGCCTTCTACCAGCAGCAGCGCTATTACCAGGAGGAGCATGGCCAGCTGACCCAGTGGAACCTGGCCGCGCCGCTGTGGGTGTTCGTCGGGGCCAGCGTGGTCAAGGACGACGGCAGCAAGGAGACTGCCAAGAACTACAAGGAGCGCGCTTCCGATATCGCCCAGGTCTTAGGTTTTCTGGCCTGGTTTCTCGGGGAGAAGGATGAGGCCCGCCGGGCGCTTAGTGCCGTCTACGAGGGGGATGCGGCAACTACCGGGCTGATCGACAAGCAAGGCAACGAGATCTTCTCGGGCAGCTTCCCCTGGCTCAAGGCCCAGGGGTCGTCCGTTGAGGAGCTCTACCGCGAAATTCTCACTCATACCTTCCATGCCCCGGGCGGCGGCACGCTGAACGTTGATCGCATCACCGGTGACTCTGGCGAGCTCCTGCTGAAGGTGGGAGAGGCCGAGAACCCCTTCGGCCTGATCAACGTGGGTGATGCTCTGGGGCTGGCCGAGCACCTTGAGGGCCGCAAGATCCAGCACTTGCAAGTCCGCAAGTCTGAGCTGGCCAATCCCATTTTCGCCGAGGTCACCCGCGAGAGCTCGCCTGTCAACTTGCTGATAGGCTCCAAGAAGTTCATCGAAGGCTGGAACTGCTGGCGTGTCTCCAGCATGGGACTGATGAACACCGGCAAGAAAGAGGGCTCGCAGATCATCCAGCTGTTCGGTCGCGGCGTGCGCTTGAAAGGCCGCGACATGAGCCTGATGCGCTCCAGCCGGCTCGATCCGTTGCTGGCACCCAAGCACCTCTATCTGCTGGAGACCCTCAACGTATTCGGCGTCGGCGCCGACTTCATGGCGACCTTCCGAGACTTCCTGGAGGATGAGGGGCTGCCGGGCAACGACCAGCCTGAGATCCACACCCTCAAGCTGAACGTGATGGAGGACGTGGGCAAGTCGCTGAAGATGTTGCGCCCCAAGGTCCGGCAGGACACCAAACAGGCCTACAGCTTCCACCGCGATGGCCCTCTGGTGCGCTTCGGGAACCCCGTGTTCGCCGCCGGCAGTGACTTTCACAGCCAACTGGGCCTGACGCCGGATATCGTGCTCAAGGAGCGCAAGGTAGAGCTCGACCGCTACCCCCGGGTCGAAAGCCTGCAGGCCTCGGGTGTTAAGGACGTGATGGCCAAGCCCGGTCAGGCCAAGCAGCACGAGCGCTACTTCGATGACGACCGCCTGCTGTTCCTAGATATGGCCGCCCTTGAGCGAGACCTGGAGCGCTACAGGCGATCCCGCGGCTATGCCAACCTGCTCATCGATGCCAGCCGATTCCCGGCGCTGCTGAAAAGCCAGGTGTGGTACAGGCTACTGGTCCCCGAAGACCAGTGGAAGCTGCATGCCGACAACTTCCAGCGTTACCAGAGCATTGCACTGGAGCTCCTGTCGCTGCTGATGGACCGGGTCTTCAACTACCATCGCCGAGCCTACCTGGAGCCGCGTATGGAGCTGGTTGCGCTCGAGGATGCTCGAGGCAACCTGCCGGATACCAAGGAGTATCAGCTGATTGTCGACGGGAGCGAATCGGCGTTGATCGACGACATCAAGCAGATGAAGGAGGCCATCGAGAAGCAGCGCCAGGCGCTTTACCTCTCGTCCAAGTCCAATGGTATCAGCGCCGTTCAAATCGGTGCTCATCTCTACAACCCGCTGCTGCACCTGGGCAAGGACAGCCGTATCCGCGTGGAGCCCGTTGCCCTGAACGACAGTGAGTTCCGCTTCGTTGAAGATCTGAAAGGGTGGCTGGAGCGAAACCAGCAGGCGATAGCGGAACGTGGTGAGCAGCTCTACCTGCTGCGCAACCTGGTGAAGCAGGGCATCGGCTTCTTCGAGGCGGGTGGATTCTACCCTGATTTCATCCTCTGGCATGTGCAGGACGACCACCAGCGCATCGTCTTCGTCGACCCCCATGGGCTACGCCATACCGGGCCAAAGGATGAGAAGATCGAGTTCGGCGAGCGTATTAAGGATGTGGAACGGCGCCTGAAGAATGAGCACGTCGAACTGGAAAGCGTTATCCTGGCGCCTTCAAGCACCACACGAGAGTGGATTGTAAGCCACTGGGGGATGACTACAGAGGAGCTACGTGCCAAGCACGTGCTGTTCATGTCAGATTCCAACTATCTGGATAGCCTGATGCAGGTGGTGGCAGGCCAAACGAATGATTGTTATGTGGCTTAAAAAATAACAGCGCTACCCTGTCACAGCGAAATTTTCGCTGTGACAGGTTTTAAGGTCATTCCTAGATATGGCTTGTAAAATAAAATTCTTTTGAGCGGTTGTCTATTGCGCACAGTTAATGCAAATCGTGTCTAGGGATAAGTCCACCTTTACCCCTTTCTCAATGGGGCAATATGAAGGGTCGTTTGCACTTAATTGATTGATTTTCATCTGCTCGTGAGATAAGTACAGTGTAACACAGCCCTCTGTGAGCTCAATGGCGTCAACTTGCTCTTGGGTGAGCCCGATAATTCCCAGATGAAACGTCTTCTCACCTTTGCATTCAGGGTCGCACTGGTCTGTACACGGGATGGTGATGGCATTGTCCATTGATGTTTCTCCTAAGTAGGCTGGTGCCGAATGCCCCAGCTCGCAAGCAGTATTTCTGTCAGCCTACCTGGCGTCAATAGTCAATGAAGAATTGTACTTTATAAGACCTCCTTGGATAGTGATTAATTGTATCTTCCGGCTTTCCAATGTGATTTTTCAGTAGCTTTAGCCAGGATATGCCCGCAATGCACACAACGCGGACTGCATGCAACAAGTTCGATTTATGCCTTGGCAAATAAGGCAATGTAATCTGCCCATTCCTGCATCATTGCCCGCCGCTTCTCAAACAGGTCGCCACGTCTATAGGCCGCCTCCACCTTATTCTCGATGGTGTGGGCCAGCGCCATTTCGGCCACATCACGGGGGTAGCTGGTGACCTCGCCGGTCCAGTCGCGAAAGCTCGAGCGGAAGCCGTGGGGTACGTAGTCGCCACGTTCGCCACCGACGCCATACCCCATGCCGCGCATCAGCTGCAGCATAGCCATGTTGGAGAGAGGGCGACCATAGCGAGCGCCGGGGAATACGTGTGTATTGCCCTGTACCCTCGGCAACTTGGCCAATAGCTCCACCGCTTGCCGTGACAGCGGCACACGGTGTTCGCGGCGTGCCTTCATCCTGTCGGCAGGAATCGTCCAGGTTTCATTGTCGAGGTCGATTTCCATCCAATCAGAGCGCAGGACCTCTGAAGTGCGCGTAGCTGTGAAGATCAGGAACTGCAGTGCCTTGGAGGAGATGCTGGCATAGCCTTGAAGCTCGGCCATGAAGGCAGCGACATCGTCGTAGGGCATGGCGGGGTGGTGGGTCACTTTCTTGACCCTTGCCGGCTTGGCCAGCAGCTTGTCGAGGTGACCACGCCAGCGGGCAGGATTTACGGGGTCCCGGTAGCTGTGCGCTGCGGCGTAGTCGAGAACGTTCTCAATACGTCCTTGCACGCGCTTGGCCGTCTCGGTCTTGCTGGTCCAGATCGGCGACAAGATCTTCAGGACGTCCTGGGTGGTGACCTCATCGACTGGCTTGGCCCCGATCACCGGCCGAGCGTAGGCCTTCAAAGTGCTGACCCACTGCCGGGCGTGCTTGGCGTTCCGCCAGCTGCGGCGGTGAGATTTGATGTAGCGCGCGGCACAGCTGGTGAAGGTGGGCGTCGTCTCGCCTGTTTGTTCCTGCTCAACGTTGACTTCCATGGGGTCTTGGCCTTTCTTGACCAGTTTGCGGTGATCCCCAGCACGCTCACGTGCCAAAGCCAGGCTGACGTCCGGATAGCTGCCGAGCCCCATGTAGCGCTGCTTGCCCTGTAGCTTGAAGCGATAGATCCAGCTGACCGATCCTCCGGCGGTGATCTGGAGGTACAGCCCCTGGCCATCGCCGGTCATGCCTTTCTTGCCTTCCTTTGCGAGCTTCTGAACCGCCTTGCTGGTGAGCTTGCCCATGCGCTGCCTCATTGCCCTGCTGCGTGATGCAAAGCAGCCTACCACAACATGACCCACACTTTGACCCACACTCTTGGACTGGTTTCACCGTGAAGTGATTGGATGTCTCTGGACAGGAAAAGTAGTTTAATTAAATAAAATCAGTAATTTGGTGGTTTTTTTTGGATGTTGTTGGATGCAATGTATGCGGACTCCCCCTCCGCCACGAATCGATAGAAAAGGCCGCTGACAATGTCAGCGGCCTTTTCTGTTTCTGGCGTTTCGAAATCACCTAAAAGGCCGGATCGGGTCGCCCCGATCCGGCCTTTCAATGCCCCGAGCGTCCTGCTTTTTAGGACGGGAAGGAGAACTGCGCCCCTTCGCGCACCCCGGCGGAGGGCCAACGCTGGGTGATGGTCTTGCGCTTGGTGTAGAAGCGCACCGCGTCCGGGCCGTAGGCGGCCAGGTCGCCGAACAGCGAGCGCTTCCAGCCGCCGAAGCTATGGTAGGAAACCGGTACCGGCAGCGGCACATTGATGCCCACCATGCCGACCTGGATGTTATCGCTGAAGTAGCGGGCCGCCTCGCCGTCGCGGGTGTAGATGCAGGTGCCGTTACCGTATTCGTGATCGTCGATCAGCCGCATCGCCTCCTCCATGGTGTCGACCCGCACCACCAAGAGCACCGGGCCGAAGATCTCCTCCAGGTAGCAGGTCATCTCCGGGGTCACCCGGTCGATCAGGGTGCCGCCCACGTAGAAGCCGTTCTCGAAGCCCGGCACCTGGACGCCGCGGCCATCGACGACGATCTCGGCGCCCTGAGCCTCGGCGCTATCGATATAGCCGCAGACCTTCTCCTGGTGGGCCTGGGTGATCACCGGGCCGAAGTCGTTGCTTTCGTCGAAGTGGGGCCCCACCTTGAGGGTCGCCAGGCGCTCGCGCATCTTGGCGACCAGGGCGTCGGCGGCGGCATCACCCACGGCGACGGCCACGGAGAGCGCCATGCAGCGCTCGCCGGAGGAGCCGAAGGCGGCGCCGGTCAGGGAGTCGACCACGTTGTCCATATCGGCATCGGGCATGACGATGGCGTGGTTCTTGGCGCCGCCCAGGGCCTGGCAGCGCTTGCCGTTGGCGCTGGCCCGACCGTAGATGTAGTCGGCGATGGGCGTGGAGCCGACGAAGCTGACGGCCTGGACGCGGGGATCGTCGAGCAGGGCGTCCACGGCCTCCTTGTCGCCATTGACCACGTTCAGCACCCCGGCGGGAAGCCCCGCCTCCAGGGCCAGCTCGGCGATATAGAGGGTCGAGGTGGGGTCGCGCTCGGAGGGCTTGAGCACGAAGGTGTTGCCGGTGGCGATGGCCATGGGGTACATCCACAGTGGCACCATGGCCGGGAAGTTGAAGGGGGTGATGCCGGCCACCACGCCCAGCGGCTGGAACTCGCTCCAGGAGTCGATATTGGGGCCGACGTTCTTGCTGTGCTCGCCCTTGAGCAGCTCCGGCACGCCGCAGGCGTACTCGACGTTCTCGATGCCGCGCTGCAGTTCGCCCTTGGCGTCATGGGTGATCTTGCCGTGCTCGAGGCCGATTAGCCGGCAGATCTCCTCGGCGTGCTCCTCCAGCAGTTGCTTGAAGCGGTACATGACCCGGGCGCGCTTGGCGGGCGGGGTGTTGCGCCAGGCCGGGAAGGCGGCCTGGGCGGCTTCGATGGCGTCCTCGACGGTGGCTTGGCTGGCCAGGCTGACCTGGCTGGCCACCTCGCCGGTGGAGGGGTTGTAGACGGCCTGGGTGCGGGTGGCGTCGTCGATGCGAACGCCGTTGATCAGGTGGCCAAGAGTCGTCATTGCATTACCTCTAGCTAAAACGTGTGTCGGTCGTGTTCAGTCCAGTTCGCCGAGGGCGTCGCCCAGCACATTGACGAGGCGGTCGATCTCCTCGCCCTCGACGGTGAAGGGCAGGCCGAGCTGGAGGGTGTCACCGCCATAGCGCACATAGACGCCCTTCTCCCAGCACTTCATGGCGATCTCGAAGGGGCGCCGGGCCGGCTCACCGGGGTAGGGCTCGATCTGCAGGGCGCCGGCCAGGCCATAGTTGCGGATATCGCTGATATAGCGGCTGCCCTTGAGGGAGTGCAGGGCACTCTCGAAGCGGGGGCTTATTTCGCGGACGCGCTCGATCAGGCGGTCGTTCTCGAGCACGTCCAGGGTGGCCAGCGCCGCGGCACAGGCCACCGGGTGGCCCGAATAGGTGTAGCCGTGGGGCAGCTCGAGCATATAGTCGGGGCCGCCCTGCTCCATGAAGGTCCGGTAGATCTCGCCCTGGACGATGACCGCGCCCATGGGCACCGCGCCGTTGGTGAGCTGCTTGGCGACGTTCATGATGTCCGGCACCACGCCGAACTCCTCGGCGCCGGTCATGGCGCCCATGCGCCCGAAACCGGTGATCACCTCGTCGAAGATCAGCAGGATGTCGTGCTGGTCGCAGATCTCGCGCAGCCGCTTGAGGTAGCCCTTGGGGGGCGGAATCACCCCGGCGGAGCCGGCCAGGGGCTCGACGATCACCGCGGCGATATTGGAGGCGTCATGCAGGGCGATCAGCTCCAGCAGCTCCTCGGCCTTCTCGGCGCCACGCTCGGGCAGGCCCCGGGTGAAGGCGTTCTCGGCCATCAGGGTATGGGGCAGGTGGTCGGCATCGATGCCCTGGCCGAACAGGACGCGGTTGGCGCCGATGCCGCCCAGGCTGATGCCGCCGAAGTTGACGCCGTGATAGCCCTTGGCGCGGCCGATCAGCTTGGTCTTGGTGGGCCGGCCTTTCTTGCGCCAGTAGGCGCGGGCGATCTTCAGGGCGGTGTCGGCGCTCTCCGAGCCGGAGCCGGTGAAAAAGGCGTGGTCGAGACCCTCGGGCGTCAGCTCACGCAGGCGGTGGGCCAGCTCGAAGGCCTTGGGGTGACCGAACTGGAAGGCCGGCGAGTAGTCCAGCTCGGCGAGCTGGCGAGACACCGCTTCGGTGATCTCCGGGCGGCCATGGCCGGCGCCGCAGGTCCATAGCCCGGAGAGGCCATCGAAGACCCGGCGACCCTGGGCATCGGTGAGGTAGTTGCCCTTGGCGCCGACGATGATCCGCGGATCGCGCTTGAACTGGCGGTTGCCGGTATAGGGCATCCAGTAGGCATCCAGCTGTTCGGGGCTCAGACCCGCGGTCTGGGGGGAATCACGCTCTGACATGGCCGCACCCTCGGTTGACGTCGCCATTGGTGGTGTTATGAGTCGCAGCCTAGTCCCGGTCAGTGATAAGTTAAATCCAGGTTTTTTTAATCTTATAAAAGTATCTGGTTAACTTTGTGGGGCGGCTGGGGCGATGCCGTCCCATCGATAGGGAGGGGAGGGCTTATGTCACGCCGCAAGGCGGCCCTGACGGGCCAGTTGAGTGATACCGACCTGCGCCTGCTGCGAATCTACCGACAGGTGGTGGAGTGTGGCGGCTTCTCCGCCGCCGAGGTGGAGCTCAATATCAGCCGTGCCGCCATCAGCATGGCCATGAACGACCTGGAGACGCGGCTTGGCCTGCGGCTCTGCCAGCGCGGTCGCAGCGGCTTCTCCCTCACCGATGAGGGCGCCGAGGTGTATGAGGCCGTGCTGCAGTTGCTGGCGGCGGTGGAGGGCTTCCGTACCCGGGTCAATGGCCTGCATGCCTGGCTCAAGGGGGAGCTCAATATCGGTATCACCGATAACCTGGTGACCATGCCCGAGATGCATATCACCCACGCCCTGAGTGCCCTCAAGGAGCGCGGCCCCGAGGTGCGGATCAATATCCGCATGATTCCCCCCAGCGATATCGAGCTGGGGGTACTCGACGGGCGCCTGCACACCGGGGTGATTCCGGCGCTCAAGACCCTGCCCGGGCTCGACTATCTCTCCCTCTACGAGGAGGCCTCGCGGCTCTACTGCGCGACGGGGCATCCGCTGTTCGAGGGGGAGTCCGTGACCGAAGCACAGCTGGCGCACTGCGATGCCGTGGTGCCCGCCTATGCCCAGACCGCGGAGATCAAGGCGTGCCATGAGCCGCTCAAGGCCGCCGCCACGGCCACCGATCGGGAGGGCATCGCCTTTTTGATCCTTTCCGGACGCTATATCGGTTACCTGCCGACCCACTACGCCGAGCGCTGGGTGCGCGAGGGCCGCATGCGCGCCCTGAGTCCCGAGACCTGGTACTACCTCACTCACTACAGTGCCATTACCCGCAAGGGGGCCCCGCCCAACCTGGTGGTGGAAAGCTATCTCGAGGAGCTCGAGCGCTTGGTAAAGGAATCACAATAATTGCCCGGGACAGGCCATTTCCCATCTTTTCGGTCATGACGTAAGCTGCGATGTACATTCATTAAATCTGGAGTCCTCCCATGCTGCCGCGCGTTCTGCTCCTTTCTGCCGCCCTGGCCCTGCCCCTGGCCGCCCAGGCCGAGGCCCCCGACCTGCTGCCCGGTCAGTGGGAGTTCACCAGCACCACCACCGTGGAAGGCGATATGCCGATCCCCGATCAGAACGAGACCCATCAGGAGTGCCTGACCCAGGATGAGATCGATGAGGCGCCCATGACCCTGATCGAGGAGGAGGAGGGCTGCGAGCTGCTGGAGCAGGATGTCAGCGCCGCCGGCATGGATTACCGCATGCGCTGTACCGGGGAGGGCGGCGAGGCCGATATCGTCGGCAGCATGAGCTATCTGCAGGATCGCGCCGAGGGCACCATGCGGGTGGAGATGACCACGCCCATGGGCGAGATGGTCATGAATACCGAGATTCAGGCCGAGCGCCTGGGCGACTGCTGAACGAGTCGCCATCCACTCGGGGGACAACGCCACGGGGCCGGATCTTGGATCCGGCCCCGTGCTTTTGGCGGGAGGGAGGAGGCGGGTTCTGGGGAATCAGCCCCGGCCGCCCTCGGCCTCCATCTCCGCCTCCAGGCGCCGCTTGATGTCGCCGGGGGAACCGGTGCGGCGCGCCAGCAGGTCGTAGGCCACCGGCACCACGAACAGCGTGAACAGGGTGGCGGCGGCCAGCCCGCAGAGGATCACGGTGCCGATCACCAACCGGGTCTCGGCGCCGGCACCGCTGGAGACGATCAGCGGCACGGCGCCGGCCATGGTGGTCACGGCGGTCATCACGATGGGCCGCAATCGGGTGACCGAGGCCTCCACCAGGGCCTCGTGGAAGGCCCAGCCCTGGTCGCGCAGCTGGTTGGCGAACTCGACGATCAGGATGCCGTTCTTGGCGGCCAGCCCCACCAGCATCACCAGGCCCACCTGGCTGTAGATATTCAGCGACTGCCCCGTGAGGTAGAGCCCCAGCAGGGCGCCGCAGATCGCCAGCGGCACGCTGAGCATGATCACCAAGGGGTGCACGAAGCTCTCGAACTGGGCGGCCAGCACCAGGAACACCACCAGGACGCCCATCCCCAGCAGGAAGGCGGTGGCGCCGCTGGCCTCCTGGTAGTCGCGGGAGGCGCCCTTGACGTCGGTCTGGGCCTCCGCTGGCAGCACCTCGTCCACCGCCGACTCCAGGTATTCCAGGGCCTCGCCCAGCGGGTAGTTGTCGGCCAGGTCGGCCTGGAGGGTGATGGCGCGCACGCGGTTGAAGCGGTTGAGGGTGCTGGGGCCGGCGAAGTCGCTGAGGCTCACCAGGCTGGCCAGCGGGATCAGCTCGCCGCTGCGCTGTGAGCGCACCCGCAGGCTCTCCAGGCTGGCGGGGCTGGGCCGGGCACCGGGCTCGCCCTCGAGGATGACGTCGTACTCCTCGCCGTCGTCCACGTAGCGGGTCACGGTACGCCCGCCGAGCAGGGTCTCCAGGGTGCGGCCGATCTCGGTGACGGTGACGCCGAGGGCGGCGGCGCGGGTGTAGTCGATGTCCACGCGCAACTGCGGCTGGTTCTCCTCGTAGTCGCTCTCCAGCCCCGTCAGCCGGGGATTGTCTTCGCGGATATGCGCGATCAGGGTGTCGCGCCACTCGGCGAGCTGCTCATAGGTGCCGCCGCCCAGCACGAACTGCACGGGCTTCTCGGCGCTGGAGCCGAAGCCCTGGCGCATCACCGGGAAGGCGCGGATGCCGGGCAGGTCGGCGACCTTCTGGCGCACCTCGTCCATGATCGCCCAGGCGTCGCGGCGGCTGCCCCAGTCGGCCAGGTTGACGATCACGAAGCCGCCGTTGAAGTTCTCGATATTGCCCCAGCCGCGAGGCGCGCGTACCACCACGCGCTCCACCTCGCCAGCTTCCACCATGGGCATCAGCCGCGCCTCGATCTCGTCCATGTAGTCGAGCATATAGTCGTAGGTGGCGCCGGGCGGGCCATTGACCAGCACGAAGAAGTTGCCACGGTCCTCCTGGGGGGTGTACTCCTTGGACAGGGCGGCGTTGAGCCACAGCATGCCGCCGATCACCCCGGCGAGCAGCGCCAGTACCAGGAAGCGCCGACGCAGGGCGCCCTCCAGCAGGTGCCGGTAGACGCAGCGGCAGTGCTCCAGGGCCCACTGCACGGCCCGGGCCAGGCGGCCCTCCTGCATCTCCGCCTTGAGGATCTTGGAGGCCATCATCGGCGTCAGGGTCAGCGCCAGCAGGCTGGAGATGGCCACGGCGGCGGCCAGCGTCAGGGCGAATTCCGAGAACAGCCGGCCGATGTCGCCCTGCAGCAGGCTCAGCGGCACGAATACCGCGATCAGCACCAGGGTGGTGGCGATCACCGCGAAGGCGATCTGGCGGGTACCGCGGAAGGCCGCCACCAGCGGCGTCTCGCCGTGGTCGTGCATGCGGCGGTGGATGTTCTCCAGCACCACGATGGCGTCGTCGACGATCAGGCCGATGGCCAGCACCAGGGCCAGCAGGGTCAGCAGGTTGATGGAGAAGCCCATCGCCGCCAGGGCGGCGAAGGTGCCGATCAGGGCGATGGGCACGGTCACCGCGGGGATCAGGGTGGTGCGCAGGTTGCCGAGGAACACGAAGATCGCCACCACCACCAGGCCCATGGCGATAAACAGGGTCTGCACCACCTGGGAGATGGCACCGTCGACGAACACCGAGGCGTCGAAGTTGAGGCGCAGCTCCATGCCCTCGGGGAGGGTGTCCCGCAGGCGTTGCATTTCCGCCTGCACGCCCTCGGAGATTTCCAGCACGTTGGCGGTGGACTGCTTCATCATGCCCAGGCCGACCATGGGGGTGGTGTTGCCGCGGAAGATGGTGCGCTCCTCCACCGCGCCGATCTCCACCCGGGCCACGTCGCCCAGGCGTACCAGGTAGCCGTCGTCGCCCTCGTCGAGCACCAGGCGGCGGAAGTCGTCAGGGGTGGCGAAGCTGCGCGGCAGGCGCACGATGAACTGGCGCTCGCGGGACTCGATGGCGCCGCCCGGCAGTTCCACGTTCTCGGCGCGCAGGGCGTCCTCCACGTCGCCGGCGGTGAGGTCGCGGGCCGCCAGGGCGTCGGTATCGAGCCACACCCGCATGGCGTAGTCGCGGCCGCCGCCGACGCGCACCTGGGAGACCCCGGGCAGCACCGAGAAGCGGTCCACCAGGTAGCGGTTGGCGTAGTCGGTGAGCTCGGCCATGTCGTAGTCCGCGCCGGACAGCGACAGCCACAGCACCACGTCGGAGCCGGAGTCGGCCTTCTGCACCTCGGGGGGCTCGGCCTCCTCGGGCAGGTTGTCCAGCGCGCCGGAGATGCGGTCGCGGATGTCGTTGGCGGCGGCGTCGATGTCCTTGTCGAGGCCGAACTCGACGTTGATGCTGGAGCGGCCGTCCTCGCTGGAGGAGGAGATCACCTCGATGCCCGAGACCCCGGAGATGCGGTCCTCCAGCACCTGGGTGATGCGGGTCTCCACCACGCTGGCGGAGGCCCCCGGGTAACGGGTGTCGATGCCGACCACCGGCGGGTCGATTGAGGGGTACTCCTGCAGCGGCAGGCGCTCGAGGGCCAGCAGGCCGAAGGCGACGATCAGGGCGGCCAGCACCGTGGCCAGCACGGGCCGCTGGACGGAGACATCGGAGAGGCGCATCAGCCGTTCGCCTCCGCCTGGTCACGGCCGCGGCGCAGCAACTCGGGGATGCTGGTGTCGTCGTCGAGGATGCCCAGCAATCGGGTGGTCTGGCCGTCGCGCACCCGCTCGGTACCGTGGGCCACCACCAGGTCGTGCTCCGCCAGGCCCTCGAGCACCTCCACCTCCCCCGCGCGGCGGGCGCCGATGCCGATCTCGCGGCGCGCCACCCGGTAGTCGTCGTCCTCGTCCAGCACCAGCACGTACTGGCGCTGTCCCTGGGGAATCAGCGCCGACTCGGGGATTACCAGGGCGTTGCGCGGGGCGCGCTGGACCACCACGTTCATCAGCATGCCGGGGCGCAGCCGCAACTCGGGGTTGTCGAGTTCGGCACGCACCGTGACGCTGCGGCTGACCGGATCGACCCGGCTGCCGATGCTGGCGATCTCGCCCGCGAAGACGGCGTTCGGGAAGGCGGGGCTGGTAGCGGTCAGCGACAGGCCCTCGGCGAGCTGGCCGAGCACCACCTCGGGCAGGGTGAAGTCGAGCTTCATGACGTCCAGCTTGTCGAGGGTGACCAGCTCGGTGCCCGGCGTCACCAGGGTGCCCAGGCTGACGTTGCGAAAGCCCACCCGGCCATCGAAGGGGGCCTGGATGCGGTAGTCGGCGAGCCGGGCCTCCAGGGCCTGGATCTCCGCCTCCACCTGGCGCAGCTGTGCCCGGGCGTCCTCCACGTCGGCGCGCGGCGCCAGGTTGCGGCTCTGCAGCTGGGCGAGGCGGTTCACCGCGTTGCGGCGCTCGTCGCGCAGGGCCTGGGCGGCGCGCAGGTCGGCCTGGGCCTCGTCGTCGGCCAGGCGCACCAGCAGCCGGCCGGCCTCGACGGTGTCGCCGTCGCGGAAGTTCAGCTCGCGGACGATATCGGTCACCGTGGCCGAGAGGGTCACGCTCTCGTCGGCACGCAGGGTGCCCAGCGACTCCAGGGGGTCGGACCAGGACGACAGGGTGGCACGGGCGGCGATCACCGCGGTGGGCTGCTGGGCCTGGACCAGGCCGGGCAGCAGCAGGGTCAATAGCAGCAGCAGGGGCCAAGGGCGGGTCGATAAGAGGGCTGAGGTCGGTGTCATGGGCAGCGGTCGCGGTCGATGAGAGAACCGGCGCGTCCCGCGCCGGAGTCGAGAGAGCTTTTATCAGGCTAATGGAGTCGCCGGGCCGAGAGTATGACAAAAAACGGCAAGCACGCCACTGCCTTGTACAGATGTTGTACGGGGTGGGAAAGTTCCCCGGCCCCGGGTAGAATCCGCGGCCCAGCCCGAATCCAGGAGCCCTCCATGCCGTCCCCCCCCGATGTGGTGATCATCGGCGCCGGTGCCGCCGGCCTGATGTGCGCCCTGACCGCCGGCTATGCCGGGCGGCGGGTGTTGGTTCTCGATCACGCCAACAAGGCCGGCAAGAAGATCCTGATGTCTGGCGGCGGGCGCTGCAACTTCACCAACCTGGCCACCAGCCCGGCCAACTTCTTCTCCGCCAACCCTCACTTCTGCATCTCGGCGCTCAAGCGCTATCGGCCGGAGCATTTCGTCGAGCTGGTGGAGCGCCATGGCCTGGAGTATGTAGAGAAGGCCCCGGGGCAGCTGTTCTGCGCCCACTCCGCCAAGGAGCTGCTGGCGATTCTGCTCACCGAATGCGATTGGGCCGGGGTGGAGATTCGCCTCAAGACCGCCATCGAGGGCGTGGAGCGCCACAGCGAGGGGATGCGCCTGCGGACCTCCGATGGGGTGATCGATACCGGCGCCCTGGTGGTGGCCACCGGGGGCCTGTCGATTCCCACCCTGGGGGCGAGCGGCTTCGGTTATGACCTGGCTCGCCAATTCGGCCTGACGGTGACCGAGACCCGGCCGGCCCTGGTGCCCTTTACCCTCACCTCCCAGTGGAAGGCGCGCGCCGAGGCCCTGGCCGGGGTCGCCTGCGAGGTGGCGGTAAGCTGTCGGGAGGGGCATTACCGGGAACCCCTGCTGTTTACTCACCGGGGGCTCTCCGGCCCCGCCATGCTGCAGATCTCCAGCTACTGGCAGCCCGGCGACGACCTGGCCATCGCGTTGCTGCCCGGTGTCGATGCCTTCGCCGCCCTGGTGGCGGCACGCCGCGAGAGCCCCAGGCGCCAGCTCGGCACCTGGCTCGCCGAACGGCTGCCCAAGCGCCTGGCCCAGGCATTGATCGACTGGCACGGCGGCGACGGTATCCTGGCCGAGCGCAGCAATGCGGAGCTCGAAGCCTGGGCCCGGCATCTCAATGAGTGGCGCATCAAGCCCGCCGGCACCGAGGGCTGGCGAACCGCCGAGGTGACCCTGGGCGGCGTCGATACCCGGGCCATCTCCTCCAAGACCTTCGCCGTGGAGGGGCTGCCCCAGCTGCGCTTTATCGGCGAGGTGCTCGATGTGACCGGCGAGCTGGGGGGCTACAACTTCCAGTGGGCCTGGGCTAGTGGGGTGGCCTGCGGCAATGCCCTCTAGGCTATGTCCGAAAACTGGCTGCGCTCGGCCATACGGCGTTAAAAATCGGCTCGTGCGCGAGTCCGATCAAAGTACTCATTTACACCCCGTAAACTCGTACGCGAGCCCGGTCCGTCTTTTCGCCGATTTTTGCCTTGTCTGACCTTCGCTCGCCGACTTTTCAGACAAAGCCTAAGGCCCCTTTCCTTCGGCGTTGAGAAAGCGGTGGGCCATGAGCGCCAATCTTGCTTAGACTCAGGGTAAGTCGTCGGGGAGAGGATCATGGGCTTGGGGGTACTGTTGCAGTCGACGTTGTGCTGTCCGGAGTGTGGCCACCAGGAGGTGGAGACCATGCCCTGCGATGCCTGCCTGTGGTTCTACGAGTGTCGAGGCTGTGGGCGCCTGCTGCACCCCTTGCCGGGGGACTGCTGCGTATTCTGCTCCTATGGCAGCGTGGCCTGTCCGCCGGCCCAGAGCGCCGCCGGCGGCTGCGGTGGCCGGGAGCCTGGGGAGTGATTTCCCTTACTTTTTCAGCAGGCGCTGGGCGCGACGCAGCAGCAGGGCCCCGGCGGCGACCCGTCTGACGATACGCAGCAGCGAGCGAGGCCGCTTGGCGCCGCGCCACACCAGCAGGCCGCCGACGCCATAGAGGGCGGCCCTCCAGCGCATCAACTCCCGCCAGCGGGCATCGACCTCGCGTCCGGCACCACGCCAGCGCTCGGCGGCCACTAATAGGTCGATGCGCTGCTGTTCGATACGGGCCTCCAGTGCCGCCTTGCGCACCGTCCGTTCATCGCGGGTCATGGCGCTCGGCCCTCCCTACGCAACAGGTCGATGCGCTGCTGTTCGATACGGGCCTCCAGTGCCGCCTTGCGGGCCGCTCGCTCACCGCGGGTCATGGCGCTCGCTCCCTTTCTCCAGCAATTCCCGGTCGGTAGCCAGGTGGCGCAGGGTGCTCTTCAGCAGGCTGGGGCGGTGCGCCAGGTGGCGGACCCAGAGGCCGCAGCCCAGGCCGGCGCCAAGCAGGGCCAGGACACAGGCGCTCAGCGCCAGCAGGCGATGGCTGTCCCAGAACAGCACCACCACCAGCAGCACCAGGACCACCAGGCCCAGCAGCAGCAGGATCAGGCTGAGCCCCGCCAACAGCAGCAGGGTCACGAGGCGAGCGCGTTCCTCCTCGAGTTCCACCACCAGCAGGCGCAGGCGAGTCTCGCCCACACCCACCAGGCTCTTGAGGAGTTGCTTGGCGGCCGCGAAGAGGCGACTGGCCGGTCCCTGGCTGTCGGCCATCAGCGCCGCCCGATCAGCATACCGATGACCACCCCCACGGCGGCGCCGATACCGACGCTGGTCCAGGGGTTACTGTGGACATAGCGGTCGCAGGCATCCACCTGTTCGCGGACGCTGTCGCGGGCTTCCTCATAGAGGTGCTCGCCCCGGGCTTCGAGACGGTGGCGAGTCTCCTGCAGGCGCTGCTCGGCCTTCTCGCGCAGCTGCTTGATATTGCTGCGGGAGTCGTCGGCGGTGGCGCCCACCAGCTCCTCCAGGGTCTGGGTCAGGTGCTCGAGATCGGCCTTGAGCTGTTCGGTGCTGGCATCGGTTCGGGGGGTGCGACTGGCCATCGGGTCTTCCTCTGACGGTGAATGACAGGCTCAGCATAGCAGCCGCCCTCGGCGGTGCAATCGGCGGCTACTCGGGGTGGCTGCTGAACAAGGGGTTGAGGCTGAAGCCAAGGCTCAGTCGATGTACCTCGTGATCGTAGTCGATCATGCTCTCGCCATAACCGTAGTAATACTGAACATGGCCGCGGATATTGCCGAACAGCGGCCAGGAATAGTCGACCTGGCTACCCAGGTTGCCGGTGCTGGGATGGCCGCGTACCACCAGGCTGGCCTCATGGTCACCATGGAAGCGGCGTGCAATGCCGATATCGCCATAGCCCATGAAGCGCTCGATATCCGGGTTGTCATCGTCGCCGTCCGATTCCGGGATGCGCCAATGAGGGGTAACGCTGACCGCCCAGTTGCCGTGCTGAAAGAGGAGGTCGGCATAGAGTCGGTTCCAACTGCGCGACACGGGGTTGGAGCGGCCGTTGGATTGGTGGCTGAAGCCCAGGCGGTTACGGGTGTTGGTCCAGCCCAGCAGCGTCCAGGCATTGTCGAAGCTGAGGAAGACCTCGGGCTCATAGTTGGTCTCCCGAAACGGCGAGGAGGCATCGGTGTTATAGGCCTGCCACCAGCTGCGCTGGGTAAAGGCGAAGAAGAGGTCGCCGTTGTCGTCGAACAGGTCCTCCAGCAGGTTCACCTTGAAGCTGAACTGGAACTTGACCTCCATATCACTGGGGCCATTGGCATCGGTAATGGCGCTGAAGGCCTCGCCATTGGGACGGTTGTTGAAACTGGCCGGCAGCAGGTAGTTACGGCGGTAGGCGGTGATCGCCAGGGGATTGCGGGTCGACTCCCGCTCGAAGGCGCGACGCTGGCGAATCTCCGCCAGGACCGCCTCGTCCGGCTCCTCGCGCAGGGAGGGGCGCGATGGCGCTTCGCGGGGCTCCTCTTCGACGAGTTGTCGGCGCAGGATGTCGAGCTCGCTCTCCAGGGCCTGGATACGCGCCTCGATGGCCTGGCGTTCGGCAGGCGATGGCTCATCGGCCGTGGCAATGCTGGCCAGGCCTAACAAACCGCAGAGCCACAATGGGGCCAAGCGAGAAGATGCAGTCATGATGGCTATCCATAGCGGGGGGCATGAGGGGGTTCTACCACGCTTCCCGGTCAAGTCAACGCCTGGCGATACTTGCTAAGTGGGCTTGGCTCGTGTGCCTGGTTCAGCATCGACGGGCGTAGAGCAGAAACTCCCGGTTGCCATCGCCGCCGAGGATGGGGCTATCCCCCCAATGATGCACCTCGAAGCCCAGCTCGGCGCAGCATGCCCGTAGGCGTTCCTCCACCTGATGATGCAGGGCCGGATCCTCCACGATTCCGCGGGCGTTGACCCGCCCCGGCCCCACTTCGAACTGCGGCTTCACCAGGCTCAGCAGCTCGCCCCCCGGGGGCAGCAGGCGTGCCAGGGCCGGCAGGATCAGGGTCTGGGAGATAAAGGAGACATCCATCACCGCCAGCTCGGGGCCGCTGGCGCCCTGGGCCGCCAGGGCCGCCGCCAGTTCGGGGGCCTCGTCCATGCTCCTGGCGTTGAGCCCCTCCAGGCAGGTGAGGCGGCTATCGCCGCGCAGGCTGGGATCGAGCTGACCATGCCCCACTTCCACGCCGATCACATGGCGGGCGCCGTGGCGCAGGGCGCAGTCGCTGAAGCCGCCGGTGGATTGGCCCACGTCCAGGACCAGGCGGCCGCTCAGGTCGAGGTCCAGGGCCTCGAGCAGGGCCTCCAGCTTGAGGCCGGCCCGTGATACATAGCGCTCCTCGGGGTCCTCCGCCACCTGGAGGCGGCACTCCAGGGGCAGCTTCTCGCTGGGCTTGGTGAGTACCCGGCCGGAGCCGCCGAGGGTGACGCGGCCATGGCGGATCAGGCGCTGGGCGCGGGCCCGGGAGCGGACCAGGCCTTGGGTGACGAGGAGTTGGTCGAGGCGTTGCATCGGCATGGGGGCATCGTGGTGAGGTCGGTCGGGAGCGCAGTATAGCGCCGCCCCGGGTTGCGAGGCGATGGCCAAGGCTCAGGCATCCGGCGCCTTGGGGGCCGGCTGGGCCTGGAGCTCGCTGGAGGGCAGGCGGTCGGCCCCCCAGCTGCGCATCAGGTAGCCGAGGGCGCTGTCCAGGCTGGCCTGGGGCACGCCATCCACATCGCCCTGCTCCTGGGGATCGAAATGGAAGATATAGAGCCTCGAAGCAAATTGCTCCACCGGCAGGGAGCCCTCGCCGAAGCGCTCGCCATGGCCGGCGGTGCTGACCCGGACGTCGTCGCCCCAGTCCTGTCCGCTGTCATTGTTGGGATTGAAGAAGTAGACCCGCATCACCTCCTCGGGGTCGAGGGTGACCCGCAGGATGGTGATGGCATGCCAGCCGATGAAGCGGGCGGCGCTGTCGGTCACGGCGATGCCGGCGGGCTGGGGATGAATCAGCGGTTGATTGCCGTTGTAGTAGGGGTGGTAGGCGGCATAAAAGTGGCGCAGGAAGGCCTCGGGTTCCAGCAGTTGCCCGTTGGCCACGTCCACATTGATGCGGAAGCCGCGCCCGGCCCACCAGCCATGGAACTCCGGGTTGATCCAGCGGTGGGGGTCGCCTTCGCGACCCAGGCAGCGGCGTCCCATCTCCACATAGATGCGGTCCAGGTGCGGCACCACGAGTAGCGAGACCGGGTCGAGATCCAGCGGCGGGGCACCGGCCAGGCCGGCCTGGCTCTCCCGGGAGGAGATCGGATGGTCCTCGAAGTGCATCACGACCTCGTCGTCCCGGGCCGCCCAGGCCACCATTTGCAGCAGGTAGTCCGGATCATTGTAGGCCCACATGGAGAGGGCGCGAGCCGACTGGCAGGTGGGGTTATTGCCCTGGCCCACGCCCAGGGGTTGACCCAGCATGCAGAGTACTCCCTCCAGCAGTCGGGCCCGTGGCGAGGGGGCCTCGCCGAAGACCTGTCCCAGGCACCGGGCATTGTCGGGGCTCAGGGGCAGGCCCAGTTGGCGCCACAGGGCGGGTGCCACCGGCGGCTGGTAGAGAATGCCGCGCTCCAGCATCAGCGCCAGGCCATAGGTGGCCTGGGCGGTGGCCGGGTGCACCGCCTCGTCGATCAGGGCATGCACCAGTTGGCGGTAACAGAGCAGGCAGTCGCGGCCGGTGGCCGAGAGCCCCAAGGCTTCGGCCACCAGGTAGTCGCCGCGTTGCAAGAGATGACGCAGCAGCAGGGGGTGGTAGGGCGAGACCAGGCCAGTGTCATGCATGGCCCGGGCGAAGCCGGAGGCCTCATACTGCAGGGAGCCATCATCCATACTGGCCAGGCGCTGGGTATAGGTCTCCAGCCCGGGGTCCTCGCGGCACCCCTGGGTGGGGCCATAGAGGCTGCTGATCAGGCGGTCGGCGCCCTGGCCGCTGGCACCCAGCTCGATGGCCGGGTCGGCCCGGCAGATGGCGATCTGGGTGATCATGCGCTTGACCGCTTCCACCTGGATCGGACGCTGTTGCAGGATGCGCCAGATCTCGTCGATCAGCGGATCGATGACCTCGTCGTAGCCGATATGCTCCGCCAGGTGCTGGAGCAGTCGCTGCGGCACCTCGCAAAGCCGTCCCTGGGTCTCCCGCTGTGCCTCGCTGGGCGGCGTGAACAGACGCCCCAGGTTGATGGCCAGCACCTGCACCAGGAAGTGGTGAGCCTGCTCGGCGGAGACCTGGGGGTGGTGATACTCACCCAGGGCCACGGCCAGTAGGCGCAGCTCGCTCAGCGCCTCGACGACCAGGGTCTCGGCCTGGGAGCTCTCGAGGGTGGTGGCGGTCAGGGAGGGAATCAGGATATGGGGATCTGCCCAATCGCTGCCGGTGAAGATGCCGGCCTCCTCCAGGCGCTGGGCGCGGACCTGCAGGGCCGCCGCCCCGCCTGGCTGGAGCAGGACGCGGCGTGCGCTGTCCAGCACTCGGGGCAGCTTGGCCGGCTTGGCGAAGGGGCGGGCCCCGGCCAGCAGCTCGATGGCATTATCCAGCTTCACCAGCAGGCTCTCGAGCCTGCCGGTGTCACCTTGTGGGGACGGGGTATCAGGAGGCACGCCGTTTCCTTAGTCTTGGGCTGGCAAATGATTATACATAGAAATCCAGATCCTCCTGTTGCTTGAGCAGATCGCGCAGCGTATCGGGATCCTCGCCGGTGAAATAGATCAGCCCCCAGTGGGTGCCGAAGGCCGAGCGCTTGGTCACCGTCTCCTGCAGCGGCGGGGTCAGCTCATGGGACTCGAAGTAGGGGTGATCCTCGGTTTCCTCGGGGATCTCCAGGCGGCTGACCACCCGGCGGCGGGGATAGACCCCGAAGCAGCCGGCATAGCCCTTGGCATCGACCACTTCCCGGGGGAAGAAGGCCTCGACCTCTGCCTCGGTGCTCTTGGGGTCGAAGACCAGTATGCTGGCCTGGTAGGCATTGAAGCCGTAGACCCGCTCCAGCAACTCGAAGACCTTGAAGCCCGGCGGCCGATAGGCCACTTCGCCGAAATACATCTCGCCGTCGCTGGTGACGAAGTACTCGGGGTGGATCAGGCCGAACTCGATATCGAAGGTCTTGATCAGTTTCTCGATCTGGGCGGTGATCTGGGCGCGATGTTTCTCCAGGGCCGGTGAGGCGGGCACGAACACCGAATAGCCCAGGGTCACGTACTCCGAGATATTGAGGAAACGGATCTTGCCATTATGGATCCAGGCCTCGACGGCGAATTCCCAGCCATCCAGGTGGGACTCCATCAGCGCGGGGAACTCCTCGTCGGGAATGGCATCCACGTCGTCGGGGGTACGAATCATCCGGTGGCCCAGGCAGCCGGCCTTGTCGAAGGCCTTGAGATGAATCGGGTCATTGGGGTCGCCGTCGAGCTTGAGCAGGGTCTGGTTGACGCGGCGCAGGAAGCGCATCACGTCTTCGCGGTCGTGGGCCTCTTCGAAGATGCCCACGCGAATGCCGCCCAACTGGGCACGACGCTTCATCAGGGACTTATCGCGCATCAGCATCGACTGTCCCAGCAGGCGAGGGTTGTCGAGCAGTACCGAGTTGATGGCGCCGGCCCACTCCACGGTCTCCTCGAAGAGGGGAATCGCGACATCGACGCCCATGCGCTTCAGGGTCTCGGCAATTTCCAGGGAGCGGTCGTTGAGGCGCTCGAAGTTCCAGGGGACGTAGGGGATATCGTGTTCCTGGCAGTAAGGCTCGGCCCAGTCCGGGGCGACGACCACGTAGCGGCGATCGAAGTCCTCGGCGGCCTCGATGGCATTCAGGCTCCAGCCGAGGAGTGCGATATAGCCCTTGTCCGGGTGCTTATTCATGGGAAAGTCCCTCTGGCTCGATGGGTTCTGCCCCTTTAACCTTGGACGCTAGGGCGGGGAATTGCCACCGGCCTTGCGAGGCCGCCGGGCCGCTGTTATAGTGCCTCGCGTCGAGCCAAGTCGCTGTTCTTGCATGGCTCTTCTCGAGGTCTCGAAGGTCCTCCGCTATGGTGGCCCCGTCGGTCCTCCCGCAACGCGAAGCTGCAAACCCCGCCAGGCCCGGAAGGGAGCAACGGTAGTGGTGGATGCGTGTGCCGGGATGTGGCTGTCGGGGCCGCCTCCATTTTAGGCCCGCCGTTTTTCTCCCGAGCCCCAGTCCTCCCAGCGGCCTGGCCGGGCTCCCCCTGCGTCTGCTGTCTATCGTATGCCATTGGTCATGGCGCGCTTTGCCAGATAAGCGCGCAGTGGCTTGGCCAGCCTTTCCCGCTGAGCCTGTGCCAGCCACCATGCGGCAAGGATGTCGTCGGCGTCGAGTGGTGCGTAGTCGGGATCCACTCGGATCACCTCCCCGTAGTCTCGGGGCATATCCAGGGGGTGGTGATCGAAATGGTGGTCATGCTGTGGGTGAGGGTGGGCGGCCAGCCAGTCGTAGACTTGGCCGTTGTTGCGCCCGGCCTGGGAAAAGTAGAAGACCGCATCCTGGGGAAGGCGTAGCCCTTCGAGCAATACCAGGTAATTGGCTTCATGTTCGCAAGCCAGGTTCCAGCGCAGGGTATCCCGATGCGGCTGCGCCACGATATGGCCGCAGACGCAATGCCACACCAGGTGAGCGGTGATGAAGTGTCGCTCCGCCAGCCTCAGGGTCGCGGCAAAGCGTGCATTGAAGAAGAGGTGACGGCCATCGGTGGTCACCGTGTCGAGGCGATCATCCAGTACCGCGACCGGCATGAGGTGTCGGGCCAAGCGTGCCGATATCCCCGCACGATCGGCCCAGGCCCGGATGTCTTGTTGCCACTGTCGATGTTGAGACGCTTTCAGGGCGCTGCCATCATCGCAGGCTGTCTCGTCTGACAGGATGCGTTGCCTGGGACTCAGGCTATCGATCAAGGACATGGCCAGACTCCTCCATGAGTGGGTCGGGGGCATCGCCCCGCTTTATCAGCCTATGTCAGGGGAGGGGAGGGCGCCGTCGGCTTTCGATGACAGAAGACGTAAGTGAGCGGCCAAGGCCAAGTCATCGGGACTGAAAGTTTTTTTACCAAAGTCCTTGCAGGGCCCCGGGGAAATCCGTAAAGTACGCATCCGCTGCCGGCGACGGACATCGTGGCCAGCGGCAATGAGTGGCAAAAGTGCTTGTTTCTGTTGGGGTTTTCGCAACCCTCTCGCGAAAATCGAGATTGACAGAACGGCCGGATGCGGTAGAATGCATCGCCACACCGACCGGCCCGTCGCCGGCTCGGATGACCGCAGGTCGCTGCTTCGCAGTCCGCCTCGGGGTCGCCGAGCAGGGCTTGACAGCAGCGGCCGAATCGGTAGAATGTCGCTTCCTCGCAACAGCGACCAAAGCGAGACGCTCCACGCTTTAGAGAGCCCGGAGCCGCTCTTTAACAATCGATCAGGTAATTCATGTGGGCGCTTGTCGGTGAGGCGGTGAGAAGTCACCAAATCATCAAGGCAAGCGACTCGTCAAAGATCTTCGGGTCTTTTTGAGAACGTTTGAACCTTGAGCCAAGTTTGGTTCGCTTTTGTTACCTTCGGGTGACAAGTAAGAACCACAATGATTTTAAACTGAAGAGTTTGATCATGGCTCAGATTGAACGCTGGCGGCAGGCCTAACACATGCAAGTCGAGCGGAAACGATGGAAGCTTGCTTCCAGGCGTCGAGCGGCGGACGGGTGAGTAATGCATAGGAATCTGCCCGATAGTGGGGGATAACGTGGGGAAACTCACGCTAATACCGCATACGTCCTACGGGAGAAAGCAGGGGATCTTCGGACCTTGCGCTATCGGATGAGCCTATGTCGGATTAGCTAGTTGGTGAGGTAACGGCTCACCAAGGCGACGATCCGTAGCTGGTCTGAGAGGATGATCAGCCACACTGGGACTGAGACACGGCCCAGACTCCTACGGGAGGCAGCAGTGGGGAATATTGGACAATGGGGGAAACCCTGATCCAGCCATGCCGCGTGTGTGAAGAAGGCCTTCGGGTTGTAAAGCACTTTCAGCGAGGAAGAAGGCCTGAGGGCTAATACCCTTCAGGAAGGACATCACTCGCAGAAGAAGCACCGGCTAACTCCGTGCCAGCAGCCGCGGTAATACGGAGGGTGCGAGCGTTAATCGGAATTACTGGGCGTAAAGCGCGCGTAGGTGGCTTGATAAGCCGGTTGTGAAAGCCCCGGGCTCAACCTGGGAACGGCATCCGGAACTGTCAGGCTAGAGTGCAGGAGAGGAAGGTAGAATTCCCGGTGTAGCGGTGAAATGCGTAGAGATCGGGAGGAATACCAGTGGCGAAGGCGGCCTTCTGGACTGACACTGACACTGAGGTGCGAAAGCGTGGGTAGCAAACAGGATTAGATACCCTGGTAGTCCACGCCGTAAACGATGTCGACTAGCCGTTGGGTTCCTTGAGAACTTTGTGGCGCAGTTAACGCGATAAGTCGACCGCCTGGGGAGTACGGCCGCAAGGTTAAAACTCAAATGAATTGACGGGGGCCCGCACAAGCGGTGGAGCATGTGGTTTAATTCGATGCAACGCGAAGAACCTTACCTACCCTTGACATCGTGCGAACTTTCCAGAGATGGATTGGTGCCTTCGGGAACGCACAGACAGGTGCTGCATGGCTGTCGTCAGCTCGTGTTGTGAAATGTTGGGTTAAGTCCCGTAACGAGCGCAACCCTTGTCCCTATTTGCCAGCGATTCGGTCGGGAACTCTAGGGAGACTGCCGGTGACAAACCGGAGGAAGGTGGGGACGACGTCAAGTCATCATGGCCCTTACGGGTAGGGCTACACACGTGCTACAATGGTCGGTACAAAGGGTTGCGATACCGCGAGGTGGAGCTAATCCCATAAAGCCGGTCTCAGTCCGGATCGGAGTCTGCAACTCGACTCCGTGAAGTCGGAATCGCTAGTAATCGTGAATCAGAATGTCACGGTGAATACGTTCCCGGGCCTTGTACACACCGCCCGTCACACCATGGGAGTGGACTGCACCAGAAGTGGTTAGCTTAACCTTCGGGGGAGCGATCACCACGGTGTGGTTCATGACTGGGGTGAAGTCGTAACAAGGTAGCCGTAGGGGAACCTGCGGCTGGATCACCTCCTTAAACGACGACCGCCGCCTGCCGGCAAGTGTCCACAATGAATTACCTGATCGACCAGAGCAAATGACTGTTAGGGCGGATGTCCTATGGTTAGCCGGGTCTGTAGCTCAGTTGGTTAGAGCGCACCCCTGATAAGGGTGAGGTCGGCAGTTCAAATCTGCCCAGACCCACCAAATTTTATCCAGTCCTGCGTTATTTTGTGACTCGCATAGCAGGCTATGCGTCGCCACAAAATGCCTTGGTCTGAATAAAATTCCCAGATCAAGGTTGGGTATCAGTGGGGCCTTAGCTCAGCTGGGAGAGCGCCTGCCTTGCACGCAGGAGGTCAGCGGTTCGATCCCGCTAGGCTCCACCATTTTCTGTAAAGATAATGGTTATTGGTAGCTCAACTGGGAGAGCGCCTGCCTGCACCAGGAGGTCGCGCCGGGGTCGCGCACGACTTCGATCCCGCTAGGCTCCACCATCTCCCCACGCCCCACCAAACAGTCACTTCCTGATCGGATCCACAGTCATAAGCCATCATCATCGACCATGATGACCGGTTTATGACTGTCGATTGACAGTCGCTCTTTAACAATATGAATCATGCTGACAAATTGAAGATACGTCTCAAGCGTATCCGGCAATTATCGTACCAATCGCGACCAGACCCCTTCGGGTTATATGGTCAAGCGATTAAGCGCATACGGTGGATGCCTTGGCAGCCAGAGGCGATGAAGGACGTTGTAGCCTGCGATAAGGTTCGGTGAGGTGGCAAACAACCTGTGACCCGGACATTTCCGAATGGGGAAACCCACTCATCATAAGATGAGTATCCTGCACTGAATCCATAGGTGCAGGAGGCGAACCGGGGGAACTGAAACATCTAAGTACCCCGAGGAAAAGAAATCAACCGAGATTCCCCAAGTAGCGGCGAGCGAACGGGGACCAGCCCTTAAGCTGGTGACTGGTTAGGCGAACGAGCTGGGAAGCTCGACCATAGCGGGTGATAGTCCCGTAGCCGAAAACCTGATCCAGTGAAATCGAGTAGGTCGGGGCACGTGAAACCTTGACTGAAGACGGGGGGACCATCCTCCAAGGCTAAATACTCCTGGCTGACCGATAGTGAACCAGTACCGTGAGGGAAAGGCGAAAAGAACCCCGGAGAGGGGAGTGAAATAGATCCTGAAACCGTATGCGTACAAGCAGTGGGAGCAGACTCGTTCTGTGACCGCGTACCTTTTGTATAATGGGTCAGCGACTTATATTCAGTGGCGAGCTTAACCGTATAGGGGAGGCGTAGGGAAACCGAGTCTTAACTGGGCGACCAGTCGCTGGATATAGACCCGAAACCGGGCGATCTATCCATGAGCAGGTTGAAGGTTGAGTAACATCAACTGGAGGACCGAACCAGGATCTGTTGAAAAAGATTTGGATGACTTGTGGATCGGAGTGAAAGGCTAATCAAGCCCGGAGATAGCTGGTTCTCCTCGAAAGCTATTTAGGTAGCGCCTCACGTATCACCGCCGGGGGTAGAGCACTGTTTCGGCTAGGGGGCCATCCCGGCTTACCAACCCGAGGCAAACTCCGAATACCGGTGAGTGCAGCGTGGGAGACACACGGCGGGTGCTAACGTCCGTCGTGAAAAGGGAAACAACCCAGACCGTCAGCTAAGGCCCCAAAATCCTGGTTAAGTGGGAAACGATGTGGGAAGGCTTAGACAGCTAGGAGGTTGGCTTAGAAGCAGCCATCCTTTAAAGAAAGCGTAATAGCTCACTAGTCGAGTCGGCCTGCGCGGAAGATGTAACGGGGCTCAAACCAGGTGCCGAAGCTACGGGTTCGTCGAATGACGAGCGGTAGAGGAGCGTCGTGTAAGCCGATGAAGGTGGGTTGAGAAGCCCGCTGGAGGTATCACGAGTGCGAATGCTGACATGAGTAACGATAAGGGGAGTGAAAAACTCCCCCGCCGGAAGACCAAGGGTTTCTGTTCGACGCTAATCGGAGCAGAGTGAGTCGGCCCCTAAGGCGAGGCCGAAAGGCGTAGTCGATGGGAAACGGGTCAATATTCCCGTACCTCACAGAATTGCGATGGGGGGACGAAGAAGGCTAGGTGAGCCAGGCGTTGGTTGTCCTGGTGAAAGTCAGTAGGCCGAGATCTTAGGCAAATCCGGGATCTCAAGGCCGAGAGACGAGACGAACAGACTACGGTCTGGAAGTCATTGATGCCACGCTTCCAGGAAAAGCCTCTAAGCTTCAGATTCTGTGAGACCGTACCCCAAACCGACACAGGTGGTCAGGTAGAGAATACCAAGGCGCTTGAGAGAACTCGGGTGAAGGAACTAGGCAAAATGGTGCCGTAACTTCGGGAGAAGGCACGCCGGCGTAGTGTGAACACCCCGCGGTGGAAGCACGAACCGGTCGAAGATACCAGGTGGCTGCAACTGTTTATTAAAAACACAGCACTCTGCAAACGCGCAAGCGGACGTATAGGGTGTGACGCCTGCCCGGTGCCGGAAGGTTAATTGATGGTGTTAGGCTCCGGCCGAAGCTCCTGATCGAAGCCCCGGTAAACGGCGGCCGTAACTATAACGGTCCTAAGGTAGCGAAATTCCTTGTCGGGTAAGTTCCGACCTGCACGAATGGCGTAATGATGGCCACACTGTCTCCACCCGAGACTCAGTGAAATTGAAATCGCAGTGAAGATGCTGTGTACCCGCGGCTAGACGGAAAGACCCCGTGAACCTTTACTATAGCTTCACACTGGACGCTGATGTTGCTTGTGTAGGATAGCTGGGAGGCTTGGAAACCCGGACGCCAGTTCGGGTGGAGCCAACCTTGAAATACCAGCCTGGCATCATTGGCGTTCTAACTCAGCCCCGTCATCCGGGGCGAGGACAGTGTGTGGTGGGTAGTTTGACTGGGGCGGTCTCCTCCCAAAGAGTAACGGAGGAGCACGAAGGTACCCTCAGCACGGTCGGAAATCGTGCATTGAGTGCAAGAGCATAAGGGTGCTTGACTGCGAGACAGACACGTCGAGCAGGTACGAAAGTAGGTTCTAGTGATCCGGTGGTTCTGTATGGAAGGGCCATCGCTCAACGGATAAAAGGTACTCCGGGGATAACAGGCTGATACCGCCCAAGAGTTCACATCGACGGCGGTGTTTGGCACCTCGATGTCGGCTCATCACATCCTGGGGCTGAAGTCGGTCCCAAGGGTATGGCTGTTCGCCATTTAAAGTGGTACGCGAGCTGGGTTTAGAACGTCGTGAGACAGTTCGGTCCCTATCTGCCGTGGGCGTCGGAAGTTTGAGAAGAGCTGCTCCTAGTACGAGAGGACCGGAGTGGACGCACCTCTGGTGTTCCGGTTGTCACGCCAGTGGCATTGCCGGGTAGCTATGTGCGGACAGGATAACCGCTGAAAGCATCTAAGCGGGAAGCCCCCTTCAAGATGAGACTTCCCTGAGGCCTTGCGCCTCCTAAAGGGTCCAGCAAGACTAGCTGGTTGATAGGTCGGGTGTGGAAGCGCTGCGAGGCGTTGAGCTAACCGATACTAATGGCCCGTGAGGCTTGACCATATAACCCCAAGGGGTTTGCGCGAAAGGTACGCGCCGGATACGTGAGACGATCCTCAACAGCATGATTCATAAGGCAGGTTGCGACACGCACGCAGCCGGCCACCGTTTACGCCTGACGACCATAGCGAGTGGGAACCACCTGATCCCATGCCGAACTCAGCAGTGAAACCGCTCAGCGCCGATGGTAGTGTGGGGTCTCCCCATGCGAGAGTAGGTCATCGTCAGGCACTTATTCAGAAGCCCCGACCATTGGTCGGGGCTTCGTCGTTTGAGGGTCTCCCCATGGAGAGTAGCGGAACGCCGCCCGCCGGAGCGCCGGCCGGATCATCGTCAGGCACTTATTTAGAGAAAACCCCAGCATCGACAGAGGCTGGGGTTTTTTCGTTTTGTGATGACCCGTCGAGGTATTATTGAATGCTAGGCTGGTGGCACGAGACCTGATGAGGAGCGATGCATGACAACGGAGTCCGGGCCCAAGCCTCCCAGGCAGGGCGCCAGGGAGCGACAGTTCGAGCGCTGGCTATGGAACTCGCGTTTCCTGGTGATGCTGGCCGTGCTGCCGAGCCTGGCCGCCGCCGTGGTGCTCTTCGCCATCGGGACCATCGATATCATCAAACTGGTGATCGCCACACTGACCTACTATACCGTCGGCGGCACCGTGGATATCCACGATACGCTGGTGCCCAGCGTGGTCATGGCGGTGGATATCTATCTGGTGGCGATCGTCCTGTTGATCTTCGGCCTGGGAGTCTATCGGCTGTTCGTGTCGCCGATCGAGCAGGCCGAGGAGCATACACCCCACCACCCCTTCAATGTTCACTCCTTCGATCAGCTCAAGGACAAGATCGCCCGGGTCGTCGTACTGGCGGTGATCATCGAGTTCTTCCGCGCCGTGGTGGATATTCGCTTCCAGACCCCGCTGGATGCCATCTACCTGGCGCTATCGGTACTGGCCCTCGCCGCGGCGCTTTTCCTGATGAGCCGGGCCCAGCGCAAGGAGTAGCGCGGGAGCGGTAACCGGTTCCGCCGCTTTCCGCTATGGACCCCAACCGCTAGAATAGGGGGTTATCGCTCGGCCCTGGGTCGGCGCCCCACTTCTTGCCGTAAGGATTCCGCACTGCATGAGCTATCAGGTCTTGGCCCGCAAATGGCGTCCGCGCACCTTCCATGAGCTGGTCGGTCAGGACCATGTGCGCCGCGCACTGGTCAATGCCCTGGATCAGGGCCGCCTGCACCATGCCTATCTGTTTACCGGCACCCGCGGGGTGGGCAAGACCACCCTGGCACGTATCCTGGCCAAGTGCCTGAACTGTACCGCCAAGGGCGAGGGCGACGAGGCGGTGACCTCCACCCCCTGTGGCACCTGCGAGGCGTGCCGGGCCATCGACGAGGGGCGTTTCGTCGACCTGATCGAGGTGGATGCGGCATCGCGCACCAAAGTGGAAGATACCCGGGAGCTGCTCGACAATGTCCAGTACGCACCCACCCAGGGGCGCTACAAGGTGTACCTCATCGATGAGGTACATATGCTCTCCACCCACAGTTTCAATGCGCTGCTCAAGACCCTGGAAGAGCCGCCGCCCCATGTGAAATTCCTGCTGGCCACCACCGACCCCCAGAAGCTGCCGGTTACGGTACTGTCGCGTTGCCTGCAATTCACCCTCAAGAATATGCCGCCGGAGCGGGTGGTGGAGCACCTGACCCAGGTACTCACCGCCGAACACGTGGCCTTCGACGAGAGCGCCCTGTGGTTGCTGGGCAAGGCCGCGGATGGCTCCATGCGCGATGCCATGAGCCTGACCGACCAGGCCATCGCCTTCGGCCAGGGCGAGGTGCGCCACGGCGATGTGGCGGCGATGCTGGGCACCCTGGATCATCGCCATGTGTTGGCCCTGCTGGAGGCCCTGGCCGAGGTGGATGCCGCTCAACTGCTGGCGGAGGTGGCCAGCCTGGCGGAACAGGGCCCCGATTTCGCCGGCGTGCTGGATGACCTGGTCGGGGTGCTGCACCGTTTGGCGGTCGCACAGATGGTGCCGGGGGGCGTCAGCAACGCTCATGGCGATCGCGATGCCTTGCTGGCCCTGGCCGCGCGCTTTACCGCCGAGGACGTGCAGCTCTACTACCAGATCGGCCTTCAGGGCCGGGCCGATATGGGCCAGGCCCCGGATCCTCGCGGTGCCCTGGAGATGACCCTGCTGCGCATGCTGGCCTTCCGCCCCCAGGGCGTGCCCAGGCCGGCCCAGACGCCGTTGCCGCTGCGTGCCGAGCCGAACCAGAGCGGGGCTCCTGCCGGTGAGCCGGCACGCAGCGAGGCACCCCCCTCGCATCAGTTGGCACCGTCCGAGACATCCCCGGGCGCTCCTGGCGCGGGCCATGTCGGGATCCCCGAGCCGGCTGCCGCTCCGGCCGAAGTCCCCAAGGAACCGCCATCGTCACCTCAGGCGGTTGCGGCCGAGTTTCCGCGGGAGGCCGCCATGGCGCCAAGTCTGGACGAGGCGCCGGCCCAAGCGGTGGGGCATGACATGGCCCGGCCGGCGGAGGAGCCGCCGCCCTGGGAGCCGTATCCCGAGACGCTGCCGCCGCAGTCCGAGGCCCCGGCCGAGTCTGGTAGGGCGGCGCAGGCTGCCGAGCCGACGGAGCATCCTGCCGCCATGCCGGCTCCCCCCCCGGCGGCGGCCAGCGAGCCGGCCCCGGAATCGCCCCGGGCGCCGCTTGATACCACCACGCCCACCCCAGCGACCGAGGGGGCGCCCTCGGGTAGCGGCCTGCTCGATCATGCGGACTGGCTGAATCGTTTCGAGAGCCTGGGGCTGGGTGGGCTGACCCGTAACCTGGCGGCCCATTGCGTGGTGGAGGTCGACGATGGCCAGACGCTGCGCCTGCGCCTCGACCCTTCCCAGTCGGCGATGAATGCCGAGGTACACCATCAGCGTATCCAGGCGGCGCTGGCCGCCCAGGATCTCTCGCGCCGCCTGGTGGTCGAAGTGGCGGAGCTGCCGGCAGGCATCGAGACACCCCAGGCACGCGCCGAGCGCCTGGCCGCGGAGCGTCATGCCGAGGCGGTGGCGGCCCTCAAGGCCGACCCCCAGGTGCGGCAGCTGGAAGAGACCTTCGGTGCGCGGCTCCAGGAGAGCAGCGTGACCCCGGAAACGCCGGCCTCCTGAGGCGGCGTGCCGACACTTTCCCACGACGAGATAGAGGACACACCATGATGAAGGGTGGAATGGGTAACCTGATGAAGCAGGCCCAGGAAATGCAGGAGAAGATGCAGCGGGTCCAGGAGGAGATCGCCAAGGCGGAGGTGACCGGCGAGGCCGGCGCCGGCATGATCCGGGTGACCATGAATGGTCGCCATGACGTGAGCCGTGTGGCGATCGATCCCAGCGTGATGGAAGAGGACAAGGAGCTCCTCGAGGACCTGCTGGCCGCCGCCGTCAACGACGCCGTGCGCAAGGTGGAGGAGAGCTCCCGCTCGCGCATGGAAGAGGTCACCGCCGGGATGAACCTGCCCCCCGGCTTCAAGATGCCGTTCTGATGAGCTTCTCGCCCCTGGTCGAGCGACTGATGGAGTCGCTGCGGGTGCTGCCCGGCGTCGGGCCCAAGACCGCTCAGCGCATGGCGCTGCACCTGCTCGAGCGTGATCGTGAGGGCGGGCGACGGCTGACCTCTGTACTGGGCGAGGCCCTGGAGGCGGTGGGCTATTGTCGCCGCTGCCGGACCCTCACCGAGGAGGAGGTCTGCACCCTGTGTCGCAGCACGCGGCGTGACGAGCGGGTGCTGTGTGTGGTGGAGTCACCGGCGGATATGCTGGCCATCGAGGAGGCGGGAGGCTATCAGGGGCAGTACTTCGTGCTGCACGGTCACCTCTCGCCCCTGGACGGGATCGGCCCCGAGGATATCGGCCTCGATCGCCTCGAGGCGCGCCTGGCCGAGGAACCCATCGAGGAGATGATCCTGGCCACCAATCCCACCGTGGAGGGGGAGGCCACCGCCCACTATATCGCCAGCCAGCTCCAGGGGCGGCCGATCCGCCTGTCGCGGCTGGCCTATGGCGTGCCCATGGGCGGCGAGCTGGAATACGTGGATGGCGGCACCCTGAGCCGCGCCTTTCTGGGCCGTCAGCCCTTCGCCGGCGACTAGCGTCGGCCCCTTCAAGTTTGGAAACCAAGATGTCCCTTGACCCCGAGATTCGCTGGATCGCTACCCCCGAGGCCCTCGATGCCGCCTGCGCCGACCTGGCCCAGGCCGAGACCCTGGCGCTGGACACCGAGTTCTTTCGCGAGTCGAGCTTCTATCCGGTACCGGCCCTGGTGCAGCTCTATGCCGACGGGGCGGTCTACCTGATCGACCCCCAGGCCGTGGCCGCCACCCCGGCGCTCAAGCGGTTGCTCGGCGCGGGGCCGACCAAGCTGCTGCATGCCAGCAGCGAAGACCTGGAAGTGCTGGCCACCTGGGCCGGGGTGCTGGTGTCGCCGCTGGTGGATACCCAGGTGGCCCAGGCGCTGCTGGGGGAGGATCCCGCCATGGGCTACCAGCGCCTGGTGGCCCACTGGCTCGACGAGAATCTGCCCAAGGACGAGACCCGCTCCGACTGGCTGGTGCGCCCCCTCTCCGAGACCCAGCTGAGCTATGCCGCCCTGGATGTGGTGTATCTGCTGGAGGTATGGCAGCACCAGCGGGCCGCCCTGGAGGCCGCCGGCCGCCTGGCCTGGCTCGAGGCGGAGTGCGACACCCTGTTGGCTCAGGCCGGGCGCAACGGCGATAATGACGCCCAGTGGTACCTGCGTCAGCGCCAGCTGTGGAAGCTGGCGCCGCGGCAGATCGAGGCCTACCGTCGCCTGACCATCTGGCGCGAGGGCGAGGCCCGGCGGCGCAACCTGCCGCGGGGTTGGCTGGTCAACGACAAGCTGCTCTTCGCCATCGCCGAGGGGATGCCGGAGAACCGCCATGAGCTGGCCCGGGTGGAGGGACTCAAGCCGGGGCAGATCAAGCGCGACGGCGACCAGTTGCTGGCCCTGGTCAAGGAGGCCAAACACTGCGACGAGGCCGAGTTGCCCGCGGCCCTGCCGGTGCCCGTCAGCCCGCCCTTCAAGAAGCGTCTCAAGGCCCTCAAGCGGGTGGTCAATGCCGAGGCCGAGGCCCTGGGGGTGGCGCCGGAGCTACTGCTGCGCCGCCGTGACCTGGAGGCCCTGGTCACCGCTCACCTGAACGGCAGCGCGCTGCCGCTGCCCGGGGGCTGGCGGGGCGAACGCCTCGCCGCCGCCCTGACCCATGCCCTCGACGAGGTAGTCACTTCATGACCGATGACAAGATCCTGTGCGAGATCTACAAGAGCCCGCGCCGTGAGGAAATGTACCTCTATGTGGACAAGCGCCGCGGCCTGGCCGAGGTGCCCGAGGCGCTACTCGAGCGCTTCGGCAAGCCCCGGGCGGCGTTGACCCTGATCCTCACCGAGGACAAGCCCCTGGCCCGCGCCAAGGCCGCCGACGTGATGGCGGCCATCCGCGACAAGGGCTACTACTTCCAACTGCCGCCGGCCCGGGAGGAATATATGCTCGACCTCTACCGGGCCCCCACCGAGGCCCGCTACTGAGCGGCAACGAGGCGACCATGCGTGAACGCTTCTGGGAGCGCTATCCCCTGCATGAGCTGACCGGCGAGGAGTGGGAGGCGCTCTGCGACGGCTGCGGCCAGTGCTGCCTGCTCAAGCTGGAGGATGCCGACACCGGCCAGGTGGCGGTGCTCAACGTGGCCTGCGAGCTGCTGGATATCCCCAGTTGCCGCTGCAGTGACTACGCCAACCGCTTCGCCCGGGTGCCGGGCTGCACCCGGCTGACCCTGGAGCGGGTCGAGCAGTTTCGCTGGCTGCCCCACTCCTGTGCCTACCGGCGTCTCTATGAGGGGCGCAAGCTGGCCGCCTGGCATCCCCTCAACGCCGGCGACGACCGGCGCCTGCGCCGCAAGGGCATCGATGTGTCGAGCTTCGCCGTCTCCCAGCGGGAGGTCCCCGAGGAGCACCTCGAGGACCATATTATCGCCGTCCTGCCCATCGACGACTGAGCTATGTCCGAAAACTGGCTGCGCTCGGCCATACGGTGTTAAAAATCGGCTCAAAGTACTCATTTACACCGCGTAAACTCCGCCTTTTCGCCGACTTTTGCCTTGTCTGACCTTCGCTCGCCGACTTTTCAGACAAAGCTTAAGCTTTCGCCAGCCCCAGCGCCCAGAGGATAAAGGCGTCCTGGCGGGCGTTATCCCGCCACGCCTTGAAGCGCCCCGAGGCGCCGCCGTGCCCGGCGCTCAGGTCGCTGCGCAAGAGGATCGGGCGGGGCCCCCGGGTCGGCGTCTCGCCGCGGGCCAGGGCCTGTTCGCTCAGGCGGGCGTAGAGCTTGGCGGGCTCCCAGTAGGGGACCCGGGTATCGTGCCAGCTGCCCTGCAGGAAGAGCGCCGGATAGGGACGATCCTCCAGGTTATCCAGGGGCGAGTAGTCACGGATGCGGCGTCGGGCATCCGGCTCGTCCGGGTTGCCCCACTCGGTGTACTCGGCGGTGGTCAGCGGCAGGTCCGGGTTCTCCATGGTGCGCAGCACATCGACGAAGGGCACGTCCAGCACCGCCGCGCAGAAGGCCGCCGGGGCCAGGTTGAGGCTGGCCCCCACCAGCAGGCCGCCGGCGCTGGCGCCATAGGCGGCGATGCGTCCCGCCTCGCCGATGCCCTGGGCCACCAGGGCGTCCCGGGCCGCCAGGAAGTCGCGGAAGCTGTTCTCCTTGTGTTCGAGCTTGCCGGCCAGGTACCAGGGCTCGCCGCGGTCGCCGCCGCCGCGCACATGGGCCACGGCGAAGGCCACGCCCCGGGCCAGCAGCTCCAGGCGGGCCACCGAGAACCACGGATCCAGCACCTCACCATAGGCGCCATAGCCGTAGAGCAGGGTGGGCAGGGGCCCCTGGTCCAGCCGGTCGGCTCGGGCCACCACCGAGACCGGGATGCGCTCGCCGTCGTGGCCTTCGGCCCACAGGCGCCGGCAGGCGAGCTGTTCGGGGCGCAGGTCGCCGTGAATGGGTTGCGCCTTGAGCAGGCGCCGCTCGCCGCTCTCCAGGTCGTGCTCCAGCCAGCGTACCGGCCGGGTGAAGGACTCTTCCCGCAGGCGCAGCCGGCGGCTGTCGAAGTGGGGCATGTCCCCCAGCATCAGGCTGGAGGGCACCTCCTCCAGCGGCAGGACGTGGTCGTCGCGCACGCCCCCGTCGGCGGTCAGCTCGAGGACGCGCAGCCGCACCTGGGCCTGGTCGTGGTGCCGTTCGGTAATCATCATCCCCCAGTCGAAGGCGTCCACCCCTTCCAGGGTATGGTCGTCCCGGTGGGCCACCAGGGACGTCCAGGATGCGCCACCGCCGAGGGCCTCGCGCTCCGCCACCTGGTCCAGGCAGAAGTGGGTCGCCTGGCGGTTATGCAGTACATAGAAGGTGCCGGGGCGGTGCTCCAGGGCATACTCTACGCCGCTCTCCCGGGGGCGGAAGCAGCGCGGTGGCGTGGCGGGGGCGGCCGCCGGAATCAGATGGCACTCGCTGGTGTCCTTGGAAGCGCTCTCCAGCACCAGCCAGGCCCGGGAGCGGGTCTTGCCCAGGCCCAGCCAGAACTCCGGATCCTCCTCCCGCAGGACCAGGGCCTCCTCGGCGATGGCCGGCGTCGAGGCGACGAGATCGAGGCGCAGCCGCCAGATGCTGTCGGGACGCTGGGTGGCATCATAGCGGGTGAACAGCAGGGTCTGGCCGTCCTCGGCCCAGCTCAGCTCGGGGCCGATCTCCTCCAGCAGGGGGACGGGCTCGCCCTCCGGCAGACGCTGGAGGTAAAGGGTGAAGCGCTCGTCACCGCTGGTGTCTTCGCTCCAGGCCAGCCAGGTCTCGTCCGGGGAGAGGGCCATGTCGCCCAGCTCCAGGAAGTCGTGGGGCTCGGCGCGGGCCTCCAGGTCCAGGAAGCAGGCCTTGGCATCGGGGTCGCCATTGGGGTGGCGCCACCAGCGCGGGTAGTCCGCCTCGGCGGCGGTCTCGCTCCAGTAGGTGAAGTGATCCAGGGGCGTGGCCAGGCCGGTCACGGCCAGTTCGCGGCGCGCCAGGTGCCCCCGATAGAGCGACTCCGCCAGGGGTTCCAGGGGCGTGAACCAGGTCGCACACTCGGCATTGACGGCCTCCAGGAAGGCGCGCACCTCCGGGGCCTCGCGATCCTCGAGCCAGTGCCAGTGGGGATCCTCGGGGCGCCGGAAGCGGACGACGGGGGGCGCGGACGGCTGTGCTTTCATAGGGGGCGGTGTACCATAGTCGCTGATCACCAAAGATGGCGTGCCACAGGGGCACGCCCCGGGAGAGAGTAGATGTTGATTTCCGACTCGATGCCACTGTTGTGGCTGGTCTATGTCCTATTGTCGCTGGTGGTGCTGGTGACTGGCTACCTGGGAATTCGCTTTTTGCCGCGGCTGCCGCGGCTGGTGATCACCGCCGTGGTGGCGGGGATCATCTGGATGCCGGCGCATTTCTCCCTGCCGCTGCTGGAAGAGGAGCTGCACACCGGGGTGGCCCCGGCGATCATGGTGGCCGCCGTCGCCTTCCTGCAGGGGGAGGGGGGCACCCTGGTGGGGGCCCTGATGATGCTGAGCGTGGGGGTGGCCCTGGGGGCGGTCGTCGGGGTGCTGCTATGGCGACTGGGGCGCCGTGACGCCATGGTCGAGACGCCCGGGGAAGAGGTTCCCGAGCCGGCGGCGCCCCGGCGCCAGGAGCCGAAGATCGGCTGAATCAAACGAGGAGAAGGGATGCGTGGGATCTGGGTGGTCGGTGTGGCGGCACTCTGCTGGTCCCTGGGGCTGGCCGCCCAGGCGCCGGAGCCGGTGCCGGAGAGGGAGCCGGAGAGGGAGCCCGGGGCGGCGGATGTGCGGGTGCTTTTCGATGTGTCCGGCAGCATGCGCCATAACGATCCCGAGCGGCTCAGCGCCAGCGCCCTGGCGCTGCTGGCGGCCTTGATGCCCAGGGGGGCTCGGGCCGGGCTCTGGTTGTTTGGCGAACAGGCGAGCGAGGCCCTGCCGGTGGCCGAAGTGGATGCCGACTGGCGGGATCAGGCCCTGGCGCTGCGCCCGCGCCTAGGGGAGTACCAGCAGTACACCGATATCGAGGCGGCCATTCGGGATGCCGCCGAGGCCTCGGCCAATGGCCCCCGTCAACTGGTGCTGTTCACCGATGGCATGGTGGACCTGCCGGCGCCGGCGGTGGGCAGCAAGGCACGGCGCGACGCCGTCTCGCGGCAGCGGCTGCTGGACGAGCTCGCCCCTGCGCTTGCCGACGCCGGGGTGACCCTGCATACCATCGCCTTCTCCGCCGAGGCCGACCTGGCCCTGGCCGAGCGCCTGGCCCAGGTCGGCGGCGGCCTGGTGGCCCAGGTCGACAGCGCCGATGGCCTGCTGCAGGCCTTCCTGGATATCCTCGAACGCCTCTTCCCGGTGGATCAGTTGCCCCTGGAGGAGGGGCGTTTCCAAGTGGACGAGGGGGTGCAGGGGATCTCGGCGCTGCTGCTGCGTGACCCCGGCGAGGTCCTGGTGATCGTCGACCCCGAGGGGGGGCGTCATGACGCCGAGGCGGCGGGGGAGGGCCTGGAATGGCTGGCCGAGTCCCACTTCGACCTGGTGCGCATCCAGGACCCTCTCCCCGGTGAATGGCGTATCGAGGGGGAACTGGAAGCGGCCAGCCGCTTGCATCTGGACGCCGATCCGGTGCTGCGCCATGCGCCCCTGCCGGCGACCCTCTATACCGGTTTTCCCCAACCCCTGGAGGCCTGGTTGGTGCACCAGGGGCAGCGGTTGTCCGCCGAGGAGGCCGCGACCTGGCGACTCAGGGCCCGCCTGCAGGGGCTCGGGGGCGAGGCGCTGGCGGCCACCGAGCTGCACCCCGAGGGCGCCGCCTTCGTCGGTCGCCTGCCCGGTGCCGAGCTGGCCGGCAACGCGCGGCTGGTGCTGGAGGCCAGCCGCGACGGCGTGCGTCGCCAGCGGGTCCAGGCGGTGAATGTGCTACCCGCCATCGAGGCCCAGGATCGTGGCGATCGGGCCGAACTCGTCGCCCGCCATCCCGACCTCGATCACGCCAACACCCGGATCGAGGCCTTCCTGCTGGGTGAGGCCCTCGGGGTCGAGCCCGGTGAGCCGGGGCAGTGGTGGATCCCGCTGCCGCCCCTGGACACCGAGGCCAGCGTGCCGCTGCTGATGCGGGCCGAGGTCGACTGGCAGGGCGAGACCCTGCGCCTCGATCTGCCGCGGCTGCTGCTCAACCCGGAGGCGCGCCTGGCCCTGGAGGCGCTCGAGCCTTCCGAGGTCCTGGCCGGCGAGTCCCTCGAGGAGGACGAGGGGGCGGCAGAGGCGTCGCCCGTCCCACGCACCACCGCCGAGCGCATCGAGGCGCGGCTGCGCGACCTGCCCCAGACCGTGGAGCAGGGCTGGCGGCGCTACCATGACGACCCGCGCCTCTGGGGTGGCCTGGTCGCCCTGCTGTTCCTGCTGGTGATGGTCGTGGCCGCGAGCGGCGCCCGCCGCCGGGCCCGCCGACGGCCGAGGGAGGAGCCGCATGTGTGAACTCCTGGGCATGAGTGCCAATGTGCCCACCGATATCTGTTTCAGCTTCACCGGCTTCCTGCACCGTGGCGGCGGTACCGGCCCCCATCGCGATGGCTGGGGCATCGCCTTCTACGAGGCGGGAGGCTACCGGGACTTCCGTGACCCCCACCCTTCGGTGGAGTCGCCGATCGCCCGGTTGATCCGCGACTACCCGATCAAGTCGCATATCGTGATCAGTCATATCCGCCAGGCCAATGTGGGGCAGATCTGCCTGGCCAATACCCACCCCTTTACCCGGGAGCTCTGGGGGCGCCAGTGGTGCTATGCCCATAACGGCCAGCTGGCCGACTGGCAGGCCCTGCCGCTGAGCTTCTATCGCCCGGTGGGCGGGACCGACAGCGAGCACGCCTTCTGTTTCCTGCTCGGTGAGCTGCGCCGCCGCTTCCCCGAGCCCCCCGACGACCCCCGGGCCATGTGGCAGGCGCTGCACGAGCTCTGCGAGCGGCTGCGCGGCCTCGGCGTCTTCAACCTGCTGCTCGCCGACGGCCAGCACCTCTACGCCTACTGCTCCACCAAGCTGGCCCATATCACCCGCCGCGCCCCCTTCGGCGAGGCGACCCTCGCGGATGCCGAGCTGTGCGTCGATTTCATCGAGCACACCACCTCCGACGATGTCGTCTCGGTGCTGGCCACCGAGCCCCTGACCCATAACGAGGCCTGGGTGCGCATGGCTCCCGGCGAGCTGCTGGTGTGGCGGGATGGCGAGATCCAGGCGCGCTTCATGAGTGACGGCGTTAGTTGAGCCACTTGCGAACTGGCCAGTCAACCTTAGTCTGGGAAGAGAGTCGGGGAGGCGGGAAGACGAGGTATTCCGATGTCTAACGACAGTTTCAATCGCTCGTTTTACATCCGCCTCGGCCCTGGTATAAGGTAGGTCGGTGCCAATAACAAGCGTCGGCCCATGAGCCGACGGCAACCCTGGAGATTCGCCATGAGTGAGCCAACGACTGCCGCGATGCTGAGTGGTCCGGAACTGCAAGGCCTCGATGAGTACCGTTCGGTCATGGATGTGTTCCGTACCTCGGTGAAGCGGTTCGCCGACAAGCCGGCCTTCTCCTGCATGGGGCAGGTGCTGACCTATGGCGAGCTCGACAAGCTGTCTCGGGACTTCGCCGCCTGGATCCAGCACGAGACCGATCTCGAGCCGGGGGATCGTATCGCCATCCAGCTGCCCAATGTGCTGCAGTTCCCGGTGGCCATGTTCGGGGCCATGCGCGCCGGCCTGGTGGTGGTCAATACCAACCCCCTCTATACCGAGCGGGAAATGACCCACCAGTTCAAGGACTCCGGGGCCAAGGCGATCCTGATCCTGGCCAATATGGCCGACAAGCTCGAGAAGATCCTCGACCAGACCGATATCCAGAAGGTGCTGGTCACCGAGCTCGGCGACCTGCACGGCTTCCCCAAGCGGTTACTGATCAATGCCGTGGTCAAGTACGTCAAGAAGCTGGTGCCCAAGTACTCCCTGCCCACGGCGATTCCCTTCCGCCAGGCGCTGGCCAAGGGGGCCGGCCATCAGGCTCGGGACGTGGAACTGAGCCTGGAAGACCTGGCGGTGCTGCAGTACACCGGCGGCACCACCGGGCGCGCCAAGGGCACCATGCTCACCCATCGCAACCTGGTGGCCAATATGCTCCAGGCCCGGGCCGCCATCGGCGCCGGCCTCGGCGAGGGCTGCGAGACGGTGATCGCGCCGCTGCCCGTCTACCATATCTACACCTTCACGGTGAACTGCCTCTTCCTGGTGGAGACCGGCAATCATTCGGTGCTGATCACCAATCCCCGCGACCTGGACGGCTTCGTCGAGTCCCTCAAGGGCATGCCGTTCACCGCCTTTATCGGCCTCAATACCCTCTTCAATGCCCTGTGCAACCGGGACGACTTCAAGGCCCTGGACTTCTCCCGGCTCAAGCTGACCATCTCCGGGGGCATGGCCCTGACCCACGCCGCCGCCGAGCGCTGGGAGCAGGTCACCGGCTGCCCGGTGGCGGAAGGCTACGGCATGACCGAGACCTCGCCCATCGTCACCTTCAACCCGGTGGACGCCATCCAGCTCGGCACCATCGGCAAGCCGGTGGCGGGGACCCGGGTCAAGGTGGTGGACGCCGAGGGCCAGGTGCTGCCCTTCGGCGAGCCCGGCGAGCTCTGCGTCCAGGGGCCCCAGGTGATGAAGGGCTACTGGAACCTGCCCGAGGAGACCGCCGAGGCGCTCGGCGAGGATGGCTGGATCGGCACCGGCGATATCGCCATCCTCCAGGAGGACGGCTACGTGAAGATCGTCGATCGCAAGAAGGACATGATCGTGGTCTCCGGCTTCAACGTGTACCCCAACGAGGTCGAGGACGTGGCGGCCAGTCACCCGGACGTGGTCGAGGTGGCCGCGGTGGGGGTACCCGACGACAACACCGGCGAGGCGGTCAAGCTGTTCGTGGTCAGCAAGAATCCCGACCTGGACGCCGAGACCCTGCGTGCCTGGTGCAAGAAGGAGCTCACCGGCTACAAGGTGCCCAAGACGGTGGAGTTCCGCGACGAACTGCCCAAGACCCCGGTGGGCAAGGTACTGCGCCGCGAGCTGCGCGATGGCGACAAGAGTGCCGCCTGACCGAGCCCGGTTAGGCGCCGCCGCCCGGCGGCGCTACAATGACTGCCCGCCCCGGCAATCCGGGGCGGGCAGTCTCTATAGCTAGCCGCCGATGAGGACGCCTTGAGTACCACCACCTCCCGACCCACCGCCGACCTGGCCCGCCTGGACGCCCTCGGCGCCCGGCTCGATCACTGCCTGCTGCGCGACCTTCCCGAACTGCGGCGCCGCCTCGCCGGGCTGCGTCGCCGCGCCCGGGAGGGCAAGCCCATCGATCGCGGGCTGGATGGCCTGGAGAAGCGCCTGGCCGCCTCCGAGGCGATCCTGGCCGAGCGGCGGGGGCGTCCGGTCCACCTCGACTACCCCGCCGAGCTGCCGGTGGTGGAGCATCGGGAGTCGATCCTCGAGGCGCTGCGCGACCACCAGGTGGTGGTGGTGGCCGGCGAGACCGGCTCCGGCAAGACCACCCAGTTGCCCAAGCTGTGCCTGGAGCTGGGCCTGGGCCGGCGCGGCCTGATCGGCCACACCCAGCCGCGGCGGCTGGCGGCCCGCTCGGTGGCCACCCGCCTGGCCGAGGAGCTGGCCACGCCCCTGGGTGAGCAGGTGGGCTATCAGGTGCGCTTCACCGACCAGACCAGCGACGCCACCCTGATCAAGCTGATGACCGACGGCATCCTGCTGGCGGAGACCCAGCACGACCCGGACCTCTCCCGCTATGATGCGATCATCATCGACGAGGCCCACGAGCGCAGCCTCAATATCGACTTCCTGCTCGGCTACCTGAAGCGCCTCACCGAGCGTCGCCCCGACCTCAAGATCCTGATCACCTCGGCGACCATCGACGTGGAGCGTTTCTCTCGCCACTTCGCCCTGCCGGGAGCGAACGGCGAGGCTCGCCCGGCCCCGGTGGTGGAGGTCTCCGGGCGCACCTACCCGGTGGAGGTGCGCTACCGTCCCCTGGTGCGCGACGCCGAGGACGAGGCCGACCGCACCCTCCAGGAGGGCATCCTCCATGCGGTGGAGGAGATCGAGGCCATCGAACGGGAGAAGGGCTGGCGCCACGGGCCCCGGGACGTGCTGATCTTCCTGCCCGGCGAGCGCGAGATCCGCGAGGCCGCCGATACCCTGCGCCGCGCCCAACTGCGCGACACCGAGGTGCTGCCCCTCTATGCGCGGCTCTCCAACGCCGAGCAGAACCGGGTCTTCCAGCCCCACCGCGGACGGCGCATCGTGCTTTCCACCAATGTCGCCGAGACCTCGCTGACGGTGCCGGGGATCCGCTACGTGATCGACCCGGGGCTGGTGCGCATCAGCCGCTACAGTTACCGGGCCAAGGTGCAGCGCCTGCCCATCGAGCCGGTCAGCCAGGCCAGCGCCGACCAGCGCAAGGGACGCTGCGGGCGGGTCGCCGAGGGGGTCTGCATCCGCCTCTACGACGAGGAGGACTTCCTCGGGCGGCCGGCCTTTACCGAGCCGGAGATCCAGCGCACCAACCTGGCCTCGGTGATCCTCTCCATGCTGGCGCTGCGGCTCGGCGAGATCGAGGCCTTCCCCTTCGTCGATGCCCCGGACCCACGCTTCATCAAGGATGGCTTCCGGCTGCTCTTCGAGCTGGGCGCGGTAGACGAGGGCCAGCGTTTGACCGCCCTGGGCCGGCGCCTGGCACGGCTGCCCATCGACCCGCGGCTGGCGCGCATGGTGCTGGCCGGGGCCGAGGGGGGCGGCCTGCGCGAGGTGCTGATCGTGGTCTCGGCGCTGGCGGTGCAGGATCCCCGGGAGCGCCCGGCGGAGAAGCGTCAGGCCGCCGACCAGGCCCATCGCCGCTGGGACGATCCCGACTCCGATTTCGTCGCCTGGCTGAATCTCTGGGAGGGCTTCGAGGCCGCCCGGGAGGAGCTCTCCGGCAACCAGCTGCGGCGCTGGTGCCGCGAGCACTTCCTCAACTACCTGCGCCTGCGCGAGTGGCACGATACCTTCCGCCAGCTGCGTCAGCTGCTGCGCGATATGGAGATCACGGTGCCGGCGGCCAGGCCCTGGCCCAAGACCGGCGAGGGGGAGGCGGCGGTGAGCGAGCGCCGCGCCAATGCCCAGCGCCTGCACCAGGCCCTGCTCACCGGGCTGCTCTCGAATCTCGGCCAGTTTACCGAGAACCGCGAGTACCTGGGGGCGCGCAACCGCAAGTTCATGATCCACCCCGGCTCCGGCCTGGCCAAGAAGTCCCCCAAGTGGGTGATGGCCGCCGAGCTGGTGGAGACCTCGCGGCTCTTCGCCCGCCAGGTGGCGCGCATCGAGCCCCAGTGGATCGAGCCGCTGGCCGGTCACCTGGTCAAGCGCAGCTACAGCGAGCCCCACTGGGAGATGAAGCGCGCCCAGGTGGTGGCCTTCGAGCAGGTGACCCTGTTCGGCCTGCCCATCGTCAACCGCCGCAAGGTCCACTACGGTCCCATCGCCCCCGTCGAGGCCCGGGAGCTGTTTATCCGCCGCGCCCTGGTGGAGGGCGAGTTCAGGACCCGCGGCGAGTTCTTCGCCCATAACCGCGCCCTGATCGAGGAGGTGGAGGAGCTCGAGGATCGCGCCCGCAAGCGCGATATCCTGGTCGACGAGGAGGCGCTGTTCGCCTTCTATGACGCTCGGCTGCCCGAGGAGATCGTCAACGGCAAGGGCTTCGAGCACTGGCGGCAGCAGGCCGAGGCCGAGGATCCCGAGATCCTCAAGTTCGACAAGGCGGCGCTGATGGCCCGGGAGGCGCAAGAGGTCACCGCCGCCCAGTACCCGGACCAACTGAGCCTGAACGGCGTCAGCTACCCGCTGAGCTACCATTTCCAGCCCGGTGCCGAGGATGACGGCGTGACCCTGACGGTGCCGGCGGCCATGTTGGGGCAACTGCCGGCGGCGCGCCTCGACTGGCTGGTGCCGGGACTCCTGCGCGAGAAGTGCATCGGCCTGCTCAAGGGGTTGCCCAAGGCGATTCGCCGCCAGGTGGTGCCGATCCCCGACTGGGTGGACGCGGCCCTGGAGCGCCTGGTGCCGGACGATACCCCGCTGACCGCGGCCCTCGGCGAGTTCCTGCGGGTCAAGACCGGCCTGCGCCTGAGCCCGGACGACTGGAACGAGGCGCAGCTCGAGCCCCACCTGCGCCTCAACCTGCGGGTGGTCGATCACGAGGGCCGCGAGCTCGGTCAGGGGCGCGACCTGGAGGCCCTCAAGGCACGCTTCAGCGAGGCCGCCAGCGCCGGCGCCCGGGCCCTGGCCGAGGCGGTGCAGGGGGCCTCCGCCACCCGGGTGGAGGCGCTGCCGGAGGAGGCCCTGCCCGAGTCCCGGGTCACCACCCAGGCGGGCATCCGGGTGGAGGCCTATCCGGCCCTGGCGGAGGCGGATGGCGGCCTGGCGGTGGAGCTCTTCGAGCACCCCGACAAGGCCCGGGAGGCGCATCGCCACGGCATCAAGCGCCTGGCCATGCGCGAGCTGCCGGACCAGGTCAAGGCGCTGGGCAGGTTGCCCGGCCTCGACAAGTGCGCCCTGCTGTTCGCCAAGGTGGGCAGCAAGCGCCAGTTGGTGGATGACCTGGTGGCGGCGGTCTTCCTGGAGGTCATGGCCGAGGAGCCGCTGCCGCGCTCCCGGGCGGAGTTCGCGGCGCGTCTCGACGCCCAGGCCGCCGAGCTGCTGCCCCGGGGCGGGGCCAGGGTGGCGCTGCTGGAGCGGGCCCTGAGCGGCCACCTGGCAGTGACCAAGGCGTTGAAAGGCAACCTCAGTTTCGCCCTGGCCCTGGTATACAGTGACATCAAGGCCCAGATGCAGCGCCTGGTGCACCCCGGCTTTATCGCCGAGGCGGGGTCCTGGCTGGAGCACTACCCGCGCTATATGGAGGCCGCCGCCATTCGCCTGGAGAAGGCGCCCCGAGAGCGCATGCGCGACCAGATGCTGATGCAGGAAGTGCACGCTTTCGAGACGCGGCTGGCGGAGCGCCAGGAGGCGAACCGCCGCGCCGGACGCGAGGATCCCCGCCTGGTGGAGTTCGGCTGGTGGATCGAGGAGCTGCGCGTGTCGCTGTTCGCCCAGCAGCTCGGCACCCGGATGCCAGTCTCCGCCAAGCGGCTGGAGAAACGCTGGGCGGAACTGATTGAGCGCGGCTGATCAAGGATGGCCGGGCGCCGCGGGCGTCCGGCACAGGAGAGCAAGATGACGACAGCGGTAATTTCCGGTTCGGGCCTCTTTACCCCGGCTCATGCCATCGACAACGATGCCCTGGTGGCGGCCTTCAATGCCTGGGTGGATACGGAGAATGCCCGCCACGCCGAGGCCATCGCGGCGGGGGAGCGCGAGCCCCTGGCGCACTCCAGCAGCGACTTCATCGTCAAGGCCTCGGGCATCCACAGCCGCTATGTGCTGGATGCCGAGGGCATCCTCGACCCGACGCGGATGCGCCCCCGGCTGCCCCGGCGCGGCAACGACGAGCTGTCCATTCAGGCCGAGATGGGCCTGGCCGCGGCCACTCAGGCCCTGGAGCGGGCCGGCGTGGCGGCGGGCGAGATCGAGCTGGTGATCGTCGCCTGTTCCAACCTGGAGCGCCCCTATCCGGCGGTGGCGGTGGAGCTCCAGGCGGCGCTCGGTGCCGGTGGCCACGCCTTCGACATGAACGTGGCCTGCTCCTCGGCCACCTTCGCCCTGGAACTGGCCAGCAACGCCATCCGCGCCGGCAGCATCCGCCGCGCCCTGGTGGTCAATCCGGAGATCTGCTCGGCGCACCTCAATTTCCGCGACCGCGACAGCCACTTCATCTTCGGCGACGCCTGTACCGCCCTGGTGGTGGAGGCCGACGAGGTGGCCAGGGCCCCCGGCGCCTTCGAGATCCTCGGCACCCGCCTGACTACCCGCTTCTCCAATGCCATCCGCAATAACGCCGGCTTCCTCAATCGGGTCACCGACAGCGACCCCCAGGCCCTGGACAAGCTCTTCGTCCAGGAGGGGCGGCGGGTCTTCAAGGAGGTCTGTCCGATAGTGGCGGCGCTGATCACTGATCACCTGGCGAGCCTGGAACTGGCCGGCGACGACCTGTCGCGACTCTGGCTGCACCAGGCCAACCGGCACATGAATGACCTGATCGCCCGCAAGGTGCTGGGCCGGGATCCCACGCCGGAACAGGCGCCGGTGATCCTCGACCGCTACGCCAACACCAGCTCGGCGGGCTCGATCATCGCCTTCCATCTGCACCGGGACGATCTGCCTTCCGGGGCCCTGGGGGTGGTGTGCTCCTTCGGCGCCGGGTACAGTGCCGGCAGCGTAATCCTGCGTAAGGCATAAAATGAGTGTGGTGTCGGAGGGGAAATCGATGAATGGCAAGGGATGGCGGGACACGGGAGGGCGGCTGGGCCGCTGGGCGCTGGTGGTGATGGCGGCCATGCTGCTGGCCGGCTGCGCCGGGCGCGTCGCGGTGGAAGATCGCCATCCGGACGATCCCTGGGAAGGCTTCAACCGCGGCGTCTACGCCTTCAATGATGCGCTGGACCGGGCCCTGCTGCGCCCGGCGGCGGTGGCCTATGACCGCGTGGCTCCGGAGCCGGTGCAGCTGGGGGTCGGCAACTTCTTCGCCAACCTGGGGGAGCTGCGCACCGCCCTCAACAGCCTGCTGCAGGCCAAGCCCGCCAATGCCGGTATCGCCACCGGCCGCTTCGTGCTCAACTCCACGGTGGGCATGCTGGGCCTGGTGGATGTGGCCAGCGACATGGGCATCGTCGCCGACAAGGAGGACTTCGGTCAGACCCTGGCGGTCTGGGGCCTGGGGGAAGGCCCCTACCTGATGCTGCCCCTGTTCGGGCCCAGTACCGTCCGCGATACCGCCGGCCTGCCGGTGGACTGGGCCGCTTACCCCACCCACCAGCTCAATGACCGTGAACTGGAACTCTTCCTCACCGCCCTGAACCTGGTCGACAAGCGTGCCGGCCTGCTGGACCAGGAGGCGCTGATCCAGGGGGATCGCTACAGCTTCATTCGCGACGCCTACCTGCAGCGGCGTCGCTTCGAGGTCAGCGATGGTGAGCTGGGCGACGACCCCTTCGCCGGCGAGGATTTCGACTTCGATGACGCGGATTTCGACTTCGGCGACGAGGCCGACTAAGGCAGGACGCTTATGGTCAGTCAACGACGCCTGATCGGCGTGCTGGATCGGCCGGGGCAGGATCGTGATGCCCTGGCCGAGGCGATCGCCAAGGGGCCCTTCGCGGTGGCCGCGGCGGAGCGCCTCGAGGACCTGCCCGAGGAGACCGCCCTGGTGGTGGCCCATGTGCGGGCGGTGCCCAGTCATCAGTGGGCCGCGCTCTCGGCGACCCTGCCGACCCTGGTGGTCAGCGAGTCACGCCTCGACAGCGACCTGCTGGCGGCGGTGGCGGCGGGCACCGTGGACTATATCGTGCGCCCCCTGAAGCATGCCGAGCTGCTGCGGCTGATGATCGCCAAGGTGCTGGAAAACCATGAGCTGGCCCGGGAGCATGCCCGGGACCGCCAGCGCCTGGCGGAGCTCAACGAGAGCCTCGAGACCCACCTGGCGCTGCTGCGCCTGGATCAGCAGGCGGGGGGGCATATCCAGCGCAAGCTGCTGCCACCCCGGCCGCTGACGGTCAACGGCGTGTGCTGCGATTACTGGCTGGCGCCGTCGCTCTATCTCTCCGGGGACTTCCTCGATTTCCAGCGCTTCGACGAACGCTACAGCGTCTTCTACTTCGCCGACGTCTCGGGGCATGGCGCCTCCTCGGCCTTCGTCACCGTGCTGCTCAAGTACCTGTGCAACCGCTGGCTGACCGAGTGGGACGGCAGCGACCCCGAGTCCTTGCCGGCGCAGTGGCTCGATGCCCTCAACCGGGAGCTGCTGGATACCGGGATCGGCAAGCACGCCACCCTCTTCGTGGGGGTCATCGACCACGCGGCCCATCGGCTGTACTATTCGCTGGGGGCCCAGTTGCCGATGCCGCTGCTGGAGGCCCACGGCGAGGTCCACCCCCTGGCGGGGGAGGGCATGCCGGTGGGGCTCTTCCCTCAGGTGGCCTATCCCAGCCTGGTGTGCGAGCTGCCGGCGAACTTCCGGCTGTGGCTCTGCTCCGATGGCGTATTGGAGTGTCTAAAAGGAGAGACCCTGGCGGTACGGCTCAAGGAACTCGAGCGCCTGGCCCTGGCCTGCGATGGCGTCGCGGCCCTGCGCCGCCGCCTGGCCCTGGGGGAGATCGGGGCCGACGACGATGGCCTGGTACAGGACGCCCCGGGCCACGATGACTTACCCGATGACCTGACCATCATGACCTTGAGCGGTTTCGACCATGATAATGCATGAGGGGCGATTGAAGGCGGCCTTCGAGTCCGGCGTCTTCGTGCTCAAACTGTGCGGGGACGTGCGCCTGACGCTGTGCGCGACCCTGGACAATCAGGTGCAGCGCCTGGCCGAGATGCCGGGGCTCACCGCGGTGATGATCGACCTGCGCGAGGCCAGCAACGTGGACTCCACGGCGCTGGGCTTCCTGGCCAAGGTGGCCATGGCGGTGAAGGGGCGCCTCGAGCAGCCGCCGACCATCGTCGCCGATCATCCCGACGTGCGGCGCATGCTCGATGTGATGGGCTTCTCCCACTACTTCAACTTGGTGGAGGCGCCGCTGACCGAACCGGCCCAGCTCGATGACCTGCCGCTGGTGGAGGCGGACGAGGCGGCCATGCAGCAGCGCATCCTCGAGGCCCACCGCATCCTGATGCGCATGAACGAGCATAATCGCGAGCAGTTCCAGCCCCTGGTGGAGCTCCTAGAGTCCCAGCAGCCCCAGGAGCACTAGGCTATGCCTGAAAACTGGCTGCGCTCGGCCATACGGTGTTAAAAACCGGCTTAAAGTGCTCATTTACACCCCGTAAACTCCGTCTTTTCGCCGATTTTTGCCTTGTCTGGCCTTCGCTCGCCGACTTTTCAGCCAAAGCCTAAGGCTGTCAACCAACACAAACGCCCCGGCCATGGCCGGGGCGTTTGCGTTGGCGTAAAGCGATCAGCGGCGCAGTTCGGCCAGCAGCTCCTCCAGCTTGCGCTGGTCGGCCATGAACTTGCGGATCCCTTCGGCGAGCTTCTCGGTGGCCATGGCGTCTTCGTTGAGGGCCCAGCGGAATTCGATCTCGTCCAGGGGTTCCCCCGCCGAGGCCTCGGCGTCGTCCACCGGCGCCAGGCGGCGGGGCAGGGGGCCCGCATCCGCGGCCAACTGCTCGAGCAGAGCCGGCGAGATGGTCAGCTTGTCGCAGCCCGCCAGGGCCTCGATCTCGCCCTGGTTGCGGAAGCTGGCTCCCATGACGACGGTCTTGTAGCCCTGGCCCTTGTAGTGCTCGTAGATGCGCCGCACCGACTGCACGCCGGGGTCATTGTCGCCGGCGAAGTCGGCATCCGGCTGGCGGGCCCGGTGCCAGTCGAGGATGCGCCCCACGAAGGGGGAGATCAGGGTGACGCCGGCGTCGGCACAGGCCTGGGCCTGGGCGAAGCTGAACAGCAGGGTGAGGTTGGTATGGATGCCCTCGCGCTCCAACTGCTGGGCGGCGCGGATGCCCTCCCAGGTGGCGGCGACCTTGATCAGGATGCGCTCGCGGCCCACGCCATGCCGTTCGTAGCGGTCGATCAGGTGCCGGGCGCGATCCAGGGTGGCCTGGGTATCGAAGGAGAGGCGGGCGCTGACCTCGGTGGAGACATAGCCGGGGACCAGGGCGGCGATCTCGCTGCCGATCTCCACCGCCACGGTGTCCAGGGCGTCATCGATATCGGTGCAGTGGCGGGCGATCTCGGCCAGCCGCGCCCGGCGCTCGGCCTGTTGGGCCGCCTGCAGGATCAGCGAGGGGTTGGTGGTGGCATCCTGGGGCTGGAAGCGGCGAATGGCCTCCAGGTCGCCGGTGTCGGCGACCACGGTGGTCATCGCCTTGAGTTGGGTCAACTTGTCTTGGGCCATAGGGGTGTCCTGGGTTCCGAGGGGCGTTTTTCTTACTCTATCAGCCGCTTGGGTAGGCGCCTAGCCGGACGGATAGGGCTATCGCAGTAAGCACTGCTTTCTGCTCGGAGGACCGGGGCTACCCTGGGGGGCAGGCCGTCGCGGGGCGCTGTGAACCCCTCCCTGGGCGCTACTTTTGCCATCCCTGGCAAAAAACCCCCGCTCCGTCCCGCCCCCCAGCGCCCCTCAGTTATTCCAAATTCGCTAGCTCTGCTCGGGCTGGGCGCTTGGTGGAATCGCGGGTATAATTAGCAACCTACCTTTTCCCCTGGAGGCCTGCTTGACTCTCGACCCTCGCCGCCTGGCGCTGCTGGTGGCCGCCAACACCGCCCTGGCGCCCTTCGCCATCGATGCCTACCTGCCCGCCATGGGCGCCCTCGCCGAGTCCATCGGCGCCAGTATCCACCGTACCGAGCTCTCTCTGAGTGTCTTCCTGGCCGGTTTCGCCCTGGGCCAGTTGCTGTTCGGCCCGCTCTCGGATCGCCTCGGACGTCGTCCGGTGCTGCTGGGGGGCCTGGTGGTCTTCCTGCTGGCCAGCCTGGCCATTACCCAGGTGGAATCGCTATCCACGCTGCTCGCCTGGCGCTTCGTCCAGGCCCTGGGTGGCGGGGCCACGGTGGTCAACTCGGCGGCTATCGTGCGCGACTGCTTCAGCGGTCGCGAGGCGGCCAGGGTGATGTCCACCATGGCCATGATCATGCTGCTGGCGCCGCTCGCGGCGCCGGTGGTGGGCAGCGGCCTGCTGCACCTGGGCGACTGGTGGCTGATCTTCGTCTTCCTGGCCGCCTATGCCGCCTTCCTGCTGTGGCTACTGGGCACCAAACTGCCGGAGACCCGCAGCCGCGACTGGCCGGCCGCCTCGCCGCGCCAGATGCTGGGCAACTACGCCAGCGTGCTGACCCACCGCGAGAGCCTGGGCTATATCTGCGCCGCGGCCATGACCTTCGCCGGCCTGTTCGCCTTTATCACCGCCTCGCCCTTCGTCTATCTGCAGCACTTCGGCGTCTCGCCGTCTCTCTATCCGCTGCTGTTCGGCGCCAATGTGGTGACCATGCTGGCCTCCAATCGCCTCAATATGCGCCTGCTGCGCCGCTATACGCCCCAGCAGAACCTGCGTCTGGGACTCGCCATCCAGTTGAGCGCCGGCCTGGGGCTGGTGGCGATGATGGCCAGCAGCCTGGAGTCGCTGTGGCTGGTGGTGCCGCTGGTCATGCTGTTCGCCGGCACCATCGGCCTGGTGGCCCCCAATGCCATTACCTCGCTGCTGGACAATTTCCCGCGAATGAGTGCCACCGCCACCGCCCTGCAGGGCAGCATCCAGTTCAGTTGCGGCGCCCTGGCCGGGGTCCTGGTGGGGGGCTTCGAGATCGACAGCCTCTGGCCCATGGTGCTGACCATGCTGGGGGCGACCCTGATCGGCAACCTGGGCCTGCGCCTGCTGGCGCCACGACCGACCCATGGCTGAGGGGCTTTGGCTGGAGATGACGCCCGCCACCTGGGGCGCCTGCGCCTTGGTGCTGATGTTGGGGGCCCTGGTGCAGCGCATCACCGGCTTCGGCCTGGCGGTGGTGGGGGCGCCGCTGCTGCTGATGCTGGAGCCGCGGCTGGTGCCGGTGATCCTGGTGATCTTCGGCCTGCTGGTGTCGCTGATGATGGTGCGCCGCTATTACCGGGAGATCCGCCTGGACGCCATCGGCATGGCCCTGGTGGGGCGCCTGCCGGGCAATGCCCTGGGCCTGTGGCTGCTGGTGGCCGCGCCCCTGGTGGTACTGGAGAAGGTGATCGCGCTGATCGTGCTGAGCGCCGTGGCGATCACCCTGGGGCGCTTCCGGCTGCCGGTCAATCGCGCCAGCCTGTTCGGCGCCGGGGTGGTGTCGGGGATCTTCGGCACCGTGGCGGCCATCGGCGGCCCGCCCCTGGCGCTGCTGCTGCACGGCCTGCCGCCGGATCGCCTGCGCGGCAACCTGGCCGCCTACTTTATCGTCACCGCCAGCCTGACCCTGGCGCTGCTGGCCCTGGCGGGGCGGGTCGGCGTCTGGCACCTGCAGCTGGCGCTCAGTTTCCTGCCGGCGATTCTCGTCGGCCACCTGCTGGGAGCCTGGCTGGCGCCGCGCCTGGATGCCCGCGCCGTCCAGTATGGCTCCCTGGCGGTCTGCTCCCTGGCCGCGCTGCTATTGCTGCTCTAGGCGGAAAGCGCGTCGCTCGCGTTTTTTCTCCGGGTTATTCGATGTCACGAAGCTGTCATTTTCGTCGGGCAGAGTGTCTCCACGTCAAGGCAGAACCTCTTCGACCGACAGGAGTGACTCGCATGAACCGTATCCTCAAGAGCCGCGTTTTCAAGACCACGGTGATCGCCGCCGCCGTGATGGGTGTGGCCGGCGTGGCCCAGGCCCGTGACCAGATCCGCATCGTGGGGTCGAGCACCGTCTATCCCTTCGCCAGTTACGTCACCGAGGAATTCGGTGCGGTGACCAGCTACCCGACCCCGGTCATCGAGTCCACCGGTTCCGGCGGCGGTATCCGCCTGTTCTGTAACGGCGTGGGCGAGGGCACCCCGGATATCTCCAACGCCTCCCGCCGCATCAAGGCCAGCGAGCTGGAGCGCTGCGCCGAGAATGGCGTGACCGACGTCACCGAGGTGAAGATCGGCTCCGACGGCATCGTCTTCGCCCAGTCCAGCAGCAACGAGGGCATGGAGCTGACCCTGGAGCAGCTGTTCCTGGCGGTGGCCGCCCAGGTGCCGGTGGATGGCGAGCTGGTGGATAACCCCTACGCCAAGTGGAGCGATATCGACGCCTCCCTGCCGGATCGCGAGATCTCCGTCTACGGGCCGCCCAGCACCTCCGGCACCCGCGACGCCTTCGAGGAGCTGGTGATGGAAGCCGCCTCCGAGGAACTGGAGGCCTACGGCGGCGAGGCCTACACCGAGATTCGCGCCGACGGCGCCTATATCGATGCCGGCGAGAATGACAACCTGATCGTCCAGCGCCTTACCGAGGACACCGATTCCTTCGGCATCTTCGGCTACTCCTTCCTGGTCGAGAACGCCAACAGCCTGGTCGCCAGCAACATCGAAGGCGTCGAGCCGACCCCCGAGGCGATCAGCGCCGGCGACTACCCCATCGCCCGCTCGCTGTTCTTCTATGTCAAGAACCAGCACGCCGAGGAAGTGACACCGCTGTATGAGTACGTCGACATGTTCGTCTCCGAGACCATGATCGGCGAGGGTGGCTACCTGACCGATATCGGCCTGATCCCGCTGCCCGAGGCCGAGCGCGAGCTGGCCCGCGAGCGCGTCGCCCAGCGTGGCACCCTGCAGCTCGCCGACCTCTAAGGCGGCATCGGGCAAGGACGCCTGACCCGGCCGGCAGCCCAGGCTGCCGGCCGTCGCACGTTGCGGCGCCGCCCGCCGTCTCATCCGTCATCGAGAGAACCCTATGCAGACCGATCAACTCCTAGCACTGTTCAGCGGCGTGCTGCTGCTGCTGGGTCTGATGGCCTTCTTCCTGGGGCGTGCCAAGGCCGCGCGGGTACGCGCCGGCGGCACGGCCATGTTCGCCCAGCCCGACCAATATGCCTGGTTCGCGGTGCTGACCACCGCCGGCCCGGCCATCCTGGTGGGGGGGCTGAGCGCCTTCCTGATGCTGCTGCTGGGCGCCGAGATTCCGCCCCTCTACCTGCTCGCCGGCAGCCTGGCCGTGGCCGCGCTGGGACTGGCCGTGGGGGTGCGCCAGGTGAAGCCGGACTTCCACGCCCGTCAGGCCATCGAGCGGGTGATCCGCTGGATCCTGGTGGGGGCGGCGCTGATCTCCATCTTCACCACCTTCGGCATCCTCTTCTCGATCATCTTCGAGGCGCTGCGCTTCTTCCAGATGCACAGCTTCTGGGACTTCATCACCGGCACGGTGTGGAACCCGGGGGCCAGCTTCCTGGCCGCCGCCGGCCGTGCCGAGGAGGGCGCCAGCGCCGCCCAGTTTGGCTCGGTGCCGCTGTTCGCCGGCACCTTCATGATCACCGCCATCGCCATGCTGGTGGCGATTCCCGTGGGCCTGCTGGCGGCCATCTATATGGCGGAGTTCGCCCCCAAGCGGGTGCGCACCCTGGCCAAGCCGACCCTGGAGGTCCTGGCCGGCATTCCCACCGTGGTCTACGGCTTCTTCGCCGCCATCACGGTGGCGCCGCTGATCGTCGACCTGGCGGGCTTCTTCGGCCTGGACGCCTCCTTCAACAACGCCGTGGCGCCGGGGGTGGTGATGGGCATCATGATCATCCCCTTTATCTCCTCGCTCTCCGACGACGTCATCAACTCGGTGCCCGACAGCATGCGTCAGGGCTCGCTGGCGCTGGGCATGACCAAGGGCGAGACGATTCGCGACGTGGTGATTCCCGCGGCCCTGCCGGGGATCATCTCCGCCTCCCTGCTGGCGGTCTCCCGGGCGCTGGGCGAGACCATGATCGTGGTGATGGCCGCCGGCATGCGCCCCAACCTCACCGCCAACCCGTTGGAGGACATGACCACGGTGACGGTGCGCATCGTCGCGGCGCTGACCGGGGACCTGGAGTTCGAGAGCGCCGAGACCCTCTCCGCCTTCGCCCTGGGGCTGGTGCTCTTCGCGGTGACCCTGACGCTCAACCTGGTGTCGGTGCTGATGATCCGTCGCTTCCGCGAGAAGTACCGCGTCAATAACCTCTAACCCCCGAGGATCTAGCGACATGAGTCAATCCTTCGACGAGATCAGCGCTCAGCTCAAGCGCCGCCACCGCAAGTCGACGCGGCTGAAGTGGCTCTCCATGGGCGCCCTGGGGCTGGCCGGCCTGTTCCTGGTGCTGTTCTTCGCCGATATGCTGGGCAAGGGGCTGCCGGCCTTCCAGCAGGCGCAGGTCCGCGTGGAGCTGAACTATACCGAGGACGCCACCCGCATGGGGCGCGCGGCCCTGGATCCCGAGGTGTCGCGGCTGGTGAGCCGCACCTTCGAGCGGCTGATTCCCGGCATGCTGCGTGACGATCCCGAGCTGCTGGGCACCACCGAGACCCGCTGGGTGCTGGCCAATGCCCAGGTGGATCAGTACCTCAAGGGGCACGCGCATCGCCTCAACGCAGCGCAGCAGGCCACCGTCGACCGGCTGGCGGAAGAAGGCAACGTGGCGCTGAAGTTCAACACCACCTTCTTTACCAGCGGCGACTCCAAGATGGCCGAGGCCTCGGGGATCCTCGCCGCCGCTCTGGGTACGGTGATGACCCTGCTGGTGACCCTGGCCATCGCCTTCCCCATCGGCGTGATGACCGCGGTCTATCTCGAGGAGTTCGCCCCGGACAACCGCTTGACCCAGATCATCGAGATCAATATCAATAACCTGGCGGCGATTCCCTCGATCCTCTTCGGCCTGCTGGGGCTGGCGATCTTCATCAGCTTCTTCGGCGTACCGCGCTCCTCGCCCCTGGTGGGCGGCATGACGCTGGCGCTGATGACCCTGCCGGTGATCATCATCGCCACCCGCACGGCGCTGCGCAGCGTGCCGGACTCCATCCGCCACGCCGCCTTCGGTGTCGGCTGCTCGCGCTGGCAGGTGGTGCGCGACCATGTGCTGCCGCTGGCCATGCCCGGCATCATGACCGGGTCGATCATCGGCCTGGCCCAGGCCATGGGCGAGACCGCGCCGCTGATCATCGTCGGCATGGTGGCCTTTATCCCCGATGTCAGTGCTACCTTTACCGAGGCCGCCACCGTGCTGCCGGCGCAGATCTTCACCTGGGCGGGGGAACCCGACAAGGCCTTCGTCGAGAAGACCGCCGGGGGCATCCTGGTGCTGCTGGCGATCCTGATCTTCCTCAATGCCACCGCCGTGGTACTGCGCAAGAAATTCGAGCGTCGCTGGTAAGCCCGGCGCGTTACAGAGGACACTCTCCATGAATATGCAAGCCGCTCCCCGTCATACCGCCGGTACCGCTCCCCAGGTGGGGCAGCCGCATACCCGCAACGATCAGGCCTGCCATGACCTGAGCATCCGGGTCCGCGACCTCAACCTCTGGTATGGCCAGACCCAGGCGCTCAAGAACCTCAATATCGACCTCTTCGAGAAGAACGTCACCGCCCTGATCGGCCCCTCCGGCTGCGGCAAGTCGACCTTCCTGCGCTGCCTCAACCGCATGAACGACCTGATCCCCAGCGTGCGCATCGAGGGCCTGGTGGAGATGGATGGCCGCGACGTCAATGCCACCAGGATGGACGAGGTGGCCCTGCGGCGCCGGGTGGGCATGGTCTTCCAGAAGCCCAACCCCTTCCCCAAGTCGATCTACGAGAACATCGCCTATGCGCCGCGCATGCACGACCTGGTGAGCCGCAAGGCGGAGCAGGACGAGCTGGTGGAGAAGGCACTGCGCGATGCCGGCCTGTGGAACGAGGTCAAGGACAAGCTCCACGAGCCGGGCACCTCCCTCTCCGGGGGCCAGCAGCAGCGCCTGTGCATCGCCCGGGCCATCGCCGTGCAGCCCGACGTCATCCTGATGGACGAACCCACCTCGGCGCTGGATCCCATCTCCACCGCCACCATCGAAGACCTGATGGACAAGCTCAAGCAGCAGTTCACCATCGTCACCGTGACCCACAACATGCAGCAGGCGGCGCGGGTGGCGGACTACACCGCCTTCTTCCACCTGGGCGAGATCGTCGAGTACAACGACACCAAGACGATGTTCTCCAACCCCGCCACCAAGAAGGCCGAGGACTATATCACCGGCCGTTACGGCTAAGCGGGGCCCCGGACCATTATCGTTGATATGGCTGAGGGAGCGCTGGGGGTATGACGGAGCAAAGCGTCATTATCAGGGACGAGAATGCCGAGCGCCCAGGGAAGGGTTCACCGCGTCTTTGCGAGGGCTTGCCCCCAGGGTAGCTCCCGAGTTGCTCCTGAATGTCAGATGACGGGGAGGCCAAGCGGCCTCCCCGTCGTCCTTGTCATGGGGCTGTCATGACGGGGCGCTATATATGTACATCCATATATAACGGAGCCTCCCCATGACCCGCCGCCGCGTGCTCTTCCTCTGCCAAGCCAATTCCGCCCGCTCCCTGATGGGCGAGGCGCTGCTGCGCCATCTGGCCGGCGATGCCTATGTGGCCTTCAGCGCCGGCAGCGAGCCGGATCGCCCCCACGAACTGACCCTGGCGGCCCTCGAGGCCCAGGGCATCGTCACCCAGGACCTGGCCAGCCAGTCCCTCGATGACTTCGCCGGGCAACACTTCGATGCGGTGATCGTGCTCTGCGACAAGGCCCGGCAGGCCTGTCGCGACTGGTGCGGCAGCGCCGACGAACGCCTCTACTGGGATATCCGCGACCCGCGGCTGATCGATCGCCCCGATGCCTATGCCCAGGCCCTGCAGGAGATCCGCCGGCGCCTCGACCTCTGGCTGGCCAGCCGGCGCCATGACACCCGACCGTAACAATTCGCTGTTACTAATAGAGTGTCGATTTCCCGCTCCGGAGAGCCCATGCTTCGCTTCGAAAACATGACGGTCAGAGTCAGCTGGTCGCTGGTCCTGGCCGCCTTCGCCATCCTGATCCTCGGCGCCAGCCTGCTCGGCCTTTTCTCGAACCAGACCAGCCGCGAGGCCTTCGGTACCCTCAATCGCCTCAACGTGGAGCAGGCCCAGGCCCTTAATCGCGCCTATATCGACGTGCTGCGGGCGCGCATCGAGATGGACCGCGCCGCCGAGCTGCTGCGCACCCCGGCCTTCGAGCGGCCGGGGCCGGCCATCGAGCGGGCCGAGGCCCTGCTGGGCTCCGCCGAGGCAGCCTTCGCGCGCTTCCGGGCGGTGCCCCCCGCGGCCAGCCAGCAGGCGGCCATCGAGGCCCTGAGTCAACGCTACCAGTCGCTGGTGGACAACAACCTGAGCCTGCAGCTGATGCTGCTCCAGGACGGCGACCATGGCGGCTACCGCTCCGGCCAGTCCCGGGTCACCGAGAGCAGCCAGGCCTTTATGGCCGAGGCCGACGACTTCTTCGCCGCCTCCGCCGGCGAGGGCCAGGCCCTGGCCGCCCAGTTCCGGCGTTTGGCCGACTGGCTCGGGGTCAGCCTGCTGGCCACCCTGGCGGCGGCGGCGCTGTTGATCGGCCTGGTGCTGTGGGGCGTGACCCGCAACGTGATTCGCCCGCTGCGCGAGGTGGTGGGGCACTTCCGGCGCATCGCCGAGGGGGACCTCTCGGCGCCCATCGAGGCCCGCGGGCGCAACGAAATCGGCCAGCTGTTCGCCGAGCTGGCCACCATGCAGGCCTCCCTCACCGAGACGGTGAGTCACCTGCGCCGGGGCAGCGAGGGCGTCCACGAGGCCAGCCGCCGCATGGCCGAGGACAATGCCGCCCTGGCCGCCCAGACCCAGCAGCAGGGGGCGGCCCAGGGCCAGACCGCCGACCACCTGGCCCAGTTGACCCACGCCGTGGCCGGCAACGTGACCACCGCCGACGAGGTGGGGCGCTCCGCCGAGGGCGCCACCCGGCGGGCCCGGGAGGGCGAGGCGGTGATCACCCGCTTCGCCGATACCATGGAGACGATCCAGTCCCACGCCGAGGAGATCGCCGGCATGGTCGCGCTGATCGAGAGCATCGCCTTCCAGACCAATATCCTGGCCCTGAATGCCTCGGTGGAGGCGGCCCGGGCCGGCGACCAGGGGCGCGGTTTCGCGGTGGTGGCCAAGGAGGTGCGCGAGCTGGCCTCGCGCAGCGACCACGCCGCCAAGGAGATCCGTGGGCGCATCGAGGCCTCCCGGCAGAGCGTGGCGGCGGGCGGCGAACTCTCCCGGGAGGCGGTGGAGCACACCCGCGAGATCATCCTCGCCATCGAGCGGGTGAATGCGCTGATGGCGCGTATCCACGATGCCTCCCGGGAGCAGCAGGCGGGCATCGACGAGGTCAACGGCGCCATGGCGCAGATGCAGGCGGCGACCCGGGACAGCGCCCGCCTGGTGGAGCGGGCCGCCGACGGCGCCCAGCGCCTGGAGGGCGAGGCCGAAGGCATGCAGGCCTACGCCCGGGGCTTCCGCCTCGATGCCGACCCGGTCGGGGACGACGCGGCCCCCGACTGGGAGGCCCTGGCGGCGACGCAGGATGAAGCGACACGGTTACCGGCCCTCGCGCATTAAATAACGCCAGCCATATATGCTATTGTCCATATGTCTTTGGGGGCGGGCCTCGGGGCCTGCCCCTCCGTGTTTTTTCGAGAGGAGCCCGAGATGGCAATCACTATCGGTATCAATGGCCTGGGGCGTATCGGTCGCCTGACCCTGCGGGCCCTCTGGGCGCGAGTCGCGGCCGGCGAGGTGGCGATCGGCCGCATCAATGACCCGGGCGGCGACGCCGCCACCTTCGCCCACCTGCTGGAGTTCGACTCCGTGCATGGCCGCTGGAGCCCGGGCCAGGGCATCCGCGCCGAGGATGACGCCATCGTGATCGATGGCCGGGCGATTCCCTTCAGTGCCAATACCGCCATCGGCGACAGCGACTGGTCGAGCTGCCGGGTGACCATCGAGTGCTCCGGCAAGATGAAGACGACGGAGAAGCTCCAGGCCTACCTGGATCAGGGCGTCGAACGGGTGGTGGTCAGTGCCCCGGTCAAGGAAGAAGGGGTGCTCAATGTGGTGATGGGGGTCAATGACGACCGCTATGACCCGGCGCTGCACCGTATCGTCACCGCGGCCAGTTGCACCACCAACTGCCTGGCCCCGGTGGTTAAGGTGATCCACGCGACCTACGGCATCCGCCACGGCTCCATGACCACGGTGCATGACATCACCAATACCCAGAGCATTCTGGATGCGCCCCACAAGGATCTACGTCGGGCCCGGGCCTGCGGCATGAGCCTGATTCCCACCACCACCGGCTCCGCCAAGGCGATCACCGCCATCTTCCCGGAGCTCGAGGGCAAGCTCAACGGCCACGCCGTGCGGGTCCCGCTGGCCAACGCCTCCCTCACCGACATGGTCTTCGAGCTGGAGAGGGCGGTCACCGCCGAGGAGGTCAATGCCGCGCTCAAGGCCGCCGCCGAGGGCGAGCTGGCCGGCATTCTCGGCTATGAGGAGCGCCCCCTGGTCTCCATCGACTACCGCACCGACCCGCGCAGCTCGATTGTCGACGCCCCCTCCACCCTGGTGATCAATGGCACCCAGCTCAAGCTCTACGCCTGGTACGACAACGAGTGGGGCTACGCCAACCGTACCGCCGAGCTGGCCCTCAAGGTGGCCCATGGCTAGTGGGGGAGGGGACGAGTCACTGGGCGCCCGGCTGCGGGCGCTGCCCTTCGAGGTGCGCCAGTACCTGCTGATCACCGGCAACTACTGGGCCTTTACCCTCACCGATGGCGCCCTGCGCATGCTGGTGGTACTCCACTTCCACCAGCTCGGCTACTCGCCGCTGGAGGTGGCCCTGCTGTTCCTCTTCTACGAGGCCTTCGGGGTGGTCACCAACCTGGTGGGGGGCTGGCTGGGCGCGCGCCTCGGGCTCAATCGCACCATGAACGTCGGCCTCGGCCTGCAGATCGTGGCGCTGGCGATGCTGATGGTGCCCGCCGCGGCGCTGACCGTGCCCTGGGTGATGGCCGCCCAGGCGCTCTCGGGGATCGCCAAGGACCTCAACAAGATGAGCGCCAAGAGCGCGGTCAAGGTGCTGGTGCCCCAGGACAGCCCCGGCGCCGGCAGCGCCCTCTACCGCTGGGTGGCGATCCTCACCGGCTCCAAGAACGCCCTCAAGGGCGCCGGCTTCTTCCTCGGCGGGGCCCTGCTGACGCTGATCGGCTTCCGGGGCGCGGTGCTGGCCATGGCGCTGATGCTCGCCGCCGTTCTGATGCTGTCGCTGTGGCGGCTCAGGGCCGACCTGGGGCGGGTCAAGCACAAGCCCAGGTTCCGCGAGGTGTTCTCCAAGTCGCGGGCGGTCAACGTGCTGTCGGCGGCGCGGCTCTGCCTGTTCGCCTCCCGGGACGTCTGGTTCGTGGTGGCCCTGCCGGTGTTCCTCTATGACCAGCACGGCTGGAGCCACTGGACGGTGGGCGGCCTGCTGGCGATCTGGGTGATCGGCTACGGTGGGGTGCAGACCCAGGCGCCGCGGCTGACCCGGCTGATTCACGGCGAGGCGCGCCTGCTCACCGCCGGCTGGGCGGCGGCGCTGGCGCTGCTCGGCGTGGGGCTGGCGCTGCTGCCATTGGCGGCGGTGTCCTGGCTGGTGCTAGGCTTGCTGGCCTTCGGCGTGCTCTTCGCCGTCAACTCCAGCTGGCACAGCTACCTGATCGTCCACTATGCCCGGGCCGACGGGGTCTCCATGGACGTGGGCTTCTACTATATGGCCAACGCCATGGGGCGGCTGATCGGCACCCTGCTGTCGGGCTGGCTCTATATGCAGTACGGGCTTAGCGCCTGCCTATGGGTGGCCGCGGCCCTGGTGGCGGCCAGCGCCGTACTGGCCCTGGGGTTGCCGCGACGCCCCGCCTGACACCATCGGAGGAGAAATCCTTGGAAGCCATTCGCCTATTCAAGTGCCTGGGCGACCTTGCCACGCCAGGCCGCCTGATGCCCTCGAAGGAGGTAATGTTTGGAAGCCATTCGCCTGTTTAAGTGCCTGGGCGACCTTGCCATGCCAGCCGCCTGATGCCCTCGAAGGAGGTAATGTTTGGAAGCCATTCGCCTGTTTAAGTGCCTGGGTGACGAGACGCGCCTGCTGCTGGTGCTGCTGATCCATCGGGAGGGCGAGCTCTGCGTCTGCGAGCTGACCCATGCCCTGGAAGCTTCCCAGCCCAAGGTCTCCCGTCACCTGGCCCAGCTACGCGCCTGCGAGCTGCTCAGCGATCGTCGCGATGGCCAGTGGGTCTACTACCGCCTGGCCGAGGCCCTGCCCGGCTGGGTCGGCCGGGTGCTCGAGGCCGCCGAGGCTGGGGAGGGGGCACGCCTCGACGCCCTCCAGGCCCGGCTCGGCTGCATGGGAAACCGCCCGGAGCGACGTTCGGCGCTGTGTTAACACCTGGGAGGCATTGTCTCGACTGAGGGCCGGATCAGGCGGCGCTGGGGAAGTGGTGCCGGGTCTGGTTGGCGATGCGTACCAGGGCCAGCATCAGCGGCACCTCCACCAGCACCCCCACCACCGTGGCTAGGGCCGCGCCGGATTGCAGGCCGAACAGGGCGATGGCGGCGGCCACCGCCAGCTCGAAGAAGTTGCTGGCGCCGATCATCGCCCCCGGGGCGGCGACGTTATGGGGTACCTTCCAGGCCTTGGCCCAGCCGTAGGCGATAAAGAAGATCAGCACCGTCTGAAGGATCAGCGGGATGGCGATCAAGACAATATGCAGCGGCGCCTCGAGGATCACCTCGCCCTGGAAGGCGAACAGCAGCACCAGGGTGATAATCAGCCCAATCGGTGTCACCGGGCCGAGGCGCTTCATAAAGACAGTGTCGTACCACTCGAGGCCATGGCGCTTGATCAGGCTGCGCCGGGTCAGATAGCCGGCCGCCAGTGGAATCACGATATAGAGCACCACCGACAGCGCCACCGTATCCCAGGGTACCCGGATATCGGAGATACCGAGCAGCAGGACCACGATGGGGGCGAAGGCGAACAGCATGATCAGGTCGTTGAGCGCCACCTGCACCAGGGTGTAGGCGGCGTCGCCGCGGGTCAGGGTACTCCAGACGAAGACCATGGCGGTGCAGGGGGCGGCGCCCAGCAGGATGGCGCCGGCCAGGTACTGGCTGGCCAGTTCCTGGGGAATGAGCGGGCGAAAGATCACCATCAGGAAGAGCCAGGCGATGGCGAACATGCTGAAGGGCTTGATCAGCCAGTTTACCGTGGTGGTGATGACCAGTCCCCTGGGCTGGTGGCGCACGCCGAGCACGGCGGCGAAGTCGATCTGCGCCATCATCGGGAAGATCATCGCCCAGATCAGGATCGCCACCGGGATCGATACCTGGGCGACCTCGAAGCGCGACAGGGTCTCCGGCACCACCGGGGCGAATTGGCCCAGGGCCACCCCGGCGATAATGGCCAGCGCCACCCAGATCGAGAGGAAACGCCCGAATGGCCCCATGCCCTCGGCGGTGCTGGGGGCCTGGGACGCCTGATGTGTGGTCATGCCATGGCTCCTCTAGATGGCTCGCTGGTTGATCCGTGCCGTGAGGGTAGTGGCACTGGGCATCCGCAAGGGTGCCGGGGCGAAGTTGGGGCGGTCACTGGGCTCCTGATGCCTCCGGCAGGGGGGGATGCGACTCATCATATATGCCTATTCGTATATATCAAGCGCAGGCGCGCTTCACCGTCCCCGCGAGCCGGGGTGCTATGCTCGACGTGCGAACCGCGAGGGAGGTGCTATGGGCGAGGCCCTGAGACTCGAGGCCCTGGGCATCGGCGCCTTGAAGGAAGTGTCCCTGTTGTTGGCTCCCGGCGAGGTGCTCTGCCTCTCCGGGGCCAGCGGCAGCGGCAAGAGCCGGCTGCTGCGCGCCATCGCCGACCTGGAACCCCATGAGGGCGAGGCCTGGTTGGGAGACACCGCGCGTTCGTCGTTGCCGGCCCATCAGTGGCGGGCCCGGGTGATGCTGGTGCCCGCCGAGAGTCACTGGTGGGCGGAGCGGGTCGGGGAGCATCTGGCGACGCCGCCGAGCGAGGCGGATCTCGCCGCCCTGGGCTTCGATGCCGGGGTACTGGGCTGGGAGGTCGCCCGGCTCTCTTCCGGGGAGAAGCAGCGCCTGGCGCTGCTACGGGCCGTGGCGGTATTGAATGAGCGTCCGGCCGAGGCCGCGGCCCTGCTGCTGGACGAGCCCACCGCCAACCTGGACGAGGCCATGACCCGGGCCGTGGAGGCCTGGCTGAGTGAGCGCCTCGGCGAGCGGGGCTGGCCGACGATCTGGGTGGCCCACGACCCCGGCCAGGTCGCCCGGGTGGCGGGGCGTCACTGGCATATCGAGGGCAACCGACTGGTCGAGAAGGAGCCCCGCGCATGGACGTGATCGCACTGGCCTGGTGGCAGTTGGCCATTGCGGCGTTGCTGGTGGTGGCCCTGGCCGGCTGCACGGCGCTGATGCGCCTGGGGGTGGGCCGCAGCCTGCTGATCGCCGGCACTCGTACCGTGGTTCAACTGGCGCTGATCGGCCTGGTGCTGGAGGCGCTATTCGCCGCCGAGCGATTGCTGTGGGTGGCCCTAATGGCCCTGGCCATGTTGCTGGTCGCCGGTCGCGAGGCGATGGCACGGCAGCAGCGCCGGCTGCGCGGCGGCTGGGCCTTCGGCATCGGCACCCTGGCGATGTTCCTGTCGTCCTTCACCGTGACCGTCCTGACCCTGACCGTGATCATCGGCCCCGAGCCCTGGTACCGGCCCCAGTACGCCATCCCCCTGCTGGGCATGCTGCTGGGCAACACCATGACCGGGGTCGCCCTGGCCCTGGACCGTCTCACCGAGAGCGCCTGGCGCCAGCGGGCGGTAATCGAGAATCGCCTGATGCTGGGTCAACCCTGGCAGGTGGCCATCGGCGATATCCGCCGCGAGGCCATGCGTAGCGGCCTGATGCCCACCATCAACGGCATGGCGGCGGCAGGGCTGGTCAGCCTGCCGGGCATGATGACCGGCCAGATCCTGGCCGGTACGGCACCGGGGCTGGCGGTGAAATACCAGATCCTGATCATGTTCGCCATCGCCCTGGGGACCGGCTTCGGTGCCCTGGCTGCGGTGTCGATCGGCAGCCGGCGGCTATTCGACAAGCGCGAGCGACTGCGCCTGGACCGCCTGGCGGCGCCGCGCAGCTAGCCGACCTCAGGAGTCCGGCGGTTGGGGCAGGACGTCGGTGCCTGGCAGGCCAGCGCTCAGGAGGCCGCCAGGAAGTCGGCGCTTAGGAGGCCGCCAGGAAGTCGGCGCTTAGGAGGCCGCCAGGAAGTCGACGATAGCGGCGATCAGCCGCTCGGGACACTCCCGATGGGGCAGATGGCCGCAGTCGCTCAGTAGTCGCGACTCGGCGGGGCCCGCCGTCAGGGCGGCGATACGCGCCGGCTGCTCGGCCGAGCCATAGTCGTCATTCTCGCCATGCAGCGCCAGGGTGGGGCAGGTCACCCGGGCCAGGGCCGCGTCCAGGGTCCAGTCGCGGAAGGCCTCGGAGTGCCAGTTGTCGACCCAGGCGCGCAGCACCCAGTCGGCCTTGTCGCCGTGGTATCGGGCCAGGCGCTGCATGCCACTCGGTGCGGCAAAGCCTCGCTCGGCCTCGCGGATGCCGGCCAGGGTGCGGGGCTCGTTGAAGGCCTGGGCCGCCACTTCCACGGCCATGCCGCCGCCGACACTATGGCCCAGCGCCACGAAGTGCTCCAGGTCGAAGTGGGCGCGCACCGCGGCGAAGGCGCCCCGGGCCTCGTCGGTAATAAAACTCGTCGGCTGAGGGCCGGGGTGGGGCGCCGAGCGCCCATGGCCCAGGCGGTCGTAGGCGATCACCTCGCGTCCGCTGGCTCGGGCCAGGCGCTCGGGAAAGTCCCGCCATAGCGCGATGCAGCCCAGGGAGTCATGTAGCAGCACCAGGGGGGAGCCCGGGGCATCCGCCGCAGTGGGTGTCCAGCGCGCCGCATGCAGCGCGCCATTGGGAGTCTCGATCCGGTACTCCCTGACCCGAGGTTGATCCGCCATGGTTTCGTTCCTGTCGAGCCGTTAGTCGATGAGCTCCACGGCGATGGCGGTGGCCTCGCCGCCACCGATGCATAGGCTCGCGATGCCGCGTTTGCCGCCGGTGGTGCGCAGGGCGTGTACCAGGGTGGCGATGATCCGTGAACCGGTGGAACCGATGGGGTGGCCCTGGGCGCAGGCGCCGCCATAGATATTCACCTTGTCGTGGGGAATATCGAGCCCGTCCATGGCCAGCAGGGTCACCACCGCGAAGGCCTCGTTGATCTCGAAGAGGTCGACATCATTCACCCCCCAGCCGAGTTTCTTGAGCAGCTTGTCGATGGCCCCCACCGGGGCGATGGTGAATTCGCTGGGGTGCTGGGAGTGGGTGCTGTGGCCGAGGATCCGCGCCAGGGGCGTGGCGCCATGGCGCTCCGCGGCGGCCTGGCTGGCCAGGATCAGCGCCGAGGCGCCATCGGAGATGGAGCTCGAGTTGGCGGCGGTGATGGTGCCGTCCTTGGCGAAGGCCGGGCGCAGGCCGCGGATCTTGTCGAGCCTGGCCTGGAAGGGCTGCTCGTCGTGGGCGACCCGGGTCTCGCCCTGGCGGCCGGTGACCGTCACCGGGGCCATCTCGGCCTTCAGGTGGCCCGCTTCCTGGGCCGCCATGGCCCGCTCCAGGGAGGCGATGGCGAAGTCGTCCATGCGCTCGCGGGTATAGCCCCGCTGGGTGGCGACCTCCTGGGCGAAGCCGCCCATCAGCTTGCCGGTCTCGGCATCCTCCAGGCCATCCAGGAACATATGATCCTTGAGCTCACCATGCCCCAGGCGGTAACCACTGCGGGCCTTGGTCAGCAGGTGGGGGGCATTGGACATGGACTCCATGCCGCCGGCCAGCAGCACCTCGCCGGAACCGGCGCGGATCAGGTCATGGGCCAGCATGGTGGCCTTCATGCCGGAGCCACACAGCTTGTTGATGGTGGTGGCGCCGATGCCATCGGGGATGCCGGCCTGGCGCATGGCCTGGCGGGCCGGGCCCTGCTTGACCCCGGCGGGCAGCACGCAGCCGAAGATGCCCTCGTCGACCACGCCCGCCTCGATGCCGGCCCGCTCGATGGCGGCCCGGGTCGCCGCCGCGGCCAGCTGGGGGGCGGTCAGGCTCGACAGGCTGCCCTGCAGGCCACCCATGGGGGTACGGGCGGCGGAAAGGATGACGACGTCGTTCATGGTGGATCTCCTCGATGATGGAGCGCTATCCCGTTGACCCTCGAACGGGGCCATGGTTTGCTGTCAGCATAACCAAGCAAGCGCTAGTGTAAACAGGATGAATGTCGTGAATGATTCTCCGCGCCGCCGGGAACTGACTCGCCTGGCGGCCCAGCTGTTCGTCCAGGAAGGCTTCGATCGCACCACGGTGCGCATGCTGGCCCAGGAGATGGGCATCAAGTCCGGTAGCCTCTTCCACCACTTCCGCGACAAGCAGGAAATTCTCTGCGCGGTGATCGAGGAGGGCACCCAGAACGCCCTGGCCATCGCCCGGGAGGCCCTGGAGGCCAGCGAGCCCAACCCCGAGGCGCGGCTGCACGCCATGGCCCGGGCGCATCTCGAGACCCTGCTTACCGACCGCAATGCCCATGTGGTGGCCCTCTACGAGTGGCGACGCCTGGACGCCGAGTCCCGGGCCCACCTCAGCCACCTGCGCGATGCCTACGAGGCATTGTGGCAGGAGGTGGTGGGGGACGCCCTGGATGCCGGCCTGATTCATGGCGACAAGTTCCTGGTCTCGCGTTTCGTGCTGGGGGCGCTCAACTGGACGGTGCGCTGGTACGACCCCGATGGGTCGAGAACACCCGAAGAGCTGGCCCGCGAACTGATCGCCATGATCACCCCCTCTTCGCGCTGATCGCTTATCGCCGCCCGCTTGGGCGGCTTCTCCCGACCATGGTCTAGTCTCGATCGCCTTGCCGACACCGGCCCTTTCGTCTTAGCGTTGTACCAAGCGCTTGCTAGGTTTTGCAAGTTGACGTTTACGTTAAAGGTAGACAAGAGGCTTTGCGCCGCGCAGGCTTCGATAACAAGCACAAGAGGGCAGGTTATGAGCACCACTGCGACCCAGACCGACTACGCCAGCTACCTGGAAGACTTCTCCCTGGAGGCGCTGATCGCCCGCCTCGACGATCATCGCGATGGCCAGTTCAACGCCTATGAGGCCTGCTGCGGCCGCCACCTGCGCGAGGGGCGGGGCGAGGTGGTGGCCCTGGTCCAGGAGGGCCTGGACGGTCGCGTCAGCCGCCTCAGCTACGCCGACCTCGACGCCGAGAGCGCCAGGCTGGCCGGCTGGTTCAAGGCCCGCGGCCTGGGGGAGGGGGATCGCATCGCCTGCATGCTGCCGCGTACCCCGGCGCTGCTGATCACGGTGCTGGCCACCTGGCGCATCGGCGCGGTCTATCAGCCGCTATTCACCGCCTTCGGTCCCGACGCCCTGGCCTATCGTCTGGAGCGCGCCGACACCCGGCTGGTGATCACCGATGCCGCCAATCGCGCCAAGTTCGAGGGCCTCGCGGCCTGCCCACCGATCCTCAATGTGGACGGCGACGGCGACCTGGCCTGGGCCGAGGCCCTGGCCCATGCGCCCCTGGGCGAGGCGCCGCCGCGGCTGGCCCCGGACGCGCCCTTCCTGCAGATGTTCACCTCCGGCACCGTGGGCAAGCCCAAGGGGGTGGCGGTGCCGCTCTCGGCGCTGCCCGCCTTCGCCCTCTATATGGAGCTGGCCATCGACCTGCGCCCGGAGGATCGCTTCTGGAACATGGCCGATCCCGGCTGGGCCTACGGCCTCTACTACGCCATCGCCGGGCCCCTGCTGCTGGGGACCACCACCCACCTCTGCGAGGCGAGTTTCAGCGCCGAGGGGGCACTCGATTTCATGCGTCGCCACGGCATCACCAATTTCGCCGCCGCGCCTACCGCCTACCGGCTGATGAAGGCCTCGGGGATCTTCGACGAGGCCGCCGAGCAGCTGTCGCTGCGGGTCGCCAGTTCCGCCGGCGAACCCCTCAATACCGAGGTGGTCGGCTGGGTGGAGCGGGCCCTGGGCTGTCCGGTGGTGGATCACTACGGCCAGACCGAGACCGGCATGACCTGCTGCAACCACCATGCCCTGGCGCACCCCAAGCATATCGGTGGCATGGGGGTGCCGATGCCCGGCTATCGGCTGGCGATCCTCGATGCCGAGTACCGGGAACTGCCCGCCGGGGAACCCGGGGTGCTGGCGGTGGATATCGCCCGCTCGCCGGCCTTCTTCTTCCCCGGCTACACCTGGCAGGAGAAGCATCCCTTCGCCGAGGGCTACTATTTGACCGGGGACGTGGTGATTCGCAACGCCGACGGCAGCTTCCAGTTCGCCGGCCGCGACGACGACATCATCACCACCGCCGGCTATCGGGTCGGTCCCGCCGACGTGGAGAACTCGGTGCTGACCCACCCGGCGGTGGCGGAGTCCGCGGCGGTGGGCAAGCCCGACGAGATCCGCGGCGAGATCATCAAGTCCTTCGTGGTGCTGCGGGAGGGCCATGAGCCCAGCGAGGCCCTGGCCGAGGAGATTCGCCAGCGGGTGCGCGAGCGCCTCTCCACCCACGCCTTCCCGCGGGAGATCGCCTTCGTCGAGACGCTGCCCAAGACCCCCAGCGGCAAGATTCAACGCTTCAAGCTGCGCGCCCAGGCCGCCGAGGAGGCGGAAACGGCGCCCAGCCACTAACCGGAGACAGCGATGCAGATTCAAGACCAGACCTTCCTGATTACCGGGGCCGCCTCCGGGCTGGGGGCGGCCACCGCCGAGCGCCTGGTGGCCGCCGGCGGCCGGGTGCTGCTCAGCGACCTGAGCGACAGGGTCGAGGCCCAGGCACAGGCCCTGGGCGAGGCGGCCCGGGCCCTGTGCGGGGACGTGACCTCCGAGGCGGACATGCAGGCGGCCATCGACGCCGCCATCGAGCTCGGCGAGGGGCGTGGCCTGGCCGGGGTAATCCATTGTGCCGGGGTGGTCAGCGTGGCCAAGCTGGTGGATCGGGAGGGTAATCCCGCTGATCTCGAGGCTTATGCCCGCACCATCCGGATCAACCTGGTGGGCACTTTCAATGTGATGCGCCTGGCCGCCGCCGCCATGACCCGTAATGCCCCCGGCGAGGATGGCGAGCGCGGGGTGATCATCAACACCGCCTCCGTCGCCGCCTTCGACGGCCAGGTGGGGCAGTGCGCCTATAGCGCCTCCAAGGCCGGGGTGGTGGGGATGAGCCTGCCGGCGGCCCGGGAGCTCTCGCGACACGGTATCCGGGTGATGGCCATTGCCCCCGGGGTCTTCGAGACGCCGATGATGAGCGATATCCCCGAGGAGGCGGTGGCGGCCCTCTCCGCCGCCGTGCCCTTCCCCAAGCGCCTCGGCAAGCCCGACGAGTTCGCCCGCCTGGCGGAGCAGATCGTCACCAATTCCATGCTCAACGGCGAGGTGATTCGCCTGGATGGCGGGATTCGGATGCAATAACCCCGCCCGAGAAGCGAGAGGGAAGAGGAAGGCAGGGCTACTGCTGAGGGGCGCTGGGGGCAGGCCGGAGCAAAGCGTCTTTTTCAGGGACGAAAAAGTCGAGCGTCCATGGATGGATTCACAGCGTCTTTGCGTAGTGCCTGTCCCCAGGATAGCCTCGGGCCTATACAGGGAGGGGGTAACTGCGATGGCTTCACGGCTGGAGTTGCGCGAATCGCCGCCAGCTGCTTGGTTTAATAGACCCCGGCCCGCGGCGGGCCGGCCCTGTTGAAGTGCTATCGAGCGATCAAGGAGGCGTCGAATGTCTATCGAGAAAGTTGCCTATCGTGCCCATGCCAAGGCCACCGGCGGCCGCGACGGTCGTGCCGTCTCCTCCGACGGGGTCCTCGATGTCGCCCTGGCGGTGCCCAAGGAGATGGGCGGCGGCGGCGGGGCGGCCACCAATCCCGAGCAGCTCTTCGCCGCCGGCTACTCCGCCTGTTTCCTGGGCGCCATGAAGTTCGTCGCCGGCCGCGACAAGCTGCCGCTGCCGGATGATGTCAGCATCGAGGGCGCGGTGGGCATCGGCGAGATTCCCGGCGGCTTCGGTATCGAGGTGGAACTGAAGATCTCCCTGCCGGGCATGGACAAGCAACAGGCCCAGCAGGTGGTCGATGCCGCTCACCAGGTCTGCCCCTACTCCAATGCCACCCGGGGCAATATTGACGTGACCCTGACCCTGGTGGATTAGCCTCGCGTCCGTGCACTGCCCGCGGCACGCCGTGCCTTGACCGCCCACCCCGAGGCTTCGGGGTGGGCGGTATCGTGTCGGGCCCTTGGCGACTATCGACCAAGGTCGGGGGCTTTCCCCCGAGGGAATTCAAACGAACGCTTGACGTCTGGCGAGGCGCCGGTTAGTTTCAAACAAATGTTTGAAATCGGCGCCGCCGCCTTGCCTATTCTCGATTTCCGGCGCCCTCTTCTGGAGAGACCGACATGCCCGACTATCAGGCCCCCCTGCGCGATCTGCGTTTCGTGATGGACGAGATGCTCGACTATCCGGCCCACTACGCCGGCCTGCCGGCTGGCGAAGAGGCCTCCCCGGACGTGGTGGCGGCCATCCTCGAGGAGGGCGCCCGCTTCGCCCGCGAGGTGCTGTTGCCGCTGAATCAGAGCGGCGACCGGGAGGGCTGTCGGCTGGAGGGCGGCGAGGTCAAGGCGCCGAAGGGCTTCAAGGAGGCCTATGCCCAGTACGTGGAGGGGGGCTGGCCGAGCCTGGCCGCCGACCCGGCACAGGGCGGCCAGGGCCTGCCGCACTCCCTGGCCATGGTGCTCTCGGAGATGATCTGCGCCACCAACCTGGCCTGGGGCATGTACCCGGGGCTCTCCCACGGCGCCGCCGATGCCCTGCGCCACCACGGCACCGACGCGCAGAAGGCCACCTACCTGACCAAGCTGGTGGAGGGCACCTGGACCGGCACCATGTGCCTCACCGAGCCCCACTGCGGTACCGACCTGGGCCTGATCAAGACCCGCGCCCTGCCCACCGATGACGGTGCCTATGCGATCACCGGCACCAAGATCTTTATCTCCGCCGGCGAGCATGACCTGGCCGAGAATATCGTCCACCTGGTGCTGGCCAAGCTGCCGGACGCTCCCGAGGGCTCCAAGGGCATCTCGCTCTTTGTGGTGCCCAAGTTTCTGCCCGATGCCGACGGCAACCCGGGCGAGCGCAATGGCGTGGTGTGCGGGTCGCTGGAGCACAAGATGGGTATCCACGGCAACGCCACCTGCGTGATGAACTTCGACGGGGCCAAGGGCTTTTTGGTGGGCGCCCCCAACAAGGGCCTGGCCTGCATGTTCACCATGATGAATGCCGCCCGTATCGGCGTCGGCATCCAGGGCCTGGGGCTCGCCGAGGCGAGCTTCCAGAACGCCCTGGCCTATGCCCGCGATCGCCTACAGATGCGTGCCCTCTCCGGCCCCCAGGCACCCGAGAAGGCCGCCGACCCGATCATCGTGCACCCGGACGTGCGGCGCATGCTGCTGACCCAGAAGGCCTTCGCCGAGGGCGGCCGGATGCTGGTGCTCTATACCGCCCAGATGATCGATATCGTCGAGCACGGCAGCGATGCCGCCGAGCAGGAGCGCGCCGAGACCCTGTTGGGCCTGCTGACGCCCATCGTCAAGGCGTTCCTCACCGAGGTGGGCTTCGAGGCCACCAACGAGGGCGTGCAGGTGTTCGGCGGCCACGGCTTTATCCAGGAGTGGGGCATGGAGCAGCTGGTGCGGGACGCCCGCATCACCCGCCTCTACGAGGGCACCACCGGCATCCAGGCCCTCGACCTGCTGGGGCGCAAGGTGCTGATGAGCCAGGGCGAGAGCCTCAAGGTCTTCACCAAGGAGATCCACAAGTTCTGCCAGGCGGAGGAGGGCAACACCGCCCTCGCCGAGTTCGTGCGGCCGCTGGCCAAGCTCAACGCCGAGTGGGGCGAGCTGACCATGGGCATCGGCATGAAGGCCATGGCCGATCGCGAGGAGGTGGGGGCGGCCAGCGTCGATTACCTGATGTACTCCGGCTACGTGACCCTGGCCTACCTCTTCGCCCGGGCCGCCAGGCAGGCCCAGGCGACCCTGGCCGAGGGCAGCGACGATGCCGCCTTCTACCGCGGCAAGCTCAATACCGCGCGCTTCTACTTCGAGCGCCTGCTGCCGCGCACCCGTACCCACAAGCAGGCCATCGAGGCCGGCGCCGAGTCGCTGATGGCGATGTCCGCCGAGGACTTCGGCCGCGGCTTCGAGCTCTGATCTCGAGGTGAGGCCCGGCCAACGCGCCCCGAGGCGGGGCGCCCGACTTGCTGTGATCGATCTCTCTGGTCAGTCGCGGTGACCGCTTGCTTACGGCGACCTCGGGTCGCCGTTTTTTTTATCGGCACAGGCGCCGCTCGGCCGTTTCCGGCGTGACCTCCTGGCCGGAGGGTAGGGGGGCCGCCGGGTCCCGCAGCCAGGCCGTCAGGTCCGCCTCGGTCTGTGCCCGTCCCCGGTAACGGGTCAGCATATGGTAGCCCTCGGGATAGAGGGCCAGGCGCCAGGCCGGGGGCGGTGGCAGATCCGCCAGCAGGGTACAGACCGCGGCCCCGGGAATCACCTGATCCGCCTCGCCGTAGAGCAGCAGCAGGGGCCCCGGCTGGTCGGGCGCCGCCGCCAGGGCGGCATCCATCAGTCGCGCGACCCCATCCAGGGCCTCGATGCGGGCGCTGCGCAGCAGTAGCGGGTCCCGGGCCAACTGGCGGCGGATCTCCGGGTCATCGGTAGGCTCGATGCCCAGGCGCCGGGCGGTGCGGGCCGAGAAACGCGCCTCCGGCGCCAGGCGCATGCCGAGCCATAGCCCCAGACGCTGGTACCAGGGCATGGTGTTGCGTCCCCACACCGCCGGGGCCACCAGGAGTCCACCCGCCACTGGTGGCCGCTCAGCCAGCACCCGCAGCGCCACGGCGGCACCCATGCTCTTGCCCAGCAGGTAGCGGGGCGTGGTGGGGTACTGTGCCTCCAGCCAGGCCAGCATGGCTCGGGCGTCCGCCACCAGGGCCGCCTCGCCGGGCCAGTGGCCGCGGGTCCCAGTGGTGCCAAAACCGCGCTGATCATAGGCGTAGAGAGCGATGCCTCGGGCACTCAGCGCCTCACCCAGGAGCGTGAAGCTGCCGGCATGGTCGTTGAAGCCATGCAGGGCCAGCACCAGGGCCCGGGGCTCGTTATCCGGCAGCCACTGCCGGTAGGGCAGGCGCCGGTCTTCCGCGACCTCGACATAGCCCGCATAGGGGGGCGGCAGGTCGAACGACGGCGATGCGCCCTGGGTCGCGCAGCCGCCCAGGGCGAAGGCCAGCAGGGCCGTGAGCCATGGCAGCCTCATGGCGGGTCCACTGTCAGGGATAGCCCAGGGCCGCCTTGAGGCGCGCCGCGTTGGTCTCGACCCAGCGTGGGTCGATGGCGCCCCAGTCGCGGATCCGGTAGCGGCCGATATTATGGCGGGCGCCCTCGGCCTGCTCGAAGTCGCAGGCGATATCCAGCTCCGCCAGGGAGTGGATGGTGTCCTGGGCGGTGCGCCTCGGCATGCCGGTGGCCTCGATCAGCTCGGGTACGCTGGCCACGCCCCGGTCGATCAGATGGGCCACGTAGAGGCGCCGATAGAAGCTGCTCTTGGTCTTGCTGAGGGGCTCGGCCATGGGTCGCTGACTCGTCTCGCAGGGGGAGCCTATTATCCTACGCCCTGGGCATTGCCGAGAGCGAGGCCGTGCCGACCGGTGATAGCGGATGCCGCACCGAGGCTCAGTCGAAGAGGTCGCCTTGGGGATGCGGCGGACGAAAGGCGGAGGTGTCCAGCCGCTGGGCGGCCAGCGCCGGCGCCTGGTTGAGCCCCAGGCGCCGGCAGGCGGCGGCGAAGCGCTGGGCCAGCAGCTCGGCGAAGACGCCCTCGCCGCGCATGCGCTTGCCGAAGCGGGCATCATAGGCGGCGCCACCGCGACACTGGCGCATCAGGCTCATCACCTTGGCGGCCCGTTCGGGGTAGTGGGTCTCAAGCCAGGCCTCGAACAGCGGCGCCACCTCCCGAGGCAGGCGCAGCAACATCCAACCGGCCGTATCGGCGCCGGCCTCCCGGGCCGCGCCGAGCAGGCGCTCCAGCTCGTGGTCGGTGAGGCCGGGAATCACCGGTGCCACCAGGGTGCCCACCGGCACCCCCGCCTCGGCCAGGGCACGGATCACCTTGAGTCGCGCCCCCGGGCTGGCGGCGCGGGGCTCCAGGCGGCGCTTGAGGGTGCGGTCGAGGCTGGTCAGGCTGATCATCACCCGCACCAGGCGGTGCTCGGCCAGGGCCCGGAGCAGGTCGAGGTCGCGCAGGATCAGGGCGCTCTTGGTGACCAGGGTCAGGGGGTGACGGCAGGCCAGCAGGAAGGCCAGCAGCTCCCGGGTGCTGCCCCGCTCCGCTTCCAGGGGCTGATAGCAGTCGGTGTTGCCGGAGAGGTTGATGGGGCGGCACGCATAGCCGGGGCGGCAGAGCTCCTCGCGCAGCCTGTCCACCAGGCCGCTCCTGGCGATCAACCGGGTCTCGAAGTCGAGCCCCGGGGAGAGGTCCCAATAGGCATGGCTGGGGCGGGCATAGCAGTAGATGCAGCCGTGCTCGCAGCCGCGGTAGGGATTGAGGGAGCGGTCGAAGGGCAGGTCCGGCGAGCTGTTCCAGGCCAGGGCGCTGCGCGCCGCTTCCTCGGCCACCAGGGTGGCCCGCCGCACCGGCGTTTCCTCTTGCCACCAGCCGTCGTCTTCCGCCTCGACCCGGGTGGGGGCGAAGCGGTTGTCGGGATCATAGGTGGCGCCGCGCCCCTTGAGGGGGGGAAGGTCCGCCATGGGGTGTCTCCATAACTGGTTTTATATACAGTATATGGAGAGGGCGCCGATGCGGCCAGGGGTCAATACGCCTCCAGCCGCTGCAGGTCGCGCACGATACGCCGCACCTCGGCCTGGTGCTCCGCCGCCAGGGAGGTAAAGAACTCCTCCTCGTGCCCGGCGCCGGCGCGCTCGGCGCGGTGTTCGTAGAGGTCCTGCAGGGTACGGTGGGTGGCCAGGGCGGTGGCCAGGACGTCCTGCACCTCGCCGCCGTCGAGGCGCTCCGGCAGGCGTCCCAGCACGGGGGCATGGGGGAAGTCGGCGGGATCGTCGAACCAGGTCTCCAGCACGGCGGCGTGGTCGCCACTCTCCGCCAGGTAGCTGGCCAGCTCCTGGCTCTGCTTGGTCTCCCGCTGCACCAGGTACGCCAGGGCCATCTTCTGGCGCTCGTTGCTGGCCTGATCGGCCAGTCGCTGATACTGGTCGGCCAATTGGCGGTGCAAGTCCGCCGCCCAGGTCACCAGTTCCTTCACTTGATGAAAGCGCATGCTGCTAGCCTCCCGCCGTTTCGTCAGGGCTTCTCGTTAGCCTAGTCCGTGGCGGCGCCGGCGCCTTGATCTGCATCAGGGGGTGGCGCTTCTGCTACCATGCGCCTCTTCCGACAATCCGCCCGGAGTCCCCATGCTCTCCTCGACCCTCGCCGCCATTCGCGAGCCCGACTCGGCCCTGGCCGAACGGGTGGCCCAGCACCTGGACAACCTCACCAAGCCGCCGGGGAGCCTGGGCCGCCTGGAGCGCCTGGCCATCGAGCTGGCGCTGAGCCAGGGCGAGGCGTTGCCGCGGGTCTCGCCCCCCGGGGTGCTGGTTTTCGCCGCCGATCACGGGGTGGCGGCGGAGGGGGTCTCCGCCTTCCCCCAGGCGGTCACCGCCCAGATGGTGGCCAACTTCGCCGCCGGCGGCGCGGCCATCAATGCCTTCGCCCGCCAGCATGGGGCACGCCTGGAGGTGATCGACGTGGGCGTGGTGACCGAGCTGCCCGCCGAGGTGAAGCGCGCGGTGGTGAATGCCAGGGTACGCCCCGGCACTCGCAACCTGGCGGTGGAGGACGCCATGACCCGGGAAGAAGCGGAAGCGGCCATCGCCGCCGGTATCCAGGCCGCGGAGCGGGCGGTGGCGGCGGGCTGTCGCTGCCTGATCGTCGGCGAGATGGGCATCGCCAATACCACCGCCAGCAGCGCCCTGCTGGCGGCGCTCTGCCAGGCCCCCCTGGACGCCGTGGTGGGGCCGGGGACCGGTATCGACGAGGCGCGCCTGGCCCATAAGCGCGAGGTGATCGCCCGGGCCCTGGCGGCGCGGCGGGTCGATGCCGATGACCCCCTGGGGGCCTTGGCGGCCCTCGGCGGGCTGGAGATCGCCGCCATGGTGGGGGCCTACCTGGGCGGGGCGGCCCGGCGGGTGCCGCTGCTGGTGGATGGGCTGATCGCCACGGTGGCGGCACTCGTGGCCTGCCGGCTGTGTCCGGCGCTGCGCCCCTACCTGATCTTCGGCCATCGCTCCCGGGAGCCGGGCCACGATATCGCCCTGGCGGACCTGGAAGCGCAGCCGCTGCTGGATCTGGAACTGCGCCTGGGGGAGGGCAGCGGCGCCGCCCTGGCCTTCCCGCTGCTGGAGTCGGCCTGCCGCATGCTCGCCGAGATGGCGACCTTCGATCAGGCCGGCATCGGTGCCACCCCATGAATGCCCCGGCGAGCGTGCGACCGCTGGACTTCGCCCCGGGCCTGAGCCTGGCGGCGGATGCCCACTGCCTGCACTTCGCCGCCGCCCGGCCGCTGCGCACCCTGAGCAGCGCCCTGGTGGGGGGCGGCCTGGGCTGGCGGCGCCACTTCTGCAACTTCCATGTGGACAAGGCCTATGACGGCCGCGCCCCCGCCGATGACCTGAGCGCCTGGCTGGCCCGGCGCGGCCTGGGCTTCGATGAGAGCCTGGCCATGATGACCGCGGTGCACCTGGAGCACCTGGCCCTGGTGGCGGGGCAGGGCGTGCTGGTGGCGGTCACCGCCGGGGCCGGCAATGCGGTGGATATCACCGCGCCCATGACGGATGACCCCCGTCCGGTGGGTACCATCAATACCCTGATCTTCCTGGAGGCCCACTTGAGCGATGCGGGCCTGGTCAACGCCGCCCTCTCCGCGACGGAGGCCAAGGCCCGGGCCCTCCAGGAGCTGGATATTCGCGACCCCCATGGCGGTACCCCGGCCAGCGGCACCTCCACCGACTGCCTGGCCGTCGCTGCCACCCAGGTGGGGGAACCCAGCGACTACGCCGGCTCCGGCACGCGGCTGGGCCGCGAGCTGGGGCGGGCGGTGTTCGCGGCGACGCGTGAGTCGCTGATTCGCAGCCGGGAGGCGCGCCATGGCTGAGCCGCTGTCGCTCGGGCTGCTGGGGCTGGTGCTGCTGGCCCTGGTGGTGGATCTCGTGATCGGCGACCCTCGCGCCCTGCCGCATCCGGTGGTGGGCATGGGGGCGGTGATCGCTTGGCTGGAGCGGGCCTGGAACCGCGGAAGCGCCCGGGCGCGGCGTCTCAAGGGTATGCTGATGTGCGCCCTGGTGGTGCTGGGCACCTTCCTGCTGGCCTGGGCCACATTGGCCTTGCTGGCGGCGATTCACCCCTGGCTGGCCTGGTTCGCCGAGCTCGGGTTGCTGGCCAATTGCCTGGCCATCAAGGGGCTCCGGGACGCCGCCCGGGATATCGCCGCGCCCCTGGCCCGGGGCGAGCTGCCCGAGGCGCGCCGGGCGCTGGCCATGGTGGTGGGCCGGGATACCGAGCACCTGGACGAGGCGGAGGTCAGCCGCGGCGCGGTGGAGACGGTGGCCGAGAACACCGTGGACGGCATCACCGCGCCGCTCTTCTTCGCCCTGCTCGGCGGCGCCCCCCTGGCCCTGGCCTACAAGGCGATCAATACCCTCGACTCCATGGTCGGCTACCGGGACGAGCGCTACGCCGATTTCGGCTGGGCCTCGGCGCGCCTCGACGACGTCGCCAACTGGCTGCCGGCGCGGCTGACCGCCCTGACCCTATGGCTAAGCGCGCTCTGTCTTAAGGCCTGGGGCAGGGACGAGATCACCCCCCGTGGGGCCCTGGCCGCCACCTGGCGGGAGGCGCCGCGCCACCCCAGCCCCAATAGCGGCTGGCCGGAGGCGATGGTGGCCAACCTGCTGGGGGTACAGCTGGGGGGCACCAATCACTATCGCGGACGGGTCTCCGAGCGGGCCCGGCTGGGCACGCCCCGGCAGCCGCTGACGGCAGGGCATATCGCCGCCACCCTGCGCCTGATGCATGGCGGCTGGCTGGGCTTCTTGCTGCTGATGGCGGCGGTGATCCTGCTCAAGGAGGCGTTGTGAGACCTGGCGACACCCCCTCAAATGACTGGCCATTGCATGGGGGCGAGGCGGCGCCGCTGCTGGCGCGCTTCGGCCTGCCATCGGAGACGCCGCTGCGCGACGTCAGCGCCAACCTCAACCCGCTCGGCCCCCCCGCCTGGCTGCCCGAGTGGCTGGCCGAGCGGGCCGCCGACCTCGGTCGCTACCCCGACCCCGACTATGCCGCCGCCCGGGCCGCCATCGCCGCCCGGGAAGGGGTGGCCGCCGAGCGGGTGCGCCTCACCAACGGCGGCGCCGAGGCGATCTACCTGGCCGCCGCCCTGCACGCCGGCCGGCCCGCCGCCATCGTCGAGCCGGGCTTCGCCGAGTACCGCCGAGCCTGTGCGGCCTATGGACTGCCGGTGCATGGCTTGCCCCTGGCCGCCCCGGACTTCGCCCTCGACTTTGCCCTCGGCCCTGAGGCGCTGGTCGCGGGGCTGGGGGAGGCCGAGGTGCTCTTTATGGGCCGCCCCAATAACCCCACCGCGACCCTGGTGCCGCGCCCGGTGATGGAGCGGCTGCTGGAACTCACCGCCGAGCGGGGCTGCACCCTGGTGGTGGACGAGGCCTTTATCGACTTCGTCGACGACGCCGAGCGGCTGACGCCCTGGCTCGAGCGCTTCGAGCACTTGGTGCTGCTGCGCTCCCTGACCAAGTGGTTCACCCTGCCTGGGCTGCGCCTGGGCTACCTGCTCGCCGCGCCGGCCCGGGTTGCCGCCGCCGCCGTGCATCAGCCGGCCTGGAGCGTCAATCAGTTGGCCGCCGACCTGGTGGCGCCGCTGCTGGCGGATCGCGACTTCAACGAGCGTACCCGAGCCTGGCTCGCCGCCGAGCGCCCCGCCATGCAGGCGGCGCTGACCGCCCTGGGCCTGAGGGTGGTGCCGAGTCGTGCCAACTTCTTCCTGGTGCGCCATCCCGAGGGTGCCGAGGCCACCGCCCGGCTGCTGCCGGCGCTGCTGCGCCGCGGCTGGCTGGCGCGTCATACCCAGGGCTTCGCCGGCCTGGACGGGGGCTGGCTGCGCCTGGCCCTGCGTACCGCCGAGGAGAACCGGGCGCTGTGCCAGGCCCTGGCGGAGGCGATGGCCGAAGTCTCACGAGGAGGTACACCATGATCGCCTTTATCGGCGGCGGGGCCCGCTCCGGCAAGAGCGGCTACGCCGAGCGCCTGGCCCGGCAGTGGTGGGGCGAGCGGGGCGGGGAGCTTTGGTACCTGGCCACCGCCCGGGCCGCGGATGGCGAGATGGCCGAGCGCATCGCCCGCCATCGACGCCAGCGGGGGGAAGGCTGGCGGACCCTGGAGGCGCCCCTGGCCCTGGATGCCGCCCTGGACGAGGTCGCCCCGGGGGATACCGTGCTGCTCGACTGCCTGACCCTCTGGGCCAGCCAGTGGCGCTATGGCGGCGGCGGCAGCGACGCCGAGGGTCGCGCGCTGCTGGCCAAGGTACTGGGCGAGGCCAAGCGACGCCGAATCGCCCTGGTGGTGGTCTCCAACGATATCAACGAGGGACTGCCCGCCGAGGATGGCGAGACCCGAGCTTTCGTGGCCTTCCTGCAAGGCTTGCACCGCGACCTGGCCGCCGAGGCGGAGCTCGTGGTGCAGGTGGTGGCGGGGCTGCCCTGGGTCTGGAAGGGGGAGGGCGCATGAGCACGACAACGCCATCGGCGACGCCCCGGGGCCTGGCCGCCGCCGGTTTCGGCCTGGTGCTGGCGCTGCAGTTCCTGACGCGGATTCCGCTGCCGCTGGCCTGCCCCTGGACGCCGGCCACCCGGCGCTGGGCGCTGCGCGCCTATCCCCTGGTGGGGCTGCTGCTCGGCGGCCTGCTGGCCCTGGCGGCGCTGGCGCTGTCGGGCTGGCCCACGCCCCTGCAGGCCCTGGCGCTGCTCAGCCTCTGGGTGGCGCTCTCCGGCGGCCTGCACCTGGATGGGGTGATGGACCTGGCCGATGCTCTGGGCAGCAACGCCCCCCTGGAGCGGCGCTGGGCGATCATGAAGGATGCTCAGGTGGGCAGCTTCGCCATCCTGGCGCTGGTCTTCCTGCTGGCCTGGAAGGGCCTGCTGCTCTGGGCGCTGCTGGAGGCCGGCGTCGCCCCGCTGTGGCTGCTGGCGCCGCCGGCCCTGGCGCGCTTCGGCGCCGTGGCGCTGCTGCGCCTGGCGCCGCTGGCCCGCCGCGAGGGACTGGCCTGGGCCTGGCGCCAGGAGAGCCGCCACCGGGACTTGGCGCTGTCGCTGCTGCCCCTGGCCGTGCCATTCTGGTGGCTGCCCGGCGGCTGGCTGCTGCTGGCGGCGCTCGCCGCCTTCCTGCTGGCCTTCGCGACCCTGATGGTGCGCAGTTTTCGCGGCATCAACGGCGATATGCTGGGGGCGGCCATCGAGGGGGGGGAGCTATGGCTGCTGCTGGTGGCCTGGCTGTGGCTGAGTTCGTGAGACGAAGGGAGGACGCCCGATGACATCGCCGAGCCTGACCCTGGTCGTGGTCCGCCATGGGCTGACCGCCTGGAACCGGAGCGGCCGCTACCAGGGCCACAAGGATATTCCCCTGGACCCCGAGGCGGCCCGCCCGGGCCTCGAGCGCCTGCGGGCCTGGTCGCGTGAGCACCTGCGGGAGCTGGACGCCATCCACTGCAGCGACCTGACACGCTGCCGCCAGACCCTGGCGCACCTGGCCTTGCCTGGCGTGACACCCCGTCCCGAGCCGCGCTTCGATGCCCGGCTGCGGGAGCTGAATTTCGGCGCCTACGAGGGCAAGTGTTACGCCGAGCTCGAGTCGGACCCCGGCTACCGGGCCTGGATCGATGGCCGCGGCGAGCGTCCGCCCCCCGGGGGCGAGTCCGCCGGCGAGCTGCGCGCGCGGCTCGACGCCTGGTGGCAGGAGTTGACCCGGGAGGCCGAGGCCAAGGAGGCCGGGGCCAAGGAGGCCGGGGCCTACCGCGCCCTGGTGGTGACCCATGGCGGGGTGCTGCGGGAGCTGCGTCGGCGCTTCGAGGCCATCGACTTCTGGGCCGCCGGGGTCACCCAGGCCGAGGGGCGCCACTTCCATCTCATTCGACACGGAGACGCCTGGCGATGCGAGTGGTCATCGGCGGTGCCCACGCCGGCAAGCGCGACGCGGTAAGGGCCTGGGGCGGGGCGCCGCGCTGGCTCGAGGCCGAGTGCCTCCCCGAGGCCCCGCCGCCCGCCGGGGACCTGGTGATCGATGGCTGGGCGGCGTGGATCGCCGCCCAGTTGGAAGGCGAGGCCGATAACGACCGGCTGCGGGCGCGGCTCGGCCAGACCCTGGAGACGCTGCTGGCGGCGGAGCGCCGGACGGGAGTCACCATCACCCTGATCCTCGAGGAGATGGGCCGCGGCATCGTGCCCATGTCGCCCCGCCAGCGGCGGCTGCGCGACCTCAACGGCTGGCTGGCCCAGGACGCCGCGGCCCGGGCCGCGGCGGTCTACTACGTCTGGCATGGGCTGGTGAGGCGCCTTGGCTAACGTCACAGAACTATTGCAGATGGAATGACTGAGGGGCGCTGGCGGCCTGACCGCCAGGATAGCCCCGGGCTTTTAGCAGCAAAGGTGTTAACTGGATAGCCAAGGACTTGGCTAAAGGTCGCTTGGCCAAGCCGGGATTGGCCATAATAGAATATGGAACTGTTTTCCACGAGATGAGGCGAAGATGCTGGGACGATTACGACAGTGGGTCGATAACTTTACCCTGACCCTGGTGGGGGTGGTGATCCTGGCCAGCGTGCTGCCGGCCCAGGGGCGCGGCGTGCCCTTCTTCGAGGGGCTGACCGTGGCGGCCATCGCCCTGCTGTTCTTTATGCATGGCGCCAAGCTCTCCCGCCAGGCGATCATCAGCGGGGCCACCCACTGGCGCCTGCACCTGGTGGTGTTCGGCTTCACCTTCGTCGCCTTCCCGCTGCTCGGGGTGCTGGGGCGGCCGCTGATGGAGCCCTGGCTGGGCACGCCGCTGACCCTCGGCATGCTCTACCTCTGCGTGCTGCCCGGCACGGTGCAGTCCGCCATCGCCTTCAACTCCCTGGCCCGGGGCAATATTCCGGCGGCGATCTGTAATGCCTCCGCCTCCAGCCTGATCGGCATCCTCGCCACCCCCCTGCTGGTGATGCTGATCATGGGCGCCCAGGCCACCGGCGAGGGCTACAACGCCGGCGAGGCGGTGCTCAAGATCAGCCTGCAACTGCTGCTGCCCTTCGTGCTGGGGCACCTGGCGCGGCCCTGGATCGGCGACTGGGTGGCCCGCAATCGGCCCTGGCTCAGCAAGGTGGACCAGAGCTCCATCCTGCTGGTGGTCTACACCGCCTTCAGTGCCTCGGTGGTGGGCGGCCTCTGGCAGACCGTGGGGCTCGGCCCGCTGCTGGCGCTGATCCTGGCCTGCTGCGTGCTGCTGGCCCTGGTGCTGGTATTGACCACGGCCCTGGCCCGGGGGCTGGGGTTCAACAAGGAGGACGAGATCACCATCGTCTTCGGCGCCTCCAAGAAGAGCCTGGCCACCGGGGTGCCCATGGCTCAGGTGCTCTTCGCCGGCACCGCCCTGGGGCCCATGCTGCTGCCGATCATGCTCTTCCACCAGATTCAGTTGATCGTCTGCGCCATTCTGGCCCAGCGCTACGCCCAGCGCCCCACGGCGGCAGAAGCGGCAAATTGACCTTTCCCTGGGGGGTTGCTAGCTTACGCGCACTCTCAGGTGCTGGTGGAAGGCCTTTCTACCAGGTAATCGGGAAGTCGGTGCGCGGCCTTGCCGCCACTCCGACGCTGCCCCCGCAACGGTGATCGAGTCGAGGACCGCCACTACCTTCAACGGTATGCCACTGTGCCGCAGGCATGGGAAGGCGGCGGTCCGGAAGGTCCTTATGCCCAGGCCCTTCACTCGTCAGCCCGGAGACCGGCCTGGAGAGGCATGCCGTGTCACGGTGGGCGACGGGAGACGGGCTCGCCTGTTCCCTCGCCTCGCCGCGTCCCGGCCACCATAACGCATCACGCCGTGCGGGTGAGCACGGCGAGCAAGGGACACCAAGATGACACTCTCCATCGTTTCCCGCCATGGCCTGGCCGCCGTTGCCCTGGCCGCCACGCCGCTTTCCCAGGCGATTGCCGCCACCTCGGACGATACCGACGCTGAATCGATCCAGGCCCTGAACCCCCTGGTGGTGACCGCCACCCTGGCGCCGCGCACCGCCGACGAATCCCTGGCCTCGGTCAGCGTGCTCGACGAGGCGACCCTGCGCCGCCAGGATCCCACCAGCCTCACCGACCTGTTTCGTGGTCAGCCCGGGGTGGATGTCTCCACCAGCGGCAGCTTCGGCAAGTCCAGTAGCGTTTACATTCGCGGCACCTCCAATGATCAGAGCCTGCTGATGATCGATGGGATCCGCCTGCGTTCCGCCACCCTGGGTGGGGCCTCCTGGCAGTTCCTCGACCCGCGACTGTTCCAGCGCGCCGAGATCGTCCGTGGCCCCCGCGGTAGCCTCTATGGTGCCGATGCCGTGGGCGGCGTCATTCAACTCTTTACCCCCGAGGGCGAGGCGGGGGCGCCGACGCCGCGTATCTCGCTGGGCGGCGGCTCCTTCGACACCCAGCGCTACAGCGCCTCGCTGTCCGGCGCCAGTGGCGGTACCCGCTACTACTTCGCCGGTAGCCGCTTCGATACCGACGGTGTGCCGGTGGTGCGTGGTGGCGACGACAAGGGTTATGACAATACCACCGGCCTGGTGCGGCTCTCGCATACCTTCGACAACGACGCCGAGGTGGGGGTGCTGGCGCTACGGGCCCGGGGCAACACCGAGTTCGTCGGAGGGGACACGGACTATGTGCAGCAGGTGGCCGGCGTTTATGGGGAGTTGCCGGTGACCGACCGGTGGCGTAGCCGCCTGACGCTCAGCGAGGCCCGGGACGAGAGCGACAACATCGATGTCTTCGGCGACTCGATTATCGATACCCGCACGCATACCGCTCGCTGGGAGAATACCCTGTACCTTGGTGCTCACGAGCTGATCGCCGGCGTCGAGTACAGCGAGGACCGGGTCAGCGGTACCACCGAGTATGCGGAGAGCAGCCGCGACAATACCGCCGTCTTCGCCCAGGGGCTGTTCGACCTCGCGCCGGCCTCGCTACAGGCCAGCCTGCGTCACGACGACAACCAGGCCTTCGGCGAGGAGGTGACCGGCAGCCTGGCGCTGGGCTATGCGCTGGATGACTCCCATACCCTGCGGGCCAGTGTTGGTACCGCCTTCAAGGCCCCCACCTTCAACCAGCTCTACTTCCCCGGGTTCGGCAACCCCGATCTGGAAGCCGAGACCTCCGAGACCCTCGAGCTGGGTATCCGTGGCCAGTACCGGCAGTTCTTCTGGGACCTGGCGGCCTACCAGACGGACGTGGATAACCTGATCGCCAATGCCCTGGTCAATGGGCGTTTCGCCCCCTATAACGTGGCCGAGGCGCGGATCCGCGGCCTGGAGCTCTCCGCCGGCGCCGAGATCGACGACTGGACCCTGGCCGCGGCCCTGACCTGGAGCGATCCGGAGGATCGCGAGAGCGGCAATCAACTCCGACGCCGGGCGTCGCAGAGCCTGCGCCTGGACGCAGACCGCGAGCTGGGCGACTGGTCCCTGGGGGGCTCCTGGATCGTGCAGAACCACCGCTACGACGATGCCGCTAATGAAGAACGGCTCGCCGGCTTCGGCCTGGTCAATCTGCGCGCCGGCTGGGACTTCGCCCCCGGCTGGTCGACCCGCCTGACGGTGGAAAACGTGCTGGACAGGGACGTCGTCACCGCCCGGGATTTCAGCGGCAACGATTACCTCAACGCCGGTCGTGCCGCCTTCCTTAGCCTGCATTTCGGTGGCTAATGGGTAAGCGGCTGCTGAGGGGCTTGCCCCTGGTGCTGTCCCTGGCGCTGCTGCCTCTGGTGGCGGCGCCGGCCCTGGCGAGCGAGCGCTGCGCCGTCGATGATCGGGGCCGGGAGGTGTGCCTGCCGGCCCCCGCCGAGCGTATCGCCGCCCTCTCGCCGGGGGCCACCGAGCTGGTCTATGCCGCCGGGGCCGGCGAGCGGGTCGTCGCCGTGGTGGCCTATAGCGACTATCCCCCCGAGGCCCGCCAGGTGGCCTCGGTGGGCAGCCATACCCGGGTCGACCTGGAGCGGTTGCTGGCGCTCGCTCCCGACCTGGTGATCGGCTGGGTCACCGGCAATCCCGTCGAGCAGCTCGAGACCCTCGAGGCCCTGGGCCTGCCGGTCTTCTATATCGAGCCACGCACCCTCGAGGGCGTGGCCACGGCCATCGAGCGCCTCTCGCGCCTGGCCGGCAGCGAGGCGGCGGGGGAGGCCGAGGCGGCGCGCTTTCGCGACGGCATGGCGGAGCTCGCCGAGCGCTACGCCGATGCCGCGCCGCTGTCGGTCTTCTACCAGGTGTGGGACGAGCCGCTGATGACCATCAACGACGACCATCTGATCGGCCAGGTGCTCTCCTTGTGCGGCGGCGTCAATGTCTTCGGCGAGCTCGACCGGCTGGTGCCGCGCCTCGACGAGGAGGCGGTGCTGGCCGCCGACCCCGAGGCGATCCTCGCCGGCGGCATGGGCGAGGAGAACCGTGCCTGGCTGACCCATTGGCAACAGTACCCGGCGCTCACCGCCGTGGCCCGGGACAACCTCTTCTTCGTGCCGCCCTCGCTGATCCAGCGTCCCACGCCGCGCCTGCTGGAGGGCAGCCGGCTCTTCTGCGAGAAGCTCGAGGTGGCCCGGTCTCGTCGCGAGGCGAGCCCCTGATGGTGACCCTGGCGCGCCCCCTGGGGGGCCTGGCCCTGGTCGCCCTGGCGGCCCTCGTCCTGTCGGTGGCACTGGGCAGCGTGACCCTGCCACCGGGCGAGATCCTCGCCGTCCTGCGCGGCCAGGGCAGCCCGCTGGCCCAGACCCTGATCCTCGAGCTGCGCCTGCCCCGCTCGCTCTCCGCCTTCGCGGTGGGTGGGCTGCTCGCCGTGGCCGGCGCCCTGATGCAGGTGCTGCTGCGCAACCCCCTGGCCGACCCCTATGTGCTGGGGCTCTCCGGGGGCGCCTCGGTGGGGGCCCTGGCCGCCATGCTGGCGGGCCTCGGCGGCCTGGTGGTCTCCGGCGGTGCCTTCGCCGGGGCGTTGCTCTCGACCCTGCTGGTATTCGGCCTGGCCCATGGCCGCGGCGGCTGGACCCCGGCGCGGCTGCTGCTCACCGGGGTGGTGGTGGCCGCCGGCTGGGGGGCGGTGATCACCCTGATGCTGGCGGTGACCCCCGCCGACCGCCTGCCCGGCATGCTCTACTGGCTGATGGGCGATCTCGCCTATGCCCGCGCGCCCTGGCCGCCGCTGGCCCTGCTGCTGCTGGTCTGCCTGCTGGTCATGCCGCTGGGGCGTAGCCTCAACGTCCTGGCCCGGGGCCCCCTGCAGGCCGCCGCCCTCGGCGTCTCGGTGCGCCGCCTGGAGTGGGGCATCTACCTGGGCGCCAGCGCCCTGACCGCCATGGCGGTGACCAGCGCCGGCAGCATCGGCTTCGTCGGCCTGGTGGTGCCGCATATGCTGCGCCTGCTGCTGGGCAACGATCAGCGGCTGATCCTGCCCGCCTGCGCCCTGGCCGGTGGCACCCTGCTGCTGCTGGCGGATACCCTGGCACGCACGATGATCGCCCCCGAGCAGCTGCCGGTGGGGGTGATCACCGCCCTGCTGGGGGTGCCGACCTTCCTCTATCTGCTGTATCGGAGCCAGTGATGAGCCGCCTCGAGGCCCGCCAGTTGGTGATCGATATTCCCGGGCGTGGCGACGGCCGGGCCCTCGACTTGCGCGTCGAGCCGGGCCAGGTGTGGGGCGTGCTGGGGCCCAATGGCGCCGGCAAGACGACGCTCCTGCATACCCTGGCCGGCCTCAGGGCCCCGCGTTCGGGACAGGTGCGCCTCGACGACCGGCCGCTCCCGGGGCTGGGTCGTCGCCGGGTGGCGCGCCGGTTGGGGCTGGTCTTCCAGGAGCGCCATGACGGCTTTCCCGCCACGGTGCGCGAGACCGCCCTGATCGGCCGCCACCCCTATCTCTCGCCCTGGCAGATGGAGGGCGCCGAGGAGCTGCGCCTGGCCGAGGCGGCCCTGGAGCGGCTCGATATCGCCCATCTGGCCGATCGCCTGGTGGGGACCCTCTCCGGCGGCGAGCGCCAGCGCCTGGCCATCGCCACGGTGCTGACCCAGGCCCCGGCCCTGTGGCTCGCCGACGAGCCCACCAACCACCTCGACCTGCACCACCAGACCGAAGTCATGGCGCTGCTCGCCGCCGAGGCCAAAGAGGGCAGGGCGGTGATGATGTGCCTGCATGACCTCAATCTGGCCGCCCGCTGGTGCAGCCACCTGCTGCTGCTCTACCCGGATGGCGAGGCCTGCTGGGGCCCGGCGGAGGCCATGCTGGAGCCCGCGGCCCTGGAACGGCTCTATGGCCAGCGCCTGGCCACCGCCTGGGTCGATGGCGCCCCGGTCTTCGTTCCCCTGAAGTAAGGTTCATCGCCCTCACAGGTAGGCTATTCCCATAGTGGGCTTGGTTAGCCACTGGTGCTGGGAGAGGCTCTGGGGTTGTGGGAGTTCGGGTTCCCCGAACGATTGGGCGACGCAGTCGTCCTGGCGCCTGGCGGCGCCAATCACTCGGCATAGCCGAGTTCCCACAGGTAGGCTGGGTAGCTATTCCCACAGTGGACTTGGTTAGCCACTGGTGTTGTGGGAGTTCGGGTTCCCCGAACGATTGGGCGACGCAGTCGCCCCTGGTGACAGTCAGGATCGCCCTGCGGGCGAATCGCCGAAGCGTCGGACCGGCGGCATAGCCGCGCTTGTATGTTTGAAGGAGACTCAGAACGGGCAATAGTGAGAAGGCTTGTCGGGGTGGAGGGACGAGCTGCGCATCTGGCCCTGGTCGGGCACAGACAGTGGGAGACATGGCCCCACCCCACCCACCAAGCGCCGATAAGGAATCCATCGGCTGAGTGCCTCTCAGACCGACGATCTTGGCAAGCCAGCGCTTGGGCGCACCCCGACAAGCCTTTTCAACCTAGCGTGGAGGGCGAGAGATGACAATCCAGACCATCATCGGCATCGACGTCGCCAAGGACGAACTGGTGATCTATCGGCAGGATACCGACACCGAGGAAGTGCTGGAGAATAACCAGGCCAGCATCAACGGCTGGCTGCGTCGTCTACCCGCTCACTGCACCATCGCCATCGAGGCCACCGGTACCTATCACGTGTTGCTGATCAAATTGGCGTACCAGTACGGCCATACGGTCTACGTCATCGATGGCTACCAACTCAATCATTACCGGCAAGGCATTGGCGGCCGCGCCAAGACCGACAGCAGCGATGCCCGCCTGCTGGCCCGCTACCTCAGTCGCGAGCAAGAAGCCCTGCGGCCCTGGACCCCGCCACCGCCCGCCTACCGGGCGCTGCAGGTTCTGCTGCGCCGCCGCGCTACCCTCGTCAGGGCCCGGGTGGCGATTCAGCAGAGCTGCGCCGAATTACCGGAATTGAAGGCCCCGCTCAAGCGCCTGGTCGCCCAACTGACGCGCATCGACCAGGTCATCCAGGCCCGCCTGCGGGCCATCGTACGCGAGGCTGGGCTCAGCCAGCACGTCGCCCGTTGCCAGGCCATGGAGGGAGTTGGCTCTCTGACGGCGACGGCCCTGGTAATGGCCTTCCTGCGCGGGGAGTTTCGTCACAGCGATGCCTTCGTGGCGTTCCTGGGGCTGGATGTCCGCGTGCGTGACTCGGGAACGCAACGCGGTCGACGTAAATTGACCAAGCAAGGCGATCCCGAAGTGCGCCGTCTGCTGTATAACGCGGCCATGTCGGCCAGCCGTCAGCCGGCTTGGCAAGCGACCTATCAGGGCTATCTGGCCCGCGGGCTCAAGACTACCCAAGCGCTGGTGATCATCGCTCGGAAACTGGCCCGCATCGCGTTTTCGCTGATGAAGCATGAGGAGGATTATCGCCCCCCAACCACGGTGGCGGCTTGAGGGGCAACATAGAATCTCCCACAGAAACCATGGTGGCGGCTTGAGGGGCAACATAGAATCTCCCACAACAGCAAGCCGGAGATCTGCCCGGCCCGGTCGGCTCACAGGGCGTGGCGAAAGCGCAGGATCCGGCCGTGGTCCATGGGGTCATCGAGGAAATCCGCCTGCACGCCGAAGGTGCGGCGCAGCCGCTCGACGGTCAGTACCCGCTCGGGCGGGCCGCTGTCCACCAGGCGGCCGGCCTCCATCACCCCGATGCGATCACAGGCCATGGCCTGGTTGAGGTCGTGCAGGGCGATCACCACCGTGACCGGTAGCCGCCCGACCAGTTGCAGGATCGACAGCTGGTGGCGGATATCCAGGTGATTGGTGGGCTCGTCGAGCAGCAGGATCCTCGGCCGCTGGGCCAGGGCGCGGGCGATATGCACGCGCTGGCGTTCGCCGCCGGAGAGGGTGTGCCAGAGACGCCCCGCCAGATGCCCCATATCGACGTCGTCGAGGGCCTGGCCGACGATGGCATCATCCTCGTCGGACCAGGGCCGCAGCGGCGAGAGGAAGGGCGTTCGGCCCAGGGCGACCACCTGGTGAACCACCACCCGGTCGAGGGTCTCCGCCTGCTGCTCGACGAAGGCGATGGCACGGGCGATATCCCGCTGGCGCATCTGCCGCATCGGCCGCTCATCCACCAGCACGCGTCCGCGTTTCGGCCGGCGTAGCCCGGCCAGTACCCGTAGCAGGGTGCTCTTGCCCGAGCCGTTCGGGCCGATCAGGCCGAAGGTCTCCCCGGGGGCCACCGTGAGGCTGACGTCGTTCAGCAAGCGGTGACCCTGGATCGTCCAGTCGATGCCTTCCGCGGTCAGTTTCATTGTGCCCTCGTCCCGCGAACCAGGATCATCGCAAAGGCCGGGGCGCCGATCAGCGCCGTGACCACGCCGATCGGCAGCACCTGCCCCGGCACCAGGATGCGCGAGAGGACATCCGCGCCGATCAAGAAGACCGCACCGGCCAGCGCCGAGGCCGGGACCAACCGGGTGTGGCGGCTGCCGACAAGAAAGCGCATGGCATGGGGAATCACCAGGCCCACGAAGCCGATGGCGCCGACCATGGAGACCATCACCGCGGTGACCAGGGCCATGGCGCCGATCAGCACGCCGCGCACCCGGTTCACGGCGATGCCCAGCGCGGCGGCGCCGTCGGCCCCGAAGGTAAAGGCGTCCAGCGCCTGCCGGTACCACAGGCAGACCAGCAGGCCGCCGAGGGCGGCGGGCAGTCCCAGGAAGACATCGTCCCAGCGCACGCCGGAGAGGTTGCCCATCAGCCAGAACATGATCCCCCGCGCCTGCTCGGCACTCGCCGACCTGGCGATGATAAAGGCGGTGAGGGCATTGAAGAGCTGCGAGCCGGCGATACCTGCCAGGATGATGGCCCCCGCGGCCTGGGCGCCGCGTCCGCCCCCGGTGCCGCTGCCGGCGGCGTGGGCGAGCAACACCACCAGGCCGAAGGCCAGTCCCGCCCCGGCGAAGGCGCCGAGGGAGAGCGTCAGGGTGCCGGCGCCGAGCCCGGCGATGGTCACCGCCACGGCGCCGGTGGAGGCGCCGGCGGAGATTCCCATCAGGAAGGGATCGGCCAGGGGATTGCGCAGCAGCGCCTGCAGGACCACGCCGGCCAGGGCCAGCCCGGCGCCGCAACCGGCGGCGAGCAGGGTGCGGCTGAGCCGATAGTTCCAGACGATGCCGGCATCGATGCGATCGACGGCATAACCTGCCCCCCAGAGCTGGTTGGCCAGCACCTTGAGAATGGTCTCCACCGGGATCGAGGTCTCGCCGATGGCGGTACCCGCCATGATGGCGACAAACAGGATCGGTGGCGCGAGCCAGGCCCAGTGCCATGGCAAGCGAACCGGTGGAGACAGGGCTATCGACGAATTCATCGGTGGAAGGCGAGGGTCGGCAAGGCGTCGACCAGGGCTTCGAGGCCGACGAGGGTGCGCATGGTGGCGCTCATTGCATGGGCATCCATCTCGATGATGCGGCCGTTGCGTACCGCCGACATCTCCCGGGTCACCGGGTCGCTATGCAGGAAGTCGAGCTTTTCGGCGATATCGTCGGCGGGGTAGCGGCGGCGATCCATGCTGGCCACCACGATGATATCCGGGTCGGCCCGGGCGATGGATTCCCAGCCGACGGTAGGCCACTCCTCATCGGATTCCACCACGTTACGGATGCCGAGTGCGTCCATCATATAGCCCGGTGCACCGAGCCGGCCGGCGACATAGGGATCGGCGGACCGGTCGGGGGAAGAGAACCAGAATACCGCCGACAACTCCTCGGGCAGTTCCAGGGCCTCGGCAGCGGCGATGGCAGTCGCCTCGCGCGCTTCCAGGTCGGCCACCAGCGCCTGCCCGGCCTCCTGCACATCGAAGATGGTGGCCAGCTCGCGGATGCCCTTGTAGACCGCCTCGGGGGAGAAGGCGGCGGTCCGGGTGCCGTCGCCGCCGGTGCTGTTGTCCTTGGTATCGCAATCGGCCGGCATCACATAGGTGGCGATGCCCAGCTCATGGAACTGCTCGCGGGTCGCCACGCTGCCGGTGGGGCCGATATGCCACTCATACTGGGCGGCGACGAGCTCGGGGCGACGGTTGACCACGGCCTCGAAACTCGGGTCGTTGTCGGCCAATCGTTCGATGCCGGCATTGACCTCGCGAAACTCCGGCAGCACCGGAGTGAACCAGACCGAGGTGCCGGCTACCCGCTCGGCCAGTCCCAAGGCATAGAGGATCTCGGTGGCCGATTGGCCGACGGTGACCGTGCTTTGCGGCGCGGATGGGAAGCCGATTTCCATGCCGCAGTTGGTCAATGTCAGCGGATAATTCGTGCCATCGGACAGGGCATGAGAGGCGGGAATTATCGATAACATGGCCAGTAGATGGCGAGCGAATTTCATAAACTTTCTTCCGATAAAGTCTGGATAATGGTCGCTGGTTTGACGCTGGCTTTTTGGCGGAAAATTGATAAATAAGCCGCGTCTTGCCTGGCCATGCCGTGATGGGGCTCGTCGCTCTCCCCGGGGAGTCGGCGCAAGCGGCGAAGATCATGGAGGAAGTCGGCACAAAAAAACAAGCCCGGTTGCCGCCGGTGCGGCTCTTGCTTTAGGATGGCCCGACTGAAAATGGGTGCCCCTGCTGTCAGGGGATAATCGGGAAGTATGGTGAGGCCTCGCGCCGATCCCATCGCTGCCCCCGCAACGGTAATGAGTGAAACGCCTGCGACGACCACTGGCATCCGCCGGGAAGGTGCAGGCGACGGCACGGCGCCGAGACGATCTGCGCCATGCCCTCCTCGAGCCCGGAGACCGGCCCATTATTTCGTTCATCCAGTGACGGTGCGGTGGGCACCGGGGATAGTCTGCCTGTGATTCCTTTCCTAGCTTCCCGACGGGGCATCCGTCGGGGGCCGCGGCTGGTCGTGTGCCAGGCCCTGACGCCGTGTCGGGCGGTGGCGCCATGACCCCCGTGGCCGAGTTCCCCTTCGTCGCCGTGGTCGGCCAGCCGGCCCTCAAGACCGCCCTGCTGCTCAACGCCATCGACCCCCGGGTGGGGGGCGTGCTGATCAGCGGCCCCCGCGGCAGCGCCAAGTCCACCCTGGCCCGGGCGCTGGCGGCGATCCTCCCCGATACCGCCGAGGGGCGCCGGCCGCCCTTCGTCACCCTGCCGCTGGGCGCCAGCGAGGAGCGCCTGACCGGCAGCCTGGACCTGCAGCGGGTGCTCGCCGAGCGCGAGGCGGCCTTCCAGCCGGGGCTGCTGGCCCGGGCGGACGGCGGGGTGCTCTACGTCGACGAGGTCAACCTGCTGCCGGATTCCCTGGTGGACCTGCTGCTCGACGCGGCGGCCAGCGGCGTCAACAGCGTCGAGCGCGACGGCATCAGCCATCGCCATCCCGCCCGCTTCGCCCTGATCGGCACCATGAATCCCGACGAGGGGGAGCTACGCCCCCAGTTGCTCGACCGTTTCGGCCTCTGCCTCGAGCTCGAGGCGACGGTGGGCGTCGAGGAGCGCATCGCCATCCTGCAGCAGCGGGAGGCCTTCGACCGTGACCCCGAGGGTTTCGTGGCGAGCCATGCCGAGGCCCAGGCCGCGCTGACCCACCGCCTGAGCCAGGCGCAGCAGAGGCTCGCCGAGATCACCACCGACCCCTGGGTCTACGAGCATATCGCCCGGGGCTGCGAGGCCGCCGGCGTCGAGGGCCTGCGGGCGGACGTGACCTGGCATCGCGCGGCCCGGGCCCATGCCGCCTGGCGCGGCGCGACCACGGTGACCCGGGAGGACCTGGACACCGTCGCGCCCTGGGTGCTGGCCCATCGCCGCACTCGGGAGTCCCGGCCCGATGACACGCCGCCGTCCGGTGGCCCAGGCGGGCAGGGCGGCGATAGCGGCGGTGCCGCGCCCGGCGACGGCCAGGGCGGTCCGGCCGGAGACGGGCAATGGGGCGCCATGCCACCGCTGGCCCAGCCGAGCGTCGGCGTGCCGGCCCAGGCGCTGCCGGCGACCGAGGCGCCGGCCCGCGACGTCGCTACGTCGCCCGCGGCGACAGCGCCACGGGGGACCTGGCAGCAGGGCGGGCCGGGACGTCAGCGCGCCGGTGGCGAGGCCCGGGCCGGGGCGCGCCGGCCGGACTGGTTCGCCACCCTGGTCGCCAACCGCGGCCGCTGGCCCTGGCGGGAACTGCGCTATCGCCAGGGCCGCGCTAGACAGCCGCTGGTGCACCTGGTGCTGCTGGACACCTCCGCCTCCACCCTGGGCGGGCAGCGGCTGGGTCGCGCCAAGGGGCTGGTGGAGCGGCTGGGGCGCGAGGCCTACGCCGCCCGGGAGCAACTGGCGGTGCTGGGCTTCGGCAACGACGGCGTCACGCAGCTGTTGCCGCGGCGTCGCGCCCCCAAGGCGCTGCCCGGGCGGCTCGACGCCGCCGGCGGTGGTGGCGGCACGCCGCTGCGCGAGGCGATCCAGCACGCGGCCCGGCTGATTCGCCGGTGGCGCCGGCAGGACGCCGGCCTGCGGGTGCGCACCTACCTGATCACCGATGGCCGTACCCGCCAGCCCCTCGACGGCCTGCCGTCGCTGGGGGAGTGCGTGGTCGTGGATACCGAAGAGGCCGCTGTGAAGCGCGGCCGCGGCGCGCTCATTGCCGCGCAATTGGGCGCCTGCTATCACCCCTTCTCCAGTAGAGAGTCCCGTGGAGCGATGGCCGATGGCTAAGCCAACCGAGGCGGCGAGCGCCGCCTGTCCCGCCCTCTTTATCGCCGCCCCGGCCTCGGGGCAGGGCAAGACCACGGTGACCGCGGCCCTGGCCCGGCTGCTGCGCAACCGGGGCAAGGTGGTGCGGGTCTTCAAGACCGGCCCCGACTACCTGGACCCGCGGGTGCTGGCCCAGGCCTCCGGCCAACCGGTGGACCCCCTCGACCTGTGGATGGCCGGCGAGGCCGACTGCCGCCGGCGCCTGTACGAGGCCGCCCGGGAGGCGGACCTGATCCTGGTGGAGGGCGCCATGGGGCTGTTCGATGGCGAGCCCTCCAGCGCCGACCTGGCGGCGCTGTTCGACCTGCCGCTGGCCATCGTCATGGACGTCAAGGGCATGGCCCAGACCGCGGCGGCGCTGGTGGCCGGCCTGGCGGGCTTCCGCGACGATGTGTGCATCGCCGGGCTGATCGCCAACGCCTGCGGCTCCCGGCGCCACCGGGAGCTGATCGAGGGCGCGCTGCCGGCGGAGATTCCGCTGCTGGCCGCGGTGCCCCGGGATGCCGCCCTGGCCCTGCCGGAGCGCCACCTGGGGCTGGTCCAGGCCGAGGAGATCCGCGACGACCTGGAGGCCCGTTTCGAGGCCGGCGCCGCCGCGCTCGAGGCCGAGGGGCTGGCGGAGGCGCTGCTGGCCCTGCCGCCGGTTACCTTCGCGGCGCCGCCCCAGGCCGCCACGGCGCCCCTGCCGTCGCTACGAGGCCGGACCCTTGGCGTGGCCCGGGACGCGGCCTTCAGCTTTATCTACCAGGCCAACCTGGAGCTGCTGGAGCGTATGGGCGCGAGCCTGCGCTTCTTCTCGCCGCTCACCGATAGCCGCTTGCCGCCCTGCGATGCCCTCTGGCTGCCGGGGGGCTACCCGGAGCTTCATGCCGCGGCGCTGGCGGCGAATGCGCCGATGCGCGAGGCGATCCAGGGCTTCTTTGCCGCCGACAAGCCGATCCTCGCCGAGTGTGGCGGCCTGCTCTACTGCCTGGAGAGCCTGACCGACGTCGACGGAGAGACCCATGCCATGCTGGGGCTGCTGCCCGGCCGGGGCGCCATGCGCGGGCGGCGCGGCTGCCAGGGGATGCAGACCGCCGAGCTGCCGGAGGGGCCGGTGCGCGGCCACGCCCATCACCGCTCGGTGGCGGAAGGCACGCCTGAGCCCATCGCCTTCGGCCGGCGCCAGCGCCATCCCGCGCCGGGGGAGGCCATCTATCGTGAGCGCGGCCTGACGGCCACCTACCTGCACCTCTACTTCCCCGACAACCCCGCCGCCCTGGCCCGGCTTTTTGCGTCGAGCCCGGCATCGGCATGCCCGACTATCGAGACTCACTCCATCACCACTTATTCCATCACCTCGGAGGAATTCCAAGGATGAACCTAAATAAGATCCCCGCCACGGTGGTGACCGGCTTTTTGGGCAGTGGCAAGACCACGCTGCTGGCCGGCATGCTGCGCCAGGTCACCGGCAAGCGCATCGCCGTTATCGTCAACGAGTTCGGCGAGCAGGATATCGACTCCAGCCTGCTGCGCGGCTGCGCCTTGGGTTGTGCCGAGGAGGGGGAAGACGCCCCCGTGGAGCTCGAGCGCGGCATCTATGAGCTGGCCAACGGCTGCATCTGCTGCACCGTGGAGGAGGAGTTCCTGCCGGTGATGAAGCAGTTGGTGGCGCGCCGCGACGATATCGACCATATCCTCATCGAGACCAGCGGCCTGGCCCTGCCCAAGCCGCTGGTGCAGGCCTTCAACTGGCCGGAGGTGCGCCAGCACTGCACCGTGGACGCCATTATCACCGTGATCGACGGCCCGGCGGTGGCCGCCGGCCGCTACGCCAGCGACGTCGACAAGGTGGAGACCCAGCGCCGGGCCGACGAGAGCCTGGACCACGACCCCAGCCTGCGCGAGCTGCTCGACGACCAGCTCAGCGCCGCCGACCTGGTGCTGGTCACCAAGACCGACCTGCTCGCCCCGGACGACCGCAAACGGGTGGAGGCGCTGGTCGCCCAGCGGGTGCCGGCCTCGGTCAAGACCCTCTTTATCGACCAGCGCGCCTACGGTGACGGCGACGCGTCGCGGGCCGCGGACCGGGCCCAGTTGGAGGCCCTGATGGGCATCGGCGCGGCGAGCGAGGAGCATATCGACCGCATCGACAACCACCACGATCGCCACCACGCCGAGGGGGCCCACCACGACCACGCCCACGATCACTTCGACTCCTGCGTGATCCGCCTGGGTGAGGTGGATGGCGAGGCCCTGGCGGCGCGCCTCCAGGCGCTGCTGCAGGGCCACGAGATCTACCGGGCCAAGGGCTTCGCGGCCCTGCCGGGCAAGCCCATGCGGCGGGTGATCCAGGCCGTGGGCGAGCGCCTCGACGGCTACTTCGACCGCCTCTGGGCGCCGGACGAGCCGCGCGCTACCCAGCTCGTGATCATCGGCAAGGGGCTGAATAGCGAGGCCCTGCACGCCGCCCTGGCGGGCGCCGAGATCGCGACGGCGCCCTGATGCACCTCTTCGCCGCCAAGCCCGGGGGCTTCGTCGACGACGAGGGCATCGTCGACCTGCAGCAGAACCCCGCCGAGGTCGTCATCCTGTCCGCCGCCGACAGCAGCCTGTCGGCCCTGGCCCAGGCGGTGGAGCGCCTGGACGGGGCGGGCGGCGAGGGCTTTCCCTCGCTGCGCCTGGCCAACTGGATGAACCTGGTCAAGCCCGCCGCCTATGACCTCTACGAGGATCGGGTGCTGGACGAGGCGCGGCTGGTAATCGTCTCGCTGCTGGGCGGCAGCGGCTACTGGCGCTACGGCTTCGAGCGCCTGCAGGCCTGGGCGGCCGCCGACAAGCGGCGGCAGTTGATCCTGGTGCCGGGCTGCGATGCCCCGGACGACGATCTGCTGGCGGCCTCCAGCGTGCCTGTCACCTTGGCGCACCGGGTCTGGCGCTACCTGCGGGAGGGTGGCGTGGACAACGCCGAGCAGCTGCTGCGCCGTGTCGGTGCGGAGTGCCTGGGACTGCCCCTGGCGTGGCAGGAGCCCAAGCCCCTTCCCGCGGCGCTGCTCTATTTTGGTTCTTCGCAGACTAGCGTGGAGCCACGACATGGCAGATCTCCGGCTCGCTGTTGTGGGAGCTTGGCTGTGCCGAGCGATTGGCGCCGCCAGGCGCCTTGGTGCTTACCAGGATCGCCCTTCGGGCGATATCGCGCGGAACCGGGACGCCGGACCGCCGCGCTCCCACAAGGGTATTCACGCCAGAGTGCGATAAACCTCGATTTTCCCCAAACTGCTGGCCGGGAGGCGCCGCAGAGCCAGCCGGTTACCACGCTGAAGGCGTGGCAAGCAAGTCGCGACCCCCAGCGCCCGGTCTGCCTGCTGCTCTTCTATCGCAGCCATCTGCAGGGCGCCAATACCGCCGTGCTGGATGGCCTGATCGCGGCGCTCGAGGCCCAGGGCCTGGCGCCCCTGGCGGTGGCGGTGGCCTCGCTCAAGGAGTCGGCCTGCCTGGCCTTCGTCAATCACCTGATCGAGGAGACCGGCGCGGGCCTGGTGGTCAATACCACCGGCTTCTCCGTCAATCGTCATACGGACGATAGCGAGGCCCTCGGCGACGCGGAGCTCGAACAGGAGCTCGCGGGACTCTTCGTCGGCCGGCCGGTGGTGCTGCAGGCGATCCTGGCCAGCAGCACCGAAGAGGACTGGCGGGCCGAGGCCGGCGGGCTGCGCAGCCGCGACCTGGCCATGCAGGTGGTGCTGCCGGAGATGGATGGCCGCATCCTGACCCGGGCGGTGGGCTTCAAGAGCGAGGCCCACTACAGCGAGCGCTGTCAGCTGTCGGTGGTGCGCCACGCCCTGCACCCGGAGCGCGCCGCCTTCGTCGCCCGGCTGGCGCGGCGCTTCTGCGACCTGCGATGCACGCCGAACCAGACCAAGCGCCTGGCGCTGGTGCTGGCCAACTACCCCAACCGCGACGGGCGCATCGGCAACGGCGTCGGCCTGGACACCCCGGCCTCGACGGTCGCCATCCTGCGGGCCCTGGCCGGGGCGGGCTATCCGGTGAGTGAGGTGCCGGAGGACGGCGACGCCCTGATCCGGCGACTGCAGGGCGGCGTCACCAATGCTCGCGAGGCCCTGGACGGGCGCCCCTGCTGGCAGAGCCTCGCCGTCGACGACTACCTGGCCTGGTTCCGGACCCTGCCGGAGGCCCTTCAGGAGACGGTGTGGACGCGCTGGGGGCCGCCCGGCGCGGACCCCAAGTGCCGCCAGGGCCGGCTGATGATAGCCGGGATCCGCCTGGGAGAGACCTTCGTCGGTATCCAGCCGGAGCGCGACCTGGGAGATGACCCGCTGCAGAGCTACCACGATAGCGAGCTGGCGCCGCCCCATAGCTACCTGGCCTTCTATCTGTGGCTGCGCGAGCACTACCGGGTGGACGCGGTGATTCATGTTGGCAAGCACGGCAACCTGGAGTGGCTGCCGGGCAAGAGCACGGCGCTCTCCGCCGACTGCTGGCCGGAGATCGCCCTGGGGCCGCTGCCGCACTTCTATCCCTTTATCGTCAACGACCCGGGGGAGGGCGCCCAGGCCAAGCGCCGCAGCCAGGCGGTGATCATCGACCACCTGATGCCGCCGCTGGCCCGCGCCGAGCTCTACGGCGCCATGGCGGAGCTGGAGGCGCTGACCGACGAGTACTACCAGGCCCTGGGCATGGACCCGCGGCGCGAGGCCCTGCTGCGCGAGCGGATCCTGGCCCACCTGCGCGACACCGGGATCGACCGGGAGCTGGCCCAGGGCGGGGATGGCACCGGTGGCGACACGGATAACGAGCGCCTGCTCAACGAGCTGGATACCTACCTGTGCGATATCAAGGAGGCGCAGATCCGCCACGGCCTCCACGTGCTGGGCAGCCTGCCGCCGCGGGACAAGCGGGCCGGGACCCTGGTCGCCATCCTGCGGCTGCCGCGGGGCGAATCGCCGGCCCAGCGCGGCCTGTTGCACAACCTGGCCGCCGACCTGGGGCTGCCGCCGGGCTTCGACCCCCTGGCGGCCGGGGCCGAGCCCTGGCACGGGCCGCGGCCGCCGGCCCTGGCCGCGCTGGACGATTCCCCCTGGCGCACCGCCGCCGATACCCGCGAGCGCCTGGAACTGCTGGCCCACCGGCTGGTGGAGGCTCACATCCTGGAGGAGGGCTGCCTGGCCACCCTGGCCCGGGACTACCCGGCCACCGCCGAGCAGTGCCGCTACGCCCGGGAGCGGCTCTGGGCCGATATGCAACGCGGCGCCGAGATGGAGCTCCGGTCGCTGCTGGATGGCCTCGAGGGGCGCTTCGTGCCCCCCGGGCCGAGCGGCGCCCCCAGCCGCGGGCGCCTGGACGTGCTGCCCACCGGGCGCAACTTCTTCGGCGTCGACAACCGGGCGATTCCGTCGCCGGCCGCCTGGTCCCTGGGCGAGGCCTCGGCCCAGGCGTTCGTGGAGCGCTACCTGCAGGATCACGGCGACTACCCGCGCCGCCTGGGCCTGTCGATCTGGGGCACCGCCACCATGCGCACCGGCGGCGACGATATCGCCCAGGCCTTCGCCCTGATGGGGGTGCGGCCGGTCTGGTCGCTGGGCTCCCGGCGGGTGATCGATATCGAGGTGATTCCCGCCATGCTGCTGCAGCGCCCCCGGGTGGACGTCACCCTGCGGGTCTCCGGCTTCTTCCGCGACGCCTTCGCCAATGTCATCCGCCTCTTCGACCGGGCGGTGCGGGCGGTGGCGGAATACCAGGAGCCGGGGGACTCCAACACCATTCGCACGGCGGTCAGGGCGCGCTGGGGCGAGCTCGAGGCCCAGGGCCTCTCTCCGGAGGCGGCGGCCCGGGAGGCCGGCTACCGGGTCTTCGGCAGCAAGCCCGGCGAGTATGGCGCCGGCCTGAACCGGCTCCTCGACAGCCGCGCCTGGGAGGGCGCCGACGACCTGGCCGAGGCCTACCTGGGGGCCGGGGCCTACGCCTACGGCCAGTTCCCGGAGTCCGGCGTCGCCGCCCGGGCCGCCTTCGAGCACCAGCTCGAGGGGCTGGAGGCGGTGATGCACAACCAGGACAACCGCGAGCACGATATCCTCGACTCCAACGCCTACTACGCCTTCCAGGGCGGCATGGCCAACGCCAGCCGGGCGCTGGCCGGCCAGGCCCCGGCCATCTACCATGCCGATCACGCCGACCCGGCGCGGCCGCGGATGCGCACCCTCAAGGAGGAGCTGGCCCGGGTGATCCGCTCCCGGGTGCTCAACCCCAAGTGGATCGAGGCGATGCGCGAGCACGGCTACAAGGGCGCCGCCGAGATGGCGGCGACGGTGGACTACCTGTTCGCCTACGACGCCACCACCGACCTGGTGGCCGACTACCAGTACGCCCAGGTTACCGAGGCGCTGGTGCTGGACCCGCGCAACCAGGCGTTCCTGCGCGAGCATAACCCCTCGGCCCTGGAGGAGATGGCGGAGCGGCTGCTGGAGGCCGCGCAGCGCGACCTGTGGCGGGAGCCCGGCGAGCAGGGCGAGGCGCTGCAGGACCTGCTGCTGGAGATCGACGAGACCCGGGAGCTGGCGCCCTGATGGTGGCTAGGCGGGATACGGCGGCCAAGGCGAATCAGCCACGTATTAAAGGCTGGTGCCCCGGGGCCTGGCACCCCATGGCCAGCGGCGATGGGCTGCTGGTGCGGGTGCGGCCGCGGTTCGGCCGGTTGACCCGGGACCAACTGCTGGCGCTATGCGAAGCGGCGGAGGCCTACGGCAGTGGCCTGATCGAGCTGACCAGCCGCGCCAACCTGCAGCTACGCGGCGTCTCCGAGGCCGCCTGGCCCGGGCTGATGGAGGCCCTCGTCGAGCACGGCCTGGTCGCGGCGGACCCCGCGGCCGAGCGCCATCCCCAGTTGCTGCTGGCCCCCGACTGGCGGGTCGGCGACGCCACCCATGAGGTGGCGCGCTTGCTGGAGGCCCGGATCAATGAGCTGCCGGCGCTGCCGGCCAAGTGGGGCCTGGCCATCGATGCCGGGGACGCGCCACTGCTAAGCAAGGCCTCGGCGGACCTGCGTATCGAGCTCGCGGCTTCGGGCGACTTACCGGCGCAGGCTTCGGGCGCCTTATTAGTCCGTGCCGACGGAAGATCGCTGGGTACCCCGGTGGACTCTCCCAGCGCCGCCGTCGAGCTGCTGATTCGGCTGGCCCACTGGTTCGTCGCCAGCGGTGGGCGCGACGCCGGGCGGATGCGCCGGCACGAGGCGCCGCTGCCGCCCTGGGCGCCGGCCTCCACGCCGCCGGCCCGGGCCGGCAAGCCCATGGCGCTGGGGAGCCACCCGACGGGGCGGGTCCTGGGCCTGCCCTTCGGTAGGGCGTCGGCCGCGACCCTGCGGGCTGCGGTCGGCTCCGAGGCGGTCAGCGCCGTGCGGGTCACCCCCTGGCGGCGGCTGCTGATCGAGGGGGTTCCCACGGGGGAGACTTTCCAGGAACAGACGCCGCCGGGGCTGTTGGACGACGAGTGCGATCCGCGACTGGCCATGCAGGCCTGCCCCGGGGCCCCCCACTGCGAGCAGGCCAGCGTGGCGACCCTGGGCCTGGCGCGGGCGCTGGCCGAACGCCAACTCATCGCGGGCTCCATGCATCTCTCCGGCTGCGCCAAGGGCTGCGCCTGCCGGCAACCGACCGACCTCTGCCTGACCGGGCGGGACGGGCGCTACGACTTGATCATCGGCGATCGCGCCGATGGGGCGCCGGCCGCCACCGGCCTCAGTGAATCCGATGTGATCGAATACCTAGAGAAGAATCGCGATGCCTTACGTCTATGAAACGGACGGCCCGGCCATCTACCGGGAGTCCTTTGCCACGATCCGGCGCGAGGCCGAATTGGCGCGCTTCGCGCCGGAGGAGGAGCCGGTGGCCGTGCGCATGATCCATGCCGCCGGGCTGGTGGAGCTTGCCCCCTACATTCATTTCCGCGGCGATGCGGTGAACCGCGCCCGGGCGGCGCTGGAGGCGGGGGCGCCGATCCTCTGTGACGCGCGCATGGTCGCCGAGGGCATCACCCGCACGCGCCTGCCGGCGGACAACGCCATCCTCTGCACCCTGCACGACGCGCGGGTGCCCGACCTGGCCCGGGAACTGGGTAACACCCGCTCGGCGGCGGCGCTGGAGCTGTGGCGCCCCCAACTGGACGGCGCGGTGGTGGCGATCGGCAATGCGCCGACCGCCCTGTTCCACCTGCTGAATATGCTGGAAGACCCGGCGTGCCCGCGGCCGGCGGCGATCATCGGCTGCCCGGTGGGTTTCGTGGGCGCCGCCGAATCCAAGCAGGCCCTGTGGGAGAGCGCCGCGGCGCCCTGCGTGGTCGTCGAGGGGCGCCTCGGCGGTAGCGCGGTGACGGTGGCCGCCCTCAACGCCATGGCGGATCGCCGCGAATGAGCCTCGCAACCATGAAATCAGGCACCATCCACGGCGTCGGCCTGGGCCCTGGCAGCCAGGACCTGATGAGCGTGCGCGCCGACCGGCTGATCCGCGGGGCCTCCCATGTCGCCTATTTCCGCAAGCAGGGCCGACGCGGCCATGCCCGCAGCATCGTCGAGGGCCTGCTGGGGCGGGACGTTATCGAGCTGCCCATGGAGTACCCGGTCACCACCGAAATCCCCGTCGACGACCCCCGCTACAACGCGCTGCTGGCGGCCTTCTACGACAAGCAGGTCGCGCAACTGAGCGAGATCGCCGAGGCGGGCCAGGACGTGGTGGTGCTCTGCGAGGGCGACCCCTTCTTCTACGGCTCCTTTATGCACCTCTATACCCGCCTCGAGGGGCGGGTGCCGGTGGCGGTGGTGCCGGGCATCACCGGCATGTCCGCCGCCTGGACCGCCACCGGGCGGCCGGTGACCTGGGGCGACGACGTCCTCACCGTGCTGATGGGCACCTTGCCGGAGGAGGCCCTGGTCGAGCGTATCGCCCGCACCGACGCCCTGGTGGTGATGAAGATCGGCCGCAACCTGGACAAGCTGCGCCGGGCCCTGGTCAGGGCCAGCCGCGACGACGAGGCCTGGCTGATCGAATACGCCGCCATGTCCCAGGAGCGCATCCGGCCGTTTCGCGAGGTCGGCGATAGCGTCCCCTACTTCTCCATCCTGGTGATCCACGGCAACGGGAGGCGGCCATGAACGAGAAGACCCACGGCGGCTGGCTCAAGGTGGTTGGGTTAGGCCCCGGCGCCGAGGCGCTAATTACCCCGGAGGTCTCGGTCGCCCTGGCGGAGGCCACCGATGTGGTGGGCTATGTGCCCTACGTCGAACGGGTAGCGCCGCGGCCGGGGCTGGTGCGCCACGGCTCGGATAACCGCGAGGAGATCCGCCGGGCGGAGGCGGCCCTGCAGCTGGCCGCCGAGGGGCACCGGGTGGTGGTGGTCTCCTCGGGGGACCCGGGGGTCTTCGCCATGGCCGCGGCGCTCTTCGAGGCGCTGGAGGCAGGCGAGGCCGAGTGGCGCGCCCTGGATATCCAGGTGTTGCCGGGCATCTCCGCCATGCTGGCCGCAAGCGCCCGGCTGGGCGCGCCCCTGGGCCACGACTTCTGCTGCATCAACCTCTCCGACAACCTCAAGCCCCGGGCGCTGATCGAGCGCCGCCTGCGCCTGGCCGCCGAGGCCGACTTCGCCATGGCCTTCTACAACCCCCGCTCCCGGGCGCGCCCGGAGGGCTTCGAACGCGCCCTGGAGGTCTTGCGGGAGGCCTGCGGGCCGGAGCGTCTGATCATGTTCGCCCGGGCCGTGGCCACGCCGGAGGAGTCCCTGAGGGTCACCACCCTCGGCGAGGCCACGGCGGAGATGGCCGATATGCGCACCCTGGTGCTGGTGGGGTCCAGCCAGACGCGGCGGATCCCGCGCAGTACCGTAGGCGTGCCCTGGGTCTATACCCCGCGGTCGGTGTCATGAGCGAGGCAGGCCAGCACATCTTCGACCGAGTGCACCTCATAACGGGAAGGCAGCGCCGGCCGCTCGATCATCACCACCGGCAGGCCCAGCTCGCGGGCGGCGCTGAGCTTGGCCACCGCACCGCCTCCCCCGGCGTTCTTGCAGACGATGCGCTGGATGCCGTGCTCCCGCAGCAGGGCCAAGTCGCCCTCCAGGGTAAAGGGGCCGCGGTCCAGGATCACCCGGTGATGGGGCAGGGGCGGCGGCGCCTCGGGGGCATCGACCAGGCGCAGCAGGTAGTGGTGCCGGGGTTGGGCCGCGAAGGCGGCCAGGTGCTGGCGCCCGATGGCCAGCAGGATCCGCTCGGGCGGGCCGGCAAGCGCCGCCACCGCCGCCTCGATATCGGCGACGCTGGTCCAGTGATCGCCGGCCTGGGGCACCCAGGGCGGGCGGGTCAGGGCGATCAGGTGGATACCGGCACGCCGCGCCGCCGCCACGGCGTTCTGGCTCATCCGCTCGGCGAAGGGGTGGGTGGCATCGACCAGATGGGTGATGCCGTGCTCCGCGAGGAAGTCGGCCAGGCCCGCCACCCCGCCGAAGCCGCCGACCCGGGTGGGCAGCGGCTGCGGCTTGGGGGTGGCCACCCGGCCGGCATAGCTGAACAGGGCAGGGACCTCGCGCTCGGCCAGGGCGCCGGCCAGGGCACTGGCTTCCGTGGTGCCCCCTAGAATCAGGATTTTCATATGACGGACCTTGACGACGCTCCCTGGCTGACGCTGCTTGGCTGGGGGGAAGGTGGCACAGAAGGGCTGACCGCGGCAAGCCGCGACGCGCTGGAAAACGCCGAGCTGGTGTTCGGCGCGCGGCGCCATCTGCGCCTCTTGCCACCGCTGGCGGCCGAGGTGCGCGAATGGCCGGTGCCCTTCGCCGACGGCATCCCACAGTTGCTGGCCGAGCGCGGCCGCCGGGTGGTGATGCTGGTCTCCGGCGACCCCTTCTGGTTCGGGGCGGGCACCAGCCTGGTGAGGCAACTGTCGCCCGGCGAGTGGCGGGCGAGTCCAGCGCCCTCCACCTTCGGCCTGGCGGCATCGCGTCTGGGCTGGCCGCTGGAGGGCTGCACCTGCCTGGGCCTGCATGCCAAGCCGCTGACGCGCATCCGCCCCCATTTGCACCCCGGCCGACGCCTGCTGGTGCTGCTGCGGGACGGCGAGGCGGTGAGCGAGCTGGCCGGCTGGCTGGCGCGCTTCGGCTTCGGCGCCTCCCGGTTGCATCTGCTGGAGGCCCTGGGCGGCGATGGCGAGTGCATCCGCAGCGTGCGGGCCGATGTCACCCTGCCGGACGATATCGCCCACCCGGTGGCGGTGGGCCTGGAAGTGGCCGGGGAGGGGCCGGCCCTGCCACTGACGCCGGGTCTGGCGGACGAATTCTTCGACCACGATGGCCAGATCACCAAGCAGGCCGTGCGCGCCCTGACCCTGGCCGCCCTGGCCCCCAGGGCGGGGGAGCGGCTCTGGGATCTCGGCACCGGTTCGGGCTCCATCGCCATCGAGTGGCTGCTGGCCCATCCGGACAACCGCGCCCTGGGCGTCGAGCGCGACGCCGGGCGGGCGGCCCGGGCGCGCCGCAATGCCCATGCCCTCGGCGTCGACTGGCTGGAGGTGGTGGGAGGCGATGCGCTGGCGATGCTGGAAGCGGGGGCCCTGGCCGAGGCACCGCCGCCCGAGGCGGTCTTTATCGGCGGCGGGCTGTCCCAGGCCCTGCTGGAGGCGCTGTGGCGGCGATTGCCGGCCGGCGTGCGGATCGTGGCCAATGCGGTGACCCTGGAATCCGAGGCCCTGCTGGCCCACTGGCACCAGCGGGCCGGCGGCGAGCTGCTGCGCCTGGAGCTGGCCAGCGCCGCGCCCCTCGGCACCCGGCGGGGCTGGAAGGCCAGCTACCCCATCGTGCAGTGGCGGGTGAGTCGATGAGGGTGGCGGGCTTCGGCTTTCGCCGCGGCGCCGGCCTGGCCTCGCTGGATAACGCCCTGGAGCGGCTGTGCCGGCGCTATGGCCCGGTCGACCGGCTGGCCGCGGTGCAGTCGATGCTACCGCTGGTCCAGGCACTGGGGGAGCGACACGGCATCCCGGTAATGGGAGTGGCGGAGGGCGACCTGCCCCAGGCGGCCACCCTGACCCGCTCCCCGCATAGCCTGGCGGCCCGGGGCACCGGCAGCGTCGCCGAGGCGGTGGCCCTGCTGGCGGCGGGCCCCGCAGCGACCCTGCTCGGCCCCCGATTGATCTCGACGGACCGCCAAGCCACCGCGGCCCTGGCGACAGGGTAGAGCTCCGACCCGCCATTGTGGGGGATCTCCGGCCTGCCCTTGTGGGAGTCCGGCTCCGCCGGACGATTGACGCAGCCAGGCGCCTCGGTGCGTAAAGCCACGACATGGCAGATCTCCGGCCTGCCGTTGTGGGAGTCCGGATTCCGGACGATTGGCGCCGCCAGGCGCCTTGGTACGAGAAGTCCCTGCATGGCAGATCTCCAGCCTGCCCTTGTGGGAGTCCGGCTCCGCCGGACGATTGGCGCCGATAGGCGCCTCGGTGCGCCAGAGAGCGATAACCCCGACAAGAGGAGAGCCAACATGACCATCCACTTTATCGGCGCCGGCCCCGGGGCACCGGACCTGCTGACGCTGCGCGGCCGGGACCTGATCGCTTCTTGTCCGGTGTGCCTCTATGCGGGCTCGCTGGTGCCCGAGGCGCTGCTCGAGCACTGCCCGGCGGGCGCCCGGATCATCAACACCGCGCCGCTCTCCCTCGACGAGATCATCGCCGAGATGCGCGCCGCCCATGCCGCGGGTCTAGATGTCGCCCGGCTGCACTCCGGGGACCTGTCGGTGTGGTCGGCCATGGGCGAGCAGTTGCGCCGGCTGCGCGAGCTGGCGATTCCCTATGCCATTACCCCGGGGGTGCCGGCCTTCGCCGCCGCCGCCGCCACCCTGGGCCAGGAACTGACCCTGCCGGGGGTGGCGCAGTCCGTGGTGCTGACCCGCACCCCGGGGCGGGCCAGCACCATGCCGGACGGCGAGACCCTGGCCAACTTCGCCAGGAGCGGCGCCACCCTGGCCATTCATCTCTCCATCCATAACCTGGCCTGGGTGGTGGAAGCGCTGACGCCCTACTATGGTGCCGACTGCCCGGTGGCCATCGTCTGGCGGGCCAGTTGGCCCGATGAGCGGGTGGTGCGGGGGCAATTGTCGACCGTGGAGGCCCGGGTCGACGCCAGCATGCAGCGCACCGCGCTGATCCTGGTGGGCCCGGTGCTAGGCAGCCAGGACTTCCAGGAGAGCTGCCTCTATTCGCTCGGCTATGACCGCCGCTTCCGGCCCCAGTCGGCGGACTCGCCCTTCGCCGCCGGCGAGGGTGACGGCGTATGATCCATCTCTCGCTGATCGGCATCGGCACGGGCAATCCCGAGCATGTCACCCTGGCCGCCGTACGCGCCCTCAACGAGGCGGACCTGATCCTGCTGCCGCGCAAGGGGGAGGCCAACTCGGATCTGGTGGACCTGCGCCGGCTGCTGTGTCGCAATCTGCTGGAGGCGTCGTCCCGCACCCGGGTGGTGGAGTTCGACCTGCCGCGCCGCGAGGCCGGCACCGATTACCTGGCCGCGGTGGACGACTGGCACGGGGCCATCGCCGCCGTCTGGGGGGAACTGATGGCGACCCACCTGCCCCAGGGCGGGCGGGTCGGCCTGCTGATCTGGGGGGACCCCTCCCTCTATGACAGCAGCCTGCGTATCGCCGGGAGGCTGGGTGCCCGAACGGGGGGCGAGGTGGCGGTGGACGTGGTGCCGGGCATTACCAGCCTGCAGGTGCTGACCGCCGCGCACCGTATCCCCCTCAATGCGCTGGCCGAACCGGTGCAGATCACCACCGGCCGCCGTCTAAGAGAGCGCGGCTGGCCGAGCGACGCCGCGAGCGTGGCGGTGATGCTCGATAGCGGCGGCGCCTTCCAGGCGCTGCCGCCGGAGGGCCTGCATATCTGGTGGGGCGCCTACCTGGGCATGGACAAGCAGCACCTGATCGATGGCCCCCTGGCGGAGGTGGCCGCGACGATTCTCGAACGGCGTGCCGCCCTGCGCGAGCGGCATGGCTGGATCATGGACATCTATCTGTTACGCAAAATAAGCGGTGGAGAGTGCAATGAAGAAGGTTGATCCCCAGCGTCATGCCGAACGCATGGCCATCAAGCAGCGCATCATGAACGAGCGCATCGAGGCCGCCGACAAGGACCAGGGCGTGCTGCTGGTGCTGACCGGCCCCGGCAAGGGCAAGAGCAGCTCCGGCTTCGGCATGCTGGCCCGGGCCCTGGGCCACGGCATGAAGGTGGGCGTGGTGCAGTTTATCAAGGGCGCCTTCAGCACCGGCGAGGAGGCCTTCTTCCGCAACCTGCCGAACGTGGAGTACCACGTGATGGGCGAGGGCTACACCTGGGACACCCAGGACCGGGAGCGCGACGTCCAGACCGCCGAGGCGGCCTGGGAGGTGGCGAGTCGCATGTTGAGCGACCCGAGTTTCGATATGGTGCTGCTCGACGAACTCAATATCGCCCTGCGCTACGAGTACCTGAACCTCGACCGGGTGCTCGACGACCTCCAGGCCCGCCCGGCCATGCAGCATGCCATTGTCACCGGCCGCTACGCCCCCGAGGCACTGATCGAGCTGGCCGATACCGTCACCGAGATGAAGGTGGTCAAGCACGCCTTCAAGGACCAGGGCGTCAGGGCCCAGAAGGGCGTCGAGCTCTAAGCCGCCCCCTGATAAGCCAGGACACGCATCTCGGGTGCGCAAGCGCACGGGGCAGGGTGGGGGCCTATCCAAGGCCCCCAAATGGATTCTTCGCAGTTTGGCTTGATGACCATTGTGGGAGGGCAGCGGTCCGGCGTCCCGGTTCTGCGCGATATCGCCCGAAGGGCGATCCTGGTAGCACCAGAGCTGCCTCCACCGCTCCCGATCCCGCCCCCGCCAGAGGAAGCAGACCACCCCAAGCCGTGAGCCATAAGAAAACTCAAGTTTCGAGTGGCCAAGCCGAAGCTATCTTTAGTAGGTTGAGTGTTAATGGATGTGTCCGGCCGGGGTGTTGGCGTCGCCACCAGGCGACAGTGGCAACCCCGTAGTCCAAGGAGGCGGCGCCACGCGATACCGCCCCTGGCGGTAGCGTGCCCATAGGTCGGTAAATCCATACCGGAGCAGGGCAGGGAGCTTGCGGTTGGCGGATATCGACCCAGGCAAGCAGCCGTACCGCGAAAGGCCGCCAGCACGTTTATCGGTGTTATGCAGCTTGCGCGGTGATTGGTGTTATGTGGCCGAACTATTGTTAATTTTATGGTTTTTCAGTGAGTTACGGCTGTTTTTTTGTGCGGTATAACATTGTTGAACGAGCAGGCACGCTCATCCAATATCAGAGCGTGCGGTCTAATACCTGTTAGGCCGTCAATCAAACATTAGGGCACATGATGACCAATGAGGAATTTGTAGAATTGGCCTGCCCACACAGCTGGTTCTTGGTTGCTGACGATCTACACGGGCAGGCTGTGGAATTGAGACAAGGCTTCGGCCAAGGGCACCTCACACATCATGATTATCGCTCGGGATATAAGGCGAGCTGGGATAATACGAACAGATCAACCTTCCTCCTTGCATCCTTTGTCCTGGAAAACGCGATTAAGGCATTCCTGGTTTACGAAAATCCGGGTTGGATTTCTAACGGTAAGCTTTCAAAGTTCTTGAAGTCCCACAAACTTACAGACCTCGCAGAAAAATCTACTAACATCCCATATAAGACAAAGGGGCGGGGCACGCTGAAAGCATTTGAGGAGGGCAATGAATCATGGGCTAGGTATCCGTGTGCGCTGAGCAAAGAGAATAGTGCTCAGCCATCCATTCTTGATGACGGGCTTTGGGAAAAATATGAATGGCTGATGACCGCCTACGGTCGCCGTTTGACCAAGCTTTTATCGATTTATTGGAGAGGCCCACACGGATTTGGAGGGAAGTACGAGATCAAGGGCAGCTTTCTCGGAGCCCCTCCACAGGCCTAACCAGTTGTTGTAGTTCGCTCCGGCCTACGGCCTCCACCGGACACTCCCGTCGGGGCACCGCTAAACGAAAGCGTTAGTACTCAATCAGACATAGAGGCTTTGAATGGAACTTGAAGGTTCTGGAAGAAGAGTGTTAGAGGTTTTAGTTCCTCATTTAAGTAAGGTCGTTCCAGGAAAACCTAAGACCTATCTAGGTTATAAATATGTCCACGAAGCGTTAGGCCTCACATATCTCGGTCCTGCGTGGGGTGAAAGTCTAAAAAAACAAGGGCTTGCTTCTCTGGCTGACTGGACCTATGAGAATGACCTTCCAGGCATAACAGGAATAATCATAAGCACTGGTTCGTATGAACCTGGCAAGGGGTACTTCAAACTTTTTGGTAAAGATGAGGGGGATTACCCTTGGTGGGCTGAAGAAGTAAGAAGATCAAAAGATTTTAATTGGTCTCCCTACATACAAGATGAGTTTGATCTTAAGCCGGTGGACCTTTCTTCACCTGATAGAGAAGATATAACGGTCTCGATAATCATCAGAGACTCAAAGCTATCGGTCAAGGTCAAGGCGTTGAATAACGAATGCCAAATATGTAGCCTGGCATTAGAAATGCCTGCGGGCAAGAAATATGCTGAAGCACACCATATACAGCCGCTTGGTGAACCGCATAACGGCCCTGATGTGATTGAAAATATGATCTGTGTTTGTCCAAATCACCATGCCATGCTTGACTATGGAGCAATCAAACTACATTCAGAAAATATCGCATCAAAGCAAGGTCATGCTATATCGGAACAATTTATTGAGTATCACAACAAAAACGTATACCAGCCCTAACAAGGTGCTGCTAGGGACAAACCTACGCTGCGCTCCGGTTTTCCTCAGAGCACGGCCTTATACCTTCTCACGTTTCGTGTGTAGATCGGATGGAGGACTTGTTCAAGTTCTTCGGAGCTTTGGCATAATTTTTGGATCGTGATTGCTATGAGAATGTCAGGAATGTTCGATGGGGAATCCATAAGAAACCCGGTCAACGAGTTCGTGTACTCGCTTCCAATCGAGAAGTGTAGTAACAAAAAACTAGATTGGATGATAAAAAACTTAAACGCGAACTTCTGCAAACTCTACGGCTGCTCAGTGAATATCGTTCAGGTGCAGCGAGACTATCTGGCAGAGGAGGAGCGTGAAGGTTCGCTTGACATTACAACGTTCAGCGTTAATTCCATCGAGTACTTTTATATCAAGATTGGCACGATTTTCGAGCTGTGCTATCAGATATTTGAGGAGCTATGTAAGCCTGACAGGAGTGGGGCTAAGAAGAAGCACAAACTTCTTGAAGAGGAGTTTGAAAGGTATAACAAGGAAAGAGGTGAGACCCTTCGCCTTGATTGGTACGAGGCCATAAGCAAAATTAGGAATAGAATTGTCCATGGTGGTTTCAGTATTAAGGCTTATGTTGAGGGTCAGCGTATATTGTTTCAGGCGTACGATTCTGATCTGGATGAACAGATTCTTGAGGACTACGGCTATTTCAAAAAAGATAGAAATTTAATACATGCTGATTATTACACTAATTTTTATACCCGTGTGTGCCATTGGTATGTGGAGATGTTTTTGAATTTTGTTTTGCACCAGCTCGGGGCTTCAAGGTCTGAGGCGGGGGGCGGTGAAAATGTGTTTTCTGAGTTGATCAAAAACTCATCGTCCTTCCTGCTATTAGGAAATGAGCCTTTGTTCAGGGCGCTGGCAGTGGAAATGGATGGGGTTGCTGGCTGATGTGTTGGTCAATTTTTAGGTTCTGTGATTAGCTGATACGTCGTAGATATTCGTTTGTGGTGAGGCGTTTGATCGTATTCCATGTGTATAACTGGATGGCCTGTATAACGAGTGGTTGAACCCGACAAATTACTCTGGGCGGCGCCCTCCGTAATTTTCAGGTTAACCTGGCGTTAGATTACGTGGCTGCCCAGAGCACCTCAGCCATTTGCGCTGTTTCTCCTTCGCCTCGGATTGGCGATAGATTGGCCCCTCTAGGGCGGCCTGCTCTCCTCGGGACAGACTTTCCCTCTATGCCCGAACCCTGGCGGCGTGGCGCTCGGTCGCTGCTGCGATTTTCATCGGAGCCTCCGTTGGGGGAGTGGCAAGTGGTACCTTAGTGCCCTTTCAGGGACACAGGCATTTACCAGCAGCGGGGGGCGGCAATTCGCATGGCGACACTAATGATCCAGGGCACCACCTCGGATGCGGGCAAGAGCACGGTGGTGGCGGGGCTGTGCCGGGCGTTGGCCCGGCGCGGGGTGTCGGTGGCGCCCTTCAAGCCGCAGAACATGGCGCTCAACAGTGCGGTCACCGTGGACGGCGGCGAGATCGGCCGCTCCACGGCGCTGCAGGCGCTGGCGGCGGTGTCAGGTGGCGCGTCCCTGTGCCGCGATTAACTCAGCATAAAGCTCGCCGGTTAATCGTTGTACCTTAGTAGTTGTACTCGGTAAAGATCAGTCGGCCGGGGTTTCGTTGCGAGCCATCGTAGGATCCGATCCAGATGTCATAGAGGCCCGGCTGAGGGTTCTTGAAGGTGATCGCGGGGTCCGTGCCGCGATAGTCATCATTGTAGTACCAGGTGCCGTCGGGTGCGTTTACCAGCAAGACGGCATCGGCGGAGGCGTCGACCGCGATGGTCAACTGCGCCGACTGGCCGTTCCAGTAGAGGTCGAAATCGGGCCGCGTGGTCACGTACCCGGCCCAGCCTGCCGCGCCGCAGCCGGTCAGGCTGTTGGTGCCACCCGCGGTAATGTTGCGGACATAGGGGTCGGGCTGGAACCCGGCGTTGAGTTGAATGGTGCCGAAATGGGGTTGGCCCTGCCAATCGGGGCAGGCCTGCGCGGGAGCAGCGGAAACCAGGGCAATAACCGTTGCTAGACTCGCAAATCCTTTTCTAAGCATCTTGGTTCTCCTCCAGAATTACTCCATGATCCGCGCCACTTTTCGCATGGAGATCACTATTACAAGAGGCCGGCGACAGCCAGCCTCAAGGCCCGAACAGCGGGGCAGGACCAGGAAACGACCTTGTCATGCCTCCTTCCGTGAGGTGCTCCCACCCAGAACTCACTCAGTGGGGCAGCGTCACATCCAACGATATAGAGTCGGTACATAATGTAACAATATGGGGTGAGTATAATTCGGATCTGAATTTCTGCTAGCCTCGATCGCCTTGATTCTATCTCTCATGAGTCCGGGGCCATGAGAATGCATCGGGGGAGTGGATGCGGGGGCATGTTTCCTGCGTTGCGGGTACTAGGGCGGGTAGGTAGAGTCTCGCCATTCCAAGAGGCGAACCGGGCGAGACGAGGCTTTTCGATGGCGACACTGATGATCCAGGGCACCACCTCGGATGCCGGCAAGAGCACGGTGGTGGCGGGGCTGTGCCGGGCGCTGGCCCGGCGCGGGGTGTCGGTGGCGCCCTTCAAGCCGCAGAACATGGCGCTCAACAGCGCGGTGACGGTGGATGGCGGCGAGATCGGCCGCTCCACGGCGCTGCAGGCACTGGCAGCAGGTGTCGAGCCCCATAGCGATATGAACCCGGTGCTGCTCAAGCCGGAGAGCGACCGGGGCGCCCAGGTGATCCTGCGTGGGCGGGTGCATGGCCATATGGATGCCCTGGACTACCACGCCTACAAGCGCGAGGCGAAGGTCTCGATGCTGGCGGCCTGGGAGGCGTTGTCGAGTCGTTATGACGTGATCATCGCCGAGGGGGCGGGGAGCCCGGCAGAGATCAACCTGCGCGCCAACGATATCGCCAATATGGGCTTCGCCGAGGCGGTGGACTGCCCGGTGCTGCTGGTGGGGGATATCGATCGGGGCGGGGTCTTCGCCCAGCTGGTCGGGACCCTGGCGCTGCTCAGCGAGAGCGAGCGCTTACGCACCCGGGGCTTTATCATCAATCGCTTCCGCGGGGATATCGCGCTGCTCGAGCCGGGCCTCGACTGGCTGGAAAACCATACCGGCAAGCCGGTGCTGGGCACCCTGCCTTACCTGCAGGGCCTGCTGCTGGACGCCGAGGACAGCCTGGGCCTGACGGGCCGCCAGGCCGGCGAGCCGGCACTCCGAGTGGTGGTGCCGGCGCTGCCGCGGATCAGCAACCATAACGACTTCGATCCCCTGCGGTTGCATCCGCGGGTCGAACTCACCTTCGTGGGGCCGGATCGCCCGATACCGCCCGCCGACCTGATCATCCTGCCCGGCAGCAAGAGCACCCGCTCGGACCTCGCCTGGCTGCGTGCCCAGGGCTGGGAGGGCGCCATCCGCCGTCATCTGCGCTATGGCGGCAAGCTGCTGGGGATCTGCGGCGGCTTCCAGATGCTGGGGCGGGTCATCGAGGATCCCGAGGGCCGCGACGGCACGCCCGGCAGCAGCGAGGGGCTGGGGCTGCTCGACTTCACGACCCGCATGGGCGCAGCCAAGCAGCTGCGCAACGTCAGTGGGCACTTGCTTGCCTCGGGGGCGCCGCTGGCCGGCTATGAGATCCACCATGGGCTCAGCGAGGGGCCGGCGCTGGCCCGGCCGCTCTGCGAGCTCGATGGGCACCCCGATGGCGCGATCGGCGAGGATGGCCAGGTGCTGGGCACCTACCTGCATGGCCTCTTCGATCAGGCCGAGGCCTGCGCGGCCCTGCTGGCCCTCTGCGGGCTGGAGGGCGAGGGCATTGATACTCCAGGCGATACCCCGGACTATGCCGCCCATCGTCAGCGCGACCTGGACCGGCTGGCGGATAGCCTGGAGGAGCATCTGGATATGGCGGCCATCGAGGCGCTGGTATCCCGCTAGCCTGACTAAATGGCCGGACTGGAACTGCCGAACCACAACGCACAAGGCCCGCCAGATGGCGGGCCTTGTGCGTAGTAAGGGCTTACTGGAGGACACGCCTAGAGCGAGAGAAAAAGCCCGGCCAGGGCGGCACTCATCAGGTTAGCCAGGGTGCCGGCGGCCACCGCCTTGAGGCCCAGGCGGGCGATATCGCTGCGCCGGTTGGGAGCCATCAGTCCCAGGCCGCCCATCAGGATGGCGATGGAGCCCAGGTTGGCGAAGCCGCACAGCGCGAACACCACGATCGCCTCGCTATGGGGGCTCAGTTCGCCCTCATGGGTGGCCAGGTCGGCGAAGGCGACGAACTCGTTGAGGATGATCTTCTCGCCGATAAAGCTGCCGGCCAGCACCGCTTCCTCCCAGGGGATACCGATCAGGAAGGCGATGGGCGCGAACAGCCAGCCGAGGATCAGCTCCAGGGTCAGGTCGCCATAGCCGACGAAGCCGCCCACCCAGCCCAGCAGGTTGTTGGCCAGGGCGATCAGGGCGATAAAGGCCAGCAGCATGCCGCCCACGTTGATGGCCAGTTGGACCCCGGAGGCGGCGCCATTGGCGGCGGCTTCGATCACGTTGGCGGGCTGTTCCTCCTTGGGCGTCTCCAGCACCTCGTCGATGCCCTGGGTCTGGGTGCGGGTCTCCGGCACCAGCATCTTGGCCATCAGCAGTCCCCCCGGCGCCGCCATAAAGGAGGCCGCCAGCAGGTACTCCAGGGGAATGCCCATGGCGGCATAGCCGCCCAGCACGCTGCCGGCCACCGAGGCCAGGCCCCCCACCATCACCGCGAACAGCTCCGAGCGGGTCATGCCGCCGATAAAGGGGCGCACCGTCATGGGCGCTTCGGTCTGGCCGACGAAGATATTGGCCGACGCCGAGAGCGATTCGGTGCGCGAGGTGCCCAGGAGCTTCTGAAGGGCACCGCCGATCAGGTTGATCAGCCAGCGCATGATGCCCAGGTAGTAGAGCACGGCGATCAGCGAAGAGAAGAAGACGATGATCGGCAGCACCCGCAGGGCGAAGACGAAGCCGCCGCCGCCGAACAGCTCGAACATCTCATCGCTGACCAGGCCGGCGAACATGAAGTTCATGCCCGCCTGGGCGCTATCGATGACCGCCTGGACGCCCTGGGTCAGGCCCAGCAGCAGGGTCTGGCCGAAGGGAATATAGAGCACGAAGAGCCCGAGCCCCGCCTGGATGGCCAGGGCGCCGAAGACGGTGCGTGGGCGGATGGCACGGCGATTCTCGGAGAGCAGGAAGGCCAGTAAGAGGACGGTAAGCACACCGACCAGGCCCATCAGGGTTTGCATGGGAGGCTCCAGTTGACCAGGGAGAGCGGATAGAGGGCGCGTACCTTAGCGCAAAATCGTCGGATTTTGCAGCTATGGCTAGCCTATGCGCCTATCGTCACCCATGCCTCAACGCTGGATTAGCGGGGAGGGACTTTTCGCCTGGTTAAGCCGCCACCATGGTTTCTGTGGGAGCTCGGCTGTGCCGACGGTCCGACGCATCGGCGATATCGCCCGAAGGGCGATCTTGGTTATGGCCCACGGGGGCGACTTCGTCGCCCAATCGCGCGGGAAACCCGCGCTTGTATGTTTGAAGGAGACTCAGAACGGGCAATAGTGAGAAGGCTTGTCGGGGTGGAGGGACGAGCTGCGCATCTGGCCCTGGTCGGGCACAGACAGTGGGAGACATGGCCCCACCCCACCCACCAAGCGCCGATAAGGAATCCATCGGCTGAGTGCCTCTCAGACCGACGATCTTGGCAAGCCAGCGCTTGGGTGCACCCCGACAAGCCTTTTCAACCTAGCGTGGAGGGCGCGAGATGACAATCCAGACTATCATCGGCATCGACGTCGCCAAGGACGAACTGGTGAGCTATCGGCAGGATACCGACACCGAGGAAGTGCTGGAGAATAACCAGGCCAGCATCAAGCGCTGGCTGCGCTGTCTACCCGCTCACTGCGCCATTGCCATCGAGGCCACCGGTACCTACCACGTGTTGCTGATCAAGCTGGCGTACCAGTACGGCCATACGGTCTACGTCATCGATGGCTACCAACTCAAGCATTACCGGCAAGGCATTGGCGGTCGCGCCAAGACCGACAGCAGCGATGCCCGCCTGTTGGCCCGTTACCTCAGTCGTGAGCAAGAAGCCCTGCGCCCTGGACCCCGCCACCGCCCGCCTACCGGGCGCTGCAGGTTCTGCTGCGCCGCCGCGCTACCCTCGTCAGGGCCCGGGTGGCGATTCAGCAGAGCTGCGCCGAATTACCGGAATTGAAGGCCCCGCTCAAGCGCCTGGTCGCCCAACTGACGCGCATCGACCAGTTCATCCAGGCCCGCCTGCGGGCCATCGTACGCGAGGCTGGGCTCAGCCAGCACGTCGCCCGTTGCCAGGCCATGGAGGGAGTTGGCTCTCTGACGGCGACGGCCCTGGTAATGGCCTTCCTGCGCGGGGAGTTTCGTCACAGCGATGCCTTCGTGGCGTTCCTGGGGCTGGATGTCCGCGTGCGTGACTCGGGAACGCAACGCGGTCGACGTAAATTGACCAAGCAAGGCGATCCCGAAGTGCGCCGTCTGCTGTATAACGCGGCCATGTCGGCCAGCCGTCAGCCGGCTTGGCAAGCGACCTATCAGGGCTATCTGGCCCGCGGGCTCAAGACTACCCAAGCGCTGGTGATCATCGCTCGGAAACTGGCCCGCATCGCGTTTTCGCTGATGAAGCATGAGGAGGATTATCGCCCCCCAACCACGGTGGCGGCTTGAGGGGCAACATAGAATCTCCTACAACCCCGGTGCCAAGCCCGGCCCCCTGGGGGCCGGGTTAGTCGGCGGCTTGGGTATGCAGCAGGATCTCCACGCGGCGGTTGGCCGCGCGGCCCTCGGCGCTGGCGTTGTCCGCCAGGGGCCGGGTGTCGGCATAGCCGATGGCGCGCATGCGCGAGGCGTCGATGCCCTGGCGCTCCAGGTCGCGCAGCACGGCGCTGGCCCGGGCGGTGGAGAGCTCCCAGTTGGAGGGGAAGCGCGCCGTGGCGATGGGCACGTTGTCCGAGTGGCCCTCCACCGAGAGGCGCCCGGGGAAGCTCTCCAGGGTCGGGATCAGCCCGGAGAGCAGCTCGCGGCCCGGCCCGGTCAGGGTGGCGTCGCCGCTGGAGAAGAGCAGCTGGTCGTCGATGCGCAGGGTGATGCCCTGCTCGGTCTCGGCCACGCTGACCCCCTCGAGATCGAGCTGCGCCACCGGCTCGCGTCCCGCCTGTTCACGGGGCAGCAGGCCGCTGCCCAGGGGGCCGGCGACCCGGTCGGCGGCCTGCAGGGCGGGAATCGTCAAACGCGGGGCGCTGGGCTCGCTGCTGGCTTCCCCCGTCTGCAGGTTGGTCATGGAGAGCAGCAGTACGAAGAGGGTGATCAGCAGCGTCAGCACGTCCAGGTAACTGATCAGCCAACCCTCACCCTCACCGCCGTCACCCGGCGCGTGCTGGGGCAGCAGGGTCGCCGATTGGGTCGGCGGCGTGGGGGGCGGCGGAGGCGGGGCCTCGGGGCGCCCCTTCAGGGAGCGCAACTTAGCCATTCTGGTGAGCCTCGTCGGGATCGATGCGCCCCTGGTCGCGGATCTCGTCGTGGTGATGGGCGATAAAGGAGTTCAGCGTCTCCTCGATAAAGGAGGGCAGGCGCCGCTTACTGATCAGCGAGACCCCTTCCAGCACCATGTTCATGGCGATCAGGCGCTCCTCGGTGCGCCGCTCCAGCTTCACCGCGATGGGCTTGAACACCAGGTTGGCCAGCAGGATGCCGTAGAAGGTGGTGAGCAGGGCCACCGCCATGCGCGGGCCGATCACCTCCAGCTGGCCCGCCTCCATCACCTCCAGCATGTTCACCAGCCCCACCAGGGTGCCGATCATGCCGAAGGCCGGGGCATAGGTGGCCATGGTGCGGAAGATCTGCGCCTCGGCCTGTTCCCGGGCGCGCAGCCGGGCGATGCGCCAGCGCAGCAGGTCGAGGATTTCCTCCTCCTTGGTGTTGGCGATCACCAACTGGATGCCGGTGCGCAGGAAGGGGTTGCGGGTCCTGTCCAGGGCCGCCTCCACGGCGCGCACGTCGCCCTTGAACCACAGCCGGGCGATGGCCACCAGTTCCTGGATATCGTCGCGCATATAGGTGTTCTCGCGGCGGAAGACGATGCCCACCAGGCGCACCACCCGCACCACTTCCTTCAAGGGGTAGCTGATAAAGGTGGCGGCCAGGGTGCCGGTGACGACGATGGCCAGCCCCGGCAGGTTGATAAAGCTCAGCGGCGACTCGGCGGTAAAGAGCAACACGCTGGCCAGCAGCAGGCTGCTGACCAGGATGCCGATGATCGTCGAGGGGTTCATGAACACACTCCATTGCGCAGGGATCGATAGTCGGACTATCGGCAAGGGAGCGGGGAAGTTGAGGCGCCAGACCTGATCTGGATCAAGTCGCGGCGAGGAAGCGCCTGGGATCGTCGCTGATCACGCTATCCACCCCCCAGTCCCAGCAGGGGGCGAAGGCCCGCGGGTCGTTGGCGGTATAGCAGAGCAGCCGGTAGCCGGCGGCCTTGATCGCCCGGGCCCGCTCGGCCTTGAGGCGGGTCCAGTCGGCATGCAGGCTGAAGGCGGCGAAGCGCTCGGCCTCGGCCTGCCAGGTCTTGGGGATCTTCTCGAAGAGCACGCCCAGGCGCAGCCGCTCGGGGTCCGGCACCAGGGCGCGGGCGCTCTCCAGGGCGCGGGCGTCGAAGGAGGAGACGATCAGCCGCTCGGCGGGCAGGGCCTCGAGCAGGAGGGGAATCACCGCCTCGGCCAGCGCCACCGGGTCGCGGCCGCGGCACACCTTGAGCTCCAGGTTGAGGCCCATGCCCCGGGCCAGCAGCAGCTCGAGCATCTCCGCCAGGGTCGCCATGCGCTCGTCGCGGAAGGCCTCGCCGAACCAGGCGCCCACGTCCAGGGCCTTGGCGGCGGCCAGGTCCAGCTTGTGCAGGCCGCCGCGGCCATTGGAACAGCGTCGCACGCCACGGTCGTGCCAGATCACCGGGGTGCCGTCGCCCAGCAGCTGCACGTCCAGCTCGACCCAGTCGATGCCATTGGCATGGGCGGCACGCACCGCGCTCAGGGTGTTTTCCGGGGCATGGGCGGAGAGCCCGCGGTGGGCGATCAACTGGGGCAGGGCAGGGGACGCGGTATCGGTCATGGGCTAGCCTCTGGGCAGGAGTGCCGGAAGATGCGTCGCCAGTGTAGCCGTTTCGGCGACGCCTTCGCAGCCTACCTTAATTCCCTCGGATGACGGCCCGATGACCGTCGCGGGGGCGGATATGCTAGGCTGCGCGCTTTTCCCGTGAACGCGGCCCGTAAGCGAGACAGTGATGAAAGTCGTACAACTCAACGAGAGCGCCCCCCGAGATGCCTGCCTGGCGCGGCTATGTGCCGAGGTCTATGGCCAGGCGGCGGGGCTGACCCCCCTGGTGCGCTTCGCCGCCACCCGCCGCGTGCTGTTCGCCCAGGAAGCCGCGCGGTTGCTGGCGGCGGTGGACGGCGCGGGTCGCCCCCAGGCCCTGGCGTTGCTGGTGCTGGACGCCGCCGGCCAGGGCATGACCCTGACCCTGAGCTGTGCCCTGAACGGAGATGAGGAGCCAGAGGACCGGGAGCCGGCACGCCGTGCCCTGATCACCGAGCTGGCCACCAAGGCCCCGCTGCGGGTGGAGGCCGAGGATGCCGACGCCGAGGCCTTCTATCGCGACTGCGGCATCACCCGATGGTTTGCCGGTCGCGACGGGCAGCGCATCGGCCTGGGGGCGCGTCATCCGGCGGCGACCCTGGCCGAGGCCGGGGCGCCCATCGCGGTCGACGACACCGAGGTGCTGCGCCGCTTCAAGCACGATACCAAGGGCTTCGAGGAGGAGAAGGAGCGCTTCGTGCAGGGCCTGGCCAGTTTTCCCGAGCATCTGGGCTGAGCGTCGAGTCACCTGCCGTGACTTGACCGCCGGGCCATTCGGCGCTTGCATAGACGCACCCATTCGTTAGCCCATTAAGGATATTCCCATGGCCAAGCGTATCCAGTTTTCCCGCACCGGCGGTCCTGAGGTACTCGAGTTCGTCGATGTTCCCCCCGCCGCCCCGGGCCCCGGTGAGGTGCGCGTCAAGAACGCCGCGGTGGGCCTCAACTTTATCGATATCTACTTCCGCACCGGCCTCTATCCGGCGCCGTCGCTGCCCTCGGGCCTGGGCACCGAGGGGGCCGGGGTGGTGGACGCCGTGGGCGAGGGGGTGACCCACCTGGCGGTGGGCGATCGCGTCGCCTATGCCCAGGGCCCGTTGGGCGCCTACGCCGAGCTGCACACCCTGCCCGCCGGCAAGGTGGTCAAGCTGCCCGAGGCCATCGACTTCGAGACCGCCGCCGGCTGCATGCTCAAGGGGCTGACGGTGCAGTACCTGATGCGCCAGACTTATGAGCTCAAGGGCGGCGAGACGATCCTCTGGCACGCCGCCGCCGGCGGCGTCGGCTCGATCGCCTGCCAGTGGGCCCGGGCCCTGGGCGTGAAGCTGATCGGCACCGTCAGCTCGCCGGAGAAGGCGGCGCTGGCCGAGAAGAACGGCGCCTGGGCGACCATCGACTACACCAAGGAGGACGTGGTCGAGCGGGTGCGCGAGCTGACCAATGGCGAGATGTGCGACCTGGTCTACGACTCGGTGGGCAAGGACACCTGGGAGACGTCGCTGGACTGCCTCAAGCCGCGCTCGCTGATGGTCAGCTTCGGCAACGCCTCGGGCGCGGTGGAGGGGGTCAACCTGGGCATCCTCAACCAGAAGGGCTCGCTGTTCGTGACCCGCCCCAGCCTCAACGGCTATGCGGATACCCCGCAGCGCCTGCAGGCCATGGCCGATGAGCTCTTCGCCATGCTGGAGAGCGGCAAGATCAGCATCGATATCGCCCAGCGCTTCCCCCTGGCCGAGGCGGGCAAGGCCCAGGAGGCCCTGGCCAGCCGCCAGACCACCGGCTCGACCATTCTGATTCCCTAGGCCCTTCGGGCAGGAGCAAGCGACAAGGGGCAAGCTACAAGCCCCCCTTGTCGTCCGCCGTGCTGGGCGAGACTGCCTTGCTCCTTGCTCCTTGCTCCTTGCTCCTTGCTCCTTGCTCCTTGCTCCTTGCTCCTTGCTCGTCAGTCCAGCTCCACATAGGCGCCAAGGGCGCGCATCCGCGATTCGAAGGTGGTGACGTTATCCACCAGGGCTTCCGGGCCGTAGGCCACGCATTCGGCGAGGATCGCCTCGATCAGGGTGATGGCGGAGAGGATCGACGGGAAGAAGTGGGGCGTGGCGGTGGCGATATTGAAGGTCACCGCGGCACCGGGCACCAGCGGCGAGCGTAGGGTGTCGGTGATCACGATGGCATCGACGCCGTTGGCCCGGGTGATCTCCAGGGCGCGCACCGTCTCGGCGCAGTAGGGGTCGAAGCCGATCGCCACCACCAGGTCGCCCTCGCCGAAGGGCGCCAGCTCCGTCAGCAGTCCCCCCTCCTGGCCGCGAATCAACTGGATATTGGGCATGGCGATGCGCCCCACATAGGCGAAGTGGTAGGCGCAGGCGAAGGTGTCCCGGAAGCCCACCACCGCCACCTTGCCGGCCGCCAGCATGCGCTCGGCCGCCTCGCGCACCTTGGCCTGGGTATCGGTGGTGAAGAGCCGGCCGATATTGTCGAAGGCGGTATCCCCCACATCGAGAAACACCTGGTCGTCGGTATTGGCCAGGGCCTTGAGGCTGGAGGCCCGCCCCGAGAGCTCGATGGGCCCGGACTGCACCGCCGACTGGAAGATCTCGCGGAACTGCTCGTAGCTGTCGAAGCCCAGGCGCTTGGCCAGCCGCATCAGCGTGGAAGGCGTCACCTCCGCCGCCGTGGCCGACTTGCGGATCGACTGGAAGGCGATCTCCATGGGCTGTTCCAGCACATAGTTGGCTGCCAGCTTGAGCTGGGGGCTGAGCTCGGCGTAGCAGGCGGCCAGGGCCTGATTGACCTCGTCCAGGGATGTCGGGGAGTGTTCTTGCATCCAATTACCTCGTGTAGACAGCGCCGTCGCCGATAGGCGCTGCCATGCTGGCGTAGCCAAGGGCGCCTGGCAAGCCGGCTTACTTACCTGGCCCATCGCCGAGACGTCGGACCGCTGCTGAAGCAGGCTTGTATGTTTGAAGGAGACCCAGAAAGGGCAATAGTGAGAAGGCTTGGTTGGCCACTGGTGTTGTGGGAGTCCGGCTCCGCCGGACGATTGGGCGACGAAGTCGCCCTTGGCTGCCGATCAGGATCGCCCTTCGGGCGATATCGCGCGGAATCCGCGCTTGTATGTTTGAAGGAGACCCAGAACGGGCAATAGTGAGAAGGCTTGTCGGGGTGGAGGGACGAGCCGCGCATCTGGCCCTCCTCGGGCACAGACAGTGGGAGACATGGCCCCACCCCACCCATCAAGCGCCGATAAGGAATCCATCGGCTGAGTGCCCCTCAGACCGACGATCTTGGCAAGCCAGCGCTTGGGGGCACCCCGACAAGCCTTTTCAACCTAGCGTGGAGGGCGCGAGATGACAATCCAGACCATCATCGGCATCGACGTCGCCAAGGACGAACTGGTGAGCTATCGGCAGGATACCGACACCGAGAAAGTGCTGGAGAATAACCAGGCCAGTATCAAAGGCTGGCTGCGTCGTCTACCCGCTCACTGCACCATCGCCATCGAGGCCACCGGCACCTATCACGTGTTACTGATCAAGCTGGCGTATCAGTACGGTCATACGGTCTACGTCATCGATGGCTACCAACTCAAGCATTACCGGCAAGGCATTGGCGGCCGCGCCAAGACCGACAGCAGCGATGCCCGCCTGCTGGCCCGCTACCTCAGCCGCGAGCAAGAAGCCCTGCGGCCCTGGACCCCGCCACCGCCCGCCTACCGGGCGCTGCAGGTTCTGCTGCGCCGCCGCGCTACCCTCGTCAAGGCCCGGGTGGCGATTCAGCAGAGCTGCGCCGACTTGCCGGAATTGAAGGCTCCACTCAAGCGCCTGGTCGCCCAGCTGACGCGCATCGACCAGGTCATCCAGGCCCGCCTGCGGGCCATCGTTCGTGAGGCAGGGCTCAGCCAGCAAGTCGCCCGCTGCCAGGCCATGGAGGGGGTTGGCTCACTGACGGCGACGGCCCTGGCGATGGCCTTCCTGCGGGGTGATTTTCGTCACAGTGATGCCTTCGTGGCCTTCCTGGGGTTGGATGTCCGCGTGCGTGACTCGGGAAGACAACGTGGGCGGCGCAAGCTGACCAAGAAGGGCGATCCGGAGGTACGTCGTCTGCTGCACAACGCGGCGATGGCGGCCAGCCGTCAGCCGGCTTGGCAAGCGGCCTATCAGGGCTATCTGGCCCGCGGACTCAAGAAAACCCAAGCACTGGTGATCATCGCCCGGAAGCTGGTCCGCATCGCATTTTCGCTGATGAAGCATGAGGTGGAGTATCGCCCCCCGACCGCGGTGGCGGCTTGAGGGGCAACATAGAATCTCCCACGGAAACCGCGGTGGCGGCTTGAGGGGCAACATAGAATCTCCCACCGTGTATTCACGCCAAAGTGCGATGCCCCCGTCTTTTTATTATCAATGATACGTATGGTTCATTCCGTATTTTTATACAACACAAACGTATTGACTTACTCCTGGGACTCCCCGTAGCATGCGTCGAAGAAACGGATGTGTCGCTATTAGTCTATGAGTGACACTGATGTTTCATCTTTCGCGAGGCCGGCCGGCAGTGGCGACCGACGGCCTCGATGTTATCTCGCCATGCCCAGGCAGGCCCTGCCGAGGAGAGACGATGCAACGCCCCGAGACCCTGATCATCGAGCGCCAGGCGGCGGTGATGGTGATTCGCTTCAATCGCCCCCACCGCCTCAATGCGGTGGTGGAGCCGCTCTACCGGGAGCTGCTGGCGGCCCTGAATGAGGCCGAGCGGGACCCGGAGATTCGCGCGGTGGTGTTGAGCGGCGAGGGGCGCGCCTTCTGCGTGGGCGCCGATATGAAGGAGCATGGCGCGGCCGGCCGCACCCTGCACCAGCGCCGCGAATACCTGCAGCTGGGCAACGATGTCTGCGAGGCGATCCTGCGCAGCCCGCTGCCGGTGGTCGCCGCGGTCAACGGCTATGCCCTGGGGGCCGGCGCCGAGATGGCGGTGGCCTGCGATTTCATGGTGATGAGCGAAGCGGCCCAGATCGGCTTCCCCGAGGTCAGTATCGGCACCTGCGTGGGGGGCGGCGTCTCCCAGTTGCTGCCCCAGTTGGTAGGTCTGGGCCAGGCCCGGCGCCTGCTCTATACCGGGGCGCGTATCGATGGCGTCGAGGCGGCGCGCCTCGGGCTGGCCAGCCAGGCGGTGCCCGCCGAGGCGCTGATGGACGAGGCCCTGGGCCTGGCCGAGACCCTGAGCCGCCAGGCGCCCATCTCCCTGGCCATGCTCAAGCGCCTGGTCAACCAGGGCAGCCACGAGAGCCTGGAGAGCCAGTTGCAGCAGGAGCTGGACGCGGTCTTCCGCTGCTCCACCACCGCCGACTGGCAGGAGGGCGTGGACGCCTTCGCCGAGAAACGCTCACCGAACTTCAAGGGGTGCTGAGATGAATCGCGCACGTCACCTGTCCAGCCGCAGCCCGCTGCACGACTTCCTCGCCCCCCGCTCGGTGGCCGTGGTGGGGGCCTCCCAGGACCCCACCAAGCGCGGCTACAAGGCCATGGTGGGGCTGGTCAAGCAGGGCTTTCGGGGCGCCATCTACCCCATCAACCCCAAGGTGGATCAGGTCATGGGGGCCAAGGCCTACGCCTCCCTCGGCGAGCTGCCGGGGCCGGCGGACCTGGCGCTGATCTGTACCCCTGCGACCACGGTGCCGGGGCTGATTCGCGAGTGTGGCGCCGCGGGCGTCAAGGGCGCGGTGATCCTCGCCAGCGGCTTCGGCGAGACCGGCGAGGCCGGTGCCGCCCTGGAGGCGGAGCTGCTCGCTGTGGCCCGGGAGGTGGGGGTGCGGCTGATCGGCCCCAACACCTCCGGGGTCTTCAACCTGCACCAGCACCTCAACCTGCTGGCCCTGGACAACGTCAAGCCGGGGGGCGTGGGCATCGTCTCCCAGTCCGGCAATATGCTGCTCTCTCTGGCCCTGGAGGCCCAGCACAACGGCCGGGTCGGCTTCAGCACCTATGTGGGGCCGGGCAACCAGACCGATACCGGCTTCGCCGACTACCTGCGCTACCTGGGCGAGGACGCCCATACCCAGGTGGCCACCCTCTATGTGGAGGGCTTCCAGGACGGTCGCCACTTCCTCGAGGTGGCCCGGGAGGTCACCGCCGCCAAGCCGGTGGTGGTCTACAAGTCCGGTGCCACCGAGGCCGGCCAGCGGTCCGCCAGCTCCCACACCGGGGCGCTCGCCGGCAGCTACGCCATGACCGTCGACCTGCTGCGCCAGGCCGGGGTCAGCGTGGTGCAGTACTCCGACGAGATCCTGCCGGTGGCCGAGGGGCTGGAGCTGTTGCAGAAGGCCCGCGGCAAGCGGGTGGCGGTGCTCGCCGACGGCGGCGGCCAGGCCACCATCGCCGCCGACCGCCTGGCCGAGGCGGGGCTGACCCTGGCCGAGCTCTCCGATACCACCCGGGCGAGGCTGGCCGAGATTCTCTTCCCCCAGGCGTCCCTGGCTAACCCGGTGGACGTGGCCGGCAGCAGCGACGCCGACCCCCTGGTGCTGGCCCGCTGCATGGAGATCCTCGCCGAGGACGCGGGGGTCGATAGCGTCTTCCTGGTGGGCATGTTCGGCGGCTACAGCATTCGTTTCGCCGACTCGCTGCTAGGCGACGAGATGCGCGGCGCCGAGTCGATGATCGAGCTGGCCCGGCGCATCGACAAGCCTCTGGTGGTCTACAGCCTCTATGCGCCGATCAAGCCGCCGGCGCTGCGCCGCCTCCACGAGGCGGGGCTGCCGGTCTACTACTCCATCGAGCATGCGGTGCGCGCCCTGGCGGCACTGGGCGAGCGGGGCGCCTATCTGGCCGCCGATCACGCCCGCCCCGAGGCGGTGGCGCGGCTGCCGGAACCCGAGGCGGCCTTCAGCCGTGCCCGGGCCGAGGGACGCGACCTGCTGGAACCGGAGGCCAAGGCGCTGTTGGCCGCCCATGGCATCCGGGTGCCGGAGGAGCGCCTGGTGCGCGACGCCTTGGAGCTGGCCGAGGCGGCCGAACACTTCGGCACCATGCCCCTGGCCATGAAGGTGGTCTCCAAGGATATCCTCCACAAGTCCGATGCCGGCGGGGTGCGCCTCGACCTGGTGGGCGAGGCGGCGCTCCGCGAGGCCCATGGCGCCATCCTCGCTTCCTGTCGCGCCTATGCCCCGGAGGCCGAGATCGAGGGGATGCTGGTCACACCCATGGCGGCCAAGGGGGTGGAGGTGATCATCGGCGTCAGCCGCGACCCCATCTTCGGGCCGGTGCTGATGTTCGGCCTGGGCGGCATCTTCGTGGAGATCCTCGAGGACGTGGCCTTCCGCGCCATCCCGCTCTCCCGCCATGACGCCCGCTCCATGGTGGCGCAGATCAAGGCCAAGAAGATCTTCGAGGGGGTGCGCGGCGGCGCGGCCATCGATCAATCGGCCCTGGTCGAGCTGCTGCTGCGCATCTCGCAGCTGGTCGAGGCCTACCCGGAGATCCAGGAGCTCGACCTCAACCCGGTGATCGCCTATGCCTCGGGTTACGCCGTGGTGGACGCCCGGGTTATCGTGGCGAAGGAAAGGGCCGACGCCTCGGCCGACCCGACAACTCGCACCGAGGAGAGCCTCGCATGAGCCTGCCGCAGCTGACGGATGCCCGCCTGACCCTGGAGAACCGGGTGGCCACCCTGACCCTGGATCGTCACGACCTGCGTAATGCCCTCACCGGCACCGCCCTGATCGACGATATCGTCGCCACCGCCGACTGGGTCAACGCCTGCGATGAGGTCTCGGTGCTGGTGATCACCGGGGCCGGCTCGGCCTTCTCCGCCGGCGGCAACGTCAAGGACATGGCCGAGCGGGGCGGCGATTTCGCCGGCAACGTGGCCGAGGTAGCGGAGCGCTACCGCCGCGGCATCCAGCGCATCCCCCTGGCGCTGGCCGCCGTGGAGGTGCCGATCCTCGCCGCGGTCAATGGGCCCGCCATCGGCGCCGGCTTCGACCTGGCCAATATGGCCGATATCCGCATCGCCTCCCGCAAGGCCAGGTTCGGCGAGACCTTCCTCAACCTGGGAATCATCCCCGGCGACGGGGGGGCCTGGCTGATGCAGCGGCTGATCGGCTACCAGCGGGCCTTCGAGCTGACCCTCTCCGGCCGGGTGATCGACGCCGAGGAGGCCAAGGAGTACGGCATCGTGCTGGAGGTGGTCGAGCCCGGGGCGCTGATGGCCCGCGTCAACGAGCTGGCCTCGCGTATCGCCGCCCAGCCGCCCAAGGCGACGCGGCTGACCAAGCGGCTGATGAAGCTGGCGCAGCGCACCGAGCTCAAGGACTTCCTCGACCTCTGCGCGGTCTTCCAGGGCATGTGCCATAACGAGCCGGAGCACCTGGACGCGGTCAACGCCATGCTGGAGAAGATGCGTCGGTAGTGCTGAACCGGCGATCAGGCACCGGAAGCCGCCACGGGTGTTTCTGTGGCGGCGCTTTCTGGTTCTGCGCCTGAATCTCGAGGCGGTCGCTTAGACCAGGAGGTCGTTCTCGGCCAGCGTACCGTAGAGCTCGGGGCGTCGGTCGTTGAGAATGCCGGTGCTCATCCGGTAGGCGACCACCTCGTCCAGGTCCAGGGTGGCGCGCAGCACACCTTCCTTTTCGTGATCCAGGGCGGCCAGGATCCGGCCATCGGGGCGGGCTACCAGGCTGCGCCCCATGAACTGCATGTCACCCTGGCGGCCGACCCGGTTGCAGCTAAGAAAGAAGACGCCGTTTTCCTGGGCCCGGGTGAAGGCGCGATGGCGGAAGAGGCCTTCGTCCTCGATCGGATCGTCGGCGCCGCGGAACGACGCCCAGACATTGGTGACGACCTCGGCGCCCTGGAGGGCCAGACAGCGGGTGATTTCGGGAAAGCGGATGTCATAGCAGATCTGCATGCCCAGGCGAGCCGTGTGGATATCGCTGACCGGCATGGATCGACCCGGGGTGAAGTAGAGCTTCTCGTTGTGCCACAAGTGGGTCTTGGCATAGCAGGAGTGAATGCCTCCGGGACCCAGCAGCAGGGAGGCGTTGTAGAGCACGCCGGATCGGGTGGCCGAGCGCAGGGCGAGTCCTACCACGATATGGCTGTCGTAGTGATCAGCGACAGCCGACAGCGCCTGGATCAGTGCATCGTCGCGATCTGCCGCCGCCGCATAGAGCCGCTTGGCATACTCGGTATGGGAGGCGCAGCCGGAGGGGAAGCCACCCCCCGGGGCCAGGGGCTCCACATAGCCGGTATTACAGAGTTCCGGAAAGACGATCAGCCCAGCACCGGCTTTGGCCTCGGCGGTGGCGATCCCCACCAGCCGCTCACCATTGTCTGCCGGTGCTAAGGGCGTCAGGTCCATCTGGGCGAGGCTGACTTCAAGCTTGCGACTCATCGGCTCTCCGTCTCGGCAGTGATCGCCTCACGTTCCACGAAAGGATAGACATCCCGGGTGTCCAGTCGCTCGTAGGGCAGGGTCAAGAGGTCGGCCGGCCCATAGTCCGGAGTATCCACGATCAGGATTTCTTCGGCTAGCTCCTGGTAGACCTGGCGAAAGTGGGTCTTGGAGCGCAGCACGATAATGGCATAGTCCCGAGGATCCTGTTCGAAGACGGTGAAGGCATCCTCATCGACGCCGAAGGCGGGACGACTGATCACGCTGACCAGGATATCGCCGATGCGCAGCAGGGCTGAGAGTCCCAGGTTAACGTAGCTACCCTGCAGCATGGCGCCGGAGATATGGTAACTCTTGGGCTCGGCCTGCAGCACCTCGCACTCCACCCTCAGGCGAGGTCCTGCGCGGCGCGAGCTGTGTGCGCCCAGTGTCAGGGTGGTGGTGGCACCCACCCCGGCTGCGGCCGCCGCCTCTGCCGCCTGGGGATCCCACAGGAAGGGCACGGCCGTGCGCTGGGCGTTGCGGCGGATCAAGGCATCGAGCAGATAGGTGGAGTCGCTCATGCGATCGGCATGCTCCAGCAGCACGATGGGCTTAGCGACCTGCGGGGCTCGCGTCAGGGCGTGCTCGACCGCCTCGTCGAGGCTGAAGATGCGCTCTGGCCGGTAGAGGGCGTGGCGCTCTTGCCAGATACGCTCGGAGAGCGAGGTGGCGATGGCCTCGGCACGTTCGGTGTTGGCGTCGGTGACCACCATGACCGAGAAACCGGTATTGATGGCGTCGGCATAGGAGAAGCCGGCCATAATGGAGATATCGAGATAGTCGCTCGACTCGCGCTCTAGGCGACGAGCCTCGGCGAGAATCTCGGCCAGGGGGCTCAGTTGGGTGGCACTGAAGATACTGGGCGTCAGCACGCCGGGCTTGATCAGCCGACAGGTGGGCGAGAGCTCGCCGCGTAGGGTGCGGAGCATACAGTCGGCGGTGCGCCGCCCGGTCTCACCCATATCGGTATGAGGCGACTTCTGGTAGGCGAAGGCGGCATCGCAGGCGCGGATGCTGTCGGCGTCCAGGTTGCCGTGGTAGTCGAAGCCCACCATGACTCGTACCGCATCCCCGACGGTACGGCGCACGGCTTCGATGATGAAGCGCTCGGGATCCTCGTAGCCGGGCGCCCAGGCGGCGCCATGCAGGTGGAGCAGCACGCCGTCGAGATCGTCGATAGCGGCCAGCTCCCGGCAGATCTCCCCCGTGTAGCGCTCGACCACTTCATCGTCGACCCGTCCCAGCGCACCCAGGTAGGCGTAGACCAGAGGCACCGGTGTCACGTCCTGCGCCTGGCAGATCTCGAGGAAGCCTCCAATCACTGTGTTGGTGTCGGTGAGTCCCTGGACGATGCCTGGACCGCGCAGGGCTCCCTCTTCGAAGTCGACATATTGGGCGGTGTTCGGCAGGAAGCTGACCGATTCGATATGAAACCCGGCGATGGCAATCTTCATGGGGCGATTCCGTCTTGTTCGTGAAGTGGCGTGGCGTCAGAGCAGGTTGGGGAGGAACAGCACGATCTCCGGGAAGGCGATCAGGAGGCACATCACCAGTACCATGATGAAGAAGAAGGGCAGGGAGCCGCGAATGGTGCGCGACATGCCGTTCTCGCCGGCCACCTGGTTGATGATGAAGAGATTGAGGCCGACAGGGGGCGTGATCAGGCTCATCTCGATGAACAGAGCCATCATCACGCCGAACCAGATGGGGTCGAAGCCGAGGCTCATCATCAGTGGATAGATGATCGGGAAGGTCAGGAAGAACATGCTGGTGCCTTCGATCAGGCAGCCTAGGGCGATGAACAGGAGACCGACGATCAGGGCGATGTGCCAGGGCTCCATCTCCAGGGCGAGAATCAGTTGGCTGATCTGTTGGGGCACCATCATGAAGGAGAGCGCAGTCGAGATGATGTGGGCACCGATCATCATCAGCGCAATCATGCAGGTGGTGCGAATCGACATCACCGCGGCCTCATGGATCGTCTGCAGGCTCAGTCGTCGCTCCAGGGCGAGGATCAGCAGTGCCCCCATGGCACCAACCGCTGCTGATTCGGTGGGGGTAGCGAAACCGGTATAGATGGAGCCGAGGACGGCCGTGATCAGGGCGAGTGGAGCGACCAGCGACTTCATGGCGGTCAGGGTCTGCCCCCAGGGCAGCTTGTCGCGCTCGGGGTTAGCCGGGGGATGGCGCAGCGAGAGGAGCGCCACATAGGCCATGAAGGCCAGCACGAGAATCAAGGCTGGTACGAGGCCCGCGATGAACAGGGTGCTGATGGACTGACCGGCGAAGCTGCCATAGAGGATGAACAGGATGCTGGGGGGAATCATGGTCGCCAGGGTGCCGCCGGCCGCGAGCGAGCCATAGACCAGGCGTCGGTCATAGCCCCGGTCTCTCAGTTCATTAACGGCCAGAGTTCCCATGGTTGCCGCCCCGGCCAGGCTGGAGCCCGAACAGGCGCCGAAGATCGCACAGGAGGTGATGTTGGTCTGCACCAGGCCGCCGGGTAGTCGTGACATCAGGGGCGCCAGCCCCTGGTAGATCCTCGTGGCGATGTTGCCCTTGAGCAGCAGGCTGCCCATGAAGATGAACAGTGGGATGGCCGCCAGGACGAAGTCGTTGACGACCTCGTACTGGATAGTCTCGACAATGCGGAAGAGGCTTGCCGGCAGGAAGAAATAGAGCAAGGCCAGGCCCAGTCCGGCCAGGCCGATGGCGATCCAGATGCCGCTGATCAGCACCACGGTGAGGATGACCAGGGCGAGGGTCAAGGAGAAGAAGGTGAGTTCCATGCTAGTCCCCCTTGGCCATGGTCGGCATGATGGGTGTCGTGCTCTCGGGAATCAGCCTCAGCAAGCTGCGACTGAGGTGAGCCAGCAGTTCGATCATCAGCAAGGCATAGCCGGGTGCGAGGAATAGGCGTGGGACCCACAGTGGGGTACGGGTCACGGTCTGGGCCCGTTCGCCGCTGGCCAGGCTCTTGGTGAAGAGCTCCATGGCGTGCCAGGCGAGGACGCCGATGATGCCAATGGCTGCCAGGGTGACGATCAGCTCAAGGAGTGCCGCTGCCCGTTCGGGGAGCCGTTGGACCAGCAGCTCGACGCGGATGTGTCCCCCGGTCCGGTAGGTATCGGCCAGACCCATGAAGGCCAGAGCGACGAACAGGTAGCCGACGTATTCCTCAACGAAGAAGAGACTGCTGGTGAAGGGCAGGGCACGGGCCAGGGTGTTCACACTGACCAGCATCATCATCAGCACGATGGCGATGACGGCCAGTTCCCGGCCGATGCCCGAGGTCAGGCTTGACACTCTGTCGAGCAGGGTGTCAAGCCGCTGCAAGGCGCGGATGAGGGGCGTCACGATAGACCTCCTGGTGTCACCTACTGGAGGCTCTCTTGATAGATCGTGAAGGCCTGCTGGCCGAGTTCACCGGTCTCCTCTAGCCAGCCATCGCGGATCGGCTGGGTGCGCGCCCGGAATTCCTCAAGGGTGCCTGCATCGAGTCCGCTGACGGTGATGCCGTGTTGTTCGATGGAATCGACCAGGATACGCATGGTGCCGATGTCCCGGTCGGCCTGGATTCTTTCGTTGATCAGGCGCGCCTCCTCGCGAACGATCTCCTGGAGATCCTCGGGAAGCGTCGCCATGGCGTCCTGATTCACGAAGGTGAACTCCACCGGGTAGGACCAGTTCCACCAAGTGTTGTGATCGACCACCTCATAGACGCGGGCAGCATTGGCGCCGTCCATGCCGGTCAGGGCACCATCGATGGTGCCGCGTTGCAATGAGGTGTAGAGCTCACCGAAGGCCACGGTGCTGGGCTCCCCGCCCAGCAGGCGGATCATCTCACCGCTTTCGTGTCCGAATACGCGGATCTTCTGGCCGCGCATCGCTTCAAGGCTGTTCAGGGGGCGGTTGGAATGGATGGCCGAGCCACTAATGATGAAGCCAGTGGTCAGTTCGGCGTTGTACTTGTCAGCGAAGATCTGGCGGTAATAGGGCTCCTCCAGCTCGGCATAGACCGTCTTGGCCTGATCCAGGTTGTCGAATAGGAAGGGCAAGCCGAGGAAGGCGATGGCGGGCTCCATGGAACTGACATAGACATCGGCGGTGTTGCCCATCTGCACGATGCCGTCCCGTACCGCCGATAAGATCTCGGCACCGCTGAAGGGGTGCTGACCATAGGAGAGGAAGTTGATCTTCAGGCGACCGTCACTGCGCTCACTGATGTTGTCGGCTAGCTCCTGGTAGAGCGCCATATAGGAGATAGCGGGTGTCAGTGGGGAGACCAGGGTCCACTCATGGGTCTGCTGAGCCAGGGCAGCCGATGAGGCGCCGGCCAGCATGGCGGTGGTGAGGGTGATCATGGTAAGGCGGTTCGTGCGCATCGTGTCGTACCTCATGCGGGTTGTTCTTATTCCCGGGCCTGGTGCCCGGGAGAGGGGTACTGACAGCAGATTGGCACACTCCTCTTGATATTATAAATTGAATAATATCAAGCTTTGATTACAAAAAGGCATTAATAGTGAGAATCTCTGACCTGCAAGCCTTCGTCATGGTGGCTGACCTCGGCTCCTTCCATGCCGCCGCCGATCAGCTCAACATCACCCAGCCCGCCCTGAGTCGACGCATTCGTAAGTTGGAGGAGATGATCGGGGTGCTGCTGTTCACCCGGACGACGCGTCAGGTTCACCTGACTGCGGCGGGGCGTAACTTCCTTGAGCGGGCGCGCAAGATCGTGATCGATACCGAGGAGAGTCTGGCCAGCCTGCGTGGCGCCTCCTCCAGTCGGCGCGAACTGATCCGAGTCGGTTGCTTGCCGTCGCTGGGAATGAAGCTGATTCCGGCGGTCCTGGGTGAATTCCGCCAGTGCTATCCGTTCGTCGCCTTGCGGGTGCTGGATATGAACGCCATCGAACTGGTCGAAGAGGTGGCGAAGGGCACGCTGGATCTGGGAATCGGCATGTACACCGCCGCCAACCCGAATGTGCAGTTCAAGCCGCTGGGGCGTGAGGCCCTGGGGGTGGTCTGTCATCGGGAACATCCGGTGGCAGAGCGGGACAATCTATGCTGGCGGGATCTGCGTGACTATCCCATAGCGTCGAATATTCAGCAGAGCGGCAACTGGCTGCGCATCCAGCGCGCCCTGGAGGACGAGGCCATCCAGCTCAACTGGTTTCACCAGATTCGCTCGATGCTGGGGCCGTGATCACGGTGCAGCAGGGCGATGGCCTGGCGGTGGTGCCGCGCTCCGCTGTCGAGGCCCTGTGCCTTCCTAACCTGGTGTTTTGCGACGTGGCCGAGCCGACGATCCACCGCGAGATCGGCGTCTTGACCCCCACGACCTCAATGCAGACGCTCTATGTTAGGGAGTTCGTGAGCAGGATCGAGGAGCGCATGGTGTCGTTATCCTGGTGAGACGGTCGGTCTGGAGGCCGGCTTCTCGGTGCCATGTTGGTGCCGTGAGAGCGGAGTGATGATAGGGGCTCGACCATCACAGGGCGGTGACACAGCATAGCAGACAGCGCCTGGGTGTTTCCCGTCCTCGACCTGGCCCTGGCGGCGGGGCGCTACCTTGCCGCCGATCTGAGCGCCTCGAGGCGGTGGCGCGCCAGCCTGACCCCCCAGGGCGCTTTTGCGCGGGCCCGAGCCGAGGTGGCCGCTCAAGGAGTGATACCTTGATGCGACGACGCCCGGCCCCGGCCGGGCGTTCTTGTTGGTAACGAAAAAGCCCCGGCATCTAGCCGGGGCAAAACGATGCGAGTAAGCCAGTGAGGCGGGATCAGAACTCGAAGCGGGCGGAGAGCCAGAGGCGGCGGCCCTCTTCGCTATTGGCGTAGACATTGCCGTAGCTGTTGCCGCCGTCGTAGGCACGGTAGTCGACGAAGTCCTTGTCGAGCAGGTTGTAGACGGTGGCGCTCAGGGTCACGTTATCCGCCACGGCATAGCTGCCGCCCAGATGGAAGAGGCTATAGGCCTTGAAGTCGCCCAGGTCGTCGTAGGAGGGCGCGCCGCGGACCCGCAAGCGGTTGCGATAGCGCTCGCTGCGGTACTCGGCGGCGAGCCAGGTGCTCAGGCGCTCGCTGGCCTGCCAGCGCAGGGTGGCGTTGACGGCGTGCTCCGGGGTGTCGGTCAGCGGGTCGCCGGCGTTCTCGCCGCTCTTCTGTTCGCTGTCGGTGAAGGTGTAGTTGGCGCTCAGGTGCCAGGCCGGGGCCAGTTGCAGGCGTGCGGAGAGTTCCACCCCCTGGGTCTCCGCCTCGTCGATATTGACCTGCTGGGCATAGGTACCATCGGGAATCGAGGGGTCGCCGCTGACCACGATATCCTCGCCGTCGGCGATCTTGTCGTCGAAGCGGTTATGGAAGAGGGTGGCGCTGGCCATGAAGCCGGCCTGGTTATCGAAGTGGAGACCCACTTCGCTGCTGGTGCTGGTCTCCGGCTGCAGGTCGGGGTTGCCGATGGTCAGGATGGTGCCCTGGCCGGTAACGCCATTGACGCCGTCATGCAGGTCGTTGAGCGAGGGGGTGCGGTAGCCGCGGCTGACCCCGCCCTTGAGGGTCCACCGCTCGCTGGCGTTCCATACCAGATAGCCGCGCGGGCTGAACTGGCTGCCGAAGGCGTCATGGTGGTCGTAGCGCCCGCCCAGGGTCAGCGCCAGGTCGTCGGTGAGCAGCCATTCGTCCTCGGCGAACAGCGCCCAGGTGGTCTGTGCGAAGGTCTCGGTGGCCAGGCCGTCGCTTAGCTCGGCATCCCACCACTGGCCGCCTACCGTTGCCATATGGTCGCCCAAAGGCATCACGAACTTGCTGTCGAGGACGGTATTGGTGGTCTCGAGCGTGCGGGGCGAACCGATGGTCAGGTCGGGCAGGGCCGGCAGGGGCTGGCCGAAGTCACCGCCAGCATTGCTGCCGGGAATGGTGCGCCCGAGGGTCTCGGTGGTATTGCGCATCAGGCTCGATTCCAGGGTGCCGGCGGAAAAGCGCCCGGTATGGCCGATGGCGAGTTGCTCGCGCTCGAAACGCAGTTCGTCCGAGTAACCGCCGATGCGGCCCTGGGGATCGTCCAGGGTGCCTAGCTGACCCTCGTCGTTGTTATAGCGCTGACGATTGATCTCGCCGTCGAGCCAGAGGTCGTGATCGTCATTGGCGGCTAGGGTCAGGCGCGCGCCCAGATTGTAGTTGCGCCCCTCCACTGGGCTGGGGCCGCGCTGGCTGACTTCGATGGGCTCGCCGTCGGCGTCCTGATATTCCAGATGCGAGGCCTCCCGGTCGTAGAGGCGGCCGCGCAGCTGCAGGCCGAGGCGATCCTCGATCAGGGGGCCGCTGGCATAGAGACTCAGGGCGCGGCTATCGCCGAAGTCGTCGTCCTCGTTAAGGGTATTCTCTACCTCCAGGGAACCGTTCCATTCCGCGTCGACCCGACGGGTGATGATATTGATCACCCCGCCCATGGCGTCGGAGCCGTAGAGGGTGGACATGGGCCCGCGAATCACCTCGATACGCTCGATGCTGGAGATCGGCGGGAAGAAGCTGGTGCTGGTCTCGCCGAAGCCGTTGGGGGTGACGCTGCCGGCGGCGTTCTGGCGGCGGCCATCGATCAGGATCAGGGTGTAGTCGCTGGGCATGCCGCGGATGCCGATATTGCGGCCGCCGGTCTTGCCCACCTGGCCGCCCACGTCGACCCCCTCCACGTTGCGCAGGGCATCCGCCAGGCTGCTGATACGCTGCTTCTGCAGTTCTTCCCGGGTGATCACCGAGATACTGGCCGGGGCGTCGCGCAGGGTCTGCTCGAAACCGGCGGCGGTGACCACGATGTTGTCGAGGCGCGCCGACTCATCGGCGAGGGCGGGCAGGCCGGCGGAGGCCAGGGCCACGGCGAGGGCCAGGCGGGAGCGGGACGAGAGGCGCATGGGGATCCTTGTCGATTCCTTGAATGAGAGTAATTATCGAATGCGGTGGTGATTCTAAAGCGATAAGTTCCCGAGGCGCAGGGGGCGGAGGGGAAACGGTCCGTTGCGTAATCCGCAACATGAGAGTCAGCGTTGGACGGGAGCATTGGCGGGAGCGAGGCGAGGCCTGCCATGCTAAGCCTTTGGCGACAGGGAGGTTGGGACGTGTCCGATGCCGTGCTGGTCTATGGGGTGCTGGGGCTGACCCTGGTGGGCTTCGTCTGGGGGCGCTTCCGCTATGACCTGGTGGCGCTGATGGCGCTGCTGGGGGCGGTGCTGTTGGGGCTGGTCCCCGGTGAGGCGGCCTTCCTCGGCTTCGGCCATCCGGCGGTGATCACGGTGGCGGCGGTGCTGGTGCTGAGCAAGGGCTTCGAGCGCTCGGGGCTGGTGGATATCATCGCCGAACAGGCGCTGCGCATCGGCGAGCGATTGCTGCTGCAACTGCTGGTGCTGACCGGCACGGTGCTGCTGCTGTCGGCGGTGATGAACAACGTGGGGGCCCTGGCGCTGATGCTGCCGGTGGCCATGCGCCTGGCCCGGGCCCACGATACCTCCCCGTCCATCCTCTTGATGCCGCTGGCCTTCGGCTCCCTGCTGGGAGGGCTGATGACGCTGATCGGCACGCCCCCCAATATCATCGTCGCCAGCTATCGGGGCTCGGTCACCGGGGAGAGCTTTGGCATGTTCTCCTTTACCCCGGTGGGGGTGGTGGTGGCCCTGGTGGGGCTCGTCTTTATCGTGCTGTTGGGTTGGCGCTTGACGCCCCGGCGCCAGGGTCAGGCCAGTGCCGACGAGCTCTTCGACACCGCCAATTACCTGGTGGAGCTGCGCCTGCCCGAGGAGGCCAAGGCCTGCGGCTGGACCCTCAGCGAGCTGCAGCAGGAGCTGGGCGAGACGGTGCCGGTGATCGGGGTGATTCGCGATGACAAGCGTCGCCCCGGCCACGCCTTCCTGGGCGCCCTGCGCGCCGGCGATGTGTTGCTGGTGGAGGGCGGCCCCGAGGAGATCAAGCTGCTGGAGGACAAGGCGGGGCTACGCCTGGGGGCCGAGCCCGACGCGGCGGATGAGGAGGCAGAAACCGGGGACGAGGCGGCCGAGCCACGGGAGCTAGCGGCAGACGACGGCGAGGACAAGGAGGAGAAGAAGGAGAAGGAGAAGGAGAAAGCCCGCAAGCCCTCCACCGAGGGGCTGCAGCTGGTGGAGGCGGTGGTGCGCAACGACTCCATGGTGGTCAACCGCACCGTGACCCAGTTGCGCCTGCATCATCAGCATGGCTTGCACCTGGTGGCGGTGGCCCGGGATGGGGCCCGCCTCAAGACGCGGCTGCGGGAGATTCGCTTCCGCTCCGGCGATGTGCTGCTGCTCCAGGGCGACGAGGCGGGCCTGGCCGAGGCCCTGGGTACCCTGGGCTGCCTGCCCCTGGCCAGTCGCAACCTGACCCTGGGCCAGCCGCGGCTGCTGCTGGTGTCGCTGGCCATCTTCGCCCTGGCCATCGCCGCCATGCTGCTGGACCTGCTGCCGGCGGCGGTGGCGCTCTCGTTGGCGGCCCTGGCCTCGCTGCTGGTGGGGGTCTTGCCGCCGCGTGACGCCTACGAGGCCGTGGATGGCCCGGTGATCGTGCTGCTCGGCGCCATGATCCCGGTGGGCCAGGCGCTCGAGACCAGCGGCGGGGCGGCGCTGATCGCCGAGACCCTGCTGGTCTTCGGCGCCGACTGGCCGGTGGTGGTGACCCTGGCGGGGTTGTTTGTGCTCTCCATGCTGCTCTCCAACGTGATCAACAACGCCGCCGCGGCGCTGCTGATGGCGCCCATCGCGGCGAGCCTGGCCGAAGGCTTCGGGGTCTCGGTGGATCCCTTCCTGATGGTGGTGGCGGTGAGCGCCTCCTGTGCCTTCCTGACCCCCATCGGTCACCAGTCCAATACCCTGGTGATGGGGCCCGGGGGCTACCGCTTCGGCGACTACTGGCGCCTGGGTCTGCCGCTCTCGCTGCTAGTGCTGGTGGTGGCGCTGCCGATGATTCTGTGGGTCTGGCCGCTGTGACGCCAGGTCTTGGGGAAAGGTGTTTCCTCAGCCCGCCTTATTCACGAGGCCGACCTAAAAAGAAGATGGCGAGTAGTTTTCTCTTTTATAATCAATATGCTCCTTACAGAACACGATTCAAGAAGACCACTCGCCATGGGTGAAAGCCCATCCGCCTGGGCGTCCTCCTGCAACGGCTCTGCCCGTGTCGAGCTCACCGGCCACCGCACCACCAGCGACAGCGGTGCGTTGCTGCTGCGTGAAGCTCTCGACAGCAGCGGCGTGATCGAGGCGCTCCTCTCGGCATCGAGCCTGATCAAGAGTCGGTTTAAACGACGGCCTGGCCTGGGCCAACGACCTGGCGGCCTCCGTGCGCGAGCTATGGCGGGCCGGCAAGCTCCGGGTGGGTCTTCGTAACCCCGACAACCTTCCTTAACCCGGCGGCAACAAATCGCCGGGTCATTTTTTGCCTGCGGGCAAGAAATGACCCGATTTTCGGACCACTTCTTGCCCGTTCGGGACGTTCTGGCAGGGGCGGTTTCTATAATAAATTGATTATAAATGGCTTTATTATTTATGGCATGACCTCTGCTCTATAACTGGCGTCCCCAGGACATTTTTTCTCTTATCGTCAAGGAGCAGACTCATGCCGACACCTTGCTATATCAGCATCCACGGTCAGACCCAGGGCCATATCACCGCCGGCGCCTTCACCCCGGATTCCGTGGGCAACATCTACGTGGAAGGCCACGAAGACGAGATGCTGGTGCAGGAATTCAAGCACATCGTTACCGTGCCTACCGACCCGCAGTCCGGCCAGCCCGCCGGCCAGCGTGCCCACAAGCCGTTTATCTTCACCGTGGCCCTCAACAAGGCCGTGCCGCTGATGTACAACGCCCTGGCCTCCGGCGAGATGCTGCCGACCGTCGAGCTGAAGTGGTACCGCACCTCCGTGGAGGGCCGTCAGGAGCACTTCTTCACCACCTCCCTGACCGACGCCACCATCGTCGATATCAACCTGCGCATGCCGCATGCCCAGGACACCACCCAGTCCGAGTTCACCCAGCTGATGGACGTCTCCCTGGCCTATCGCAAGATCGACTGGGAGCACACCGTGGCCGGCACCTCCGGGTCCGACGACTGGCGCGCGCCGCTGGAGGCGTAAGCCGGTCGGTGTTTCACGGCGCCCTTGCCTCGCCGCGTCGAGGCGTTAAGCTCTGTCACTCGACTTCCAAGGAGGGAAGACGCCGAATGGCCCACGCAAGCGGACTGCACTTTACCCTGAGCCTCGCCGGCGCCGTCGATCTCGACCTGGCGGTGGTCGATTTCACCCTCGACGAGGCCCTCTCGGCGCCCTTCCGCCTGTCGCTGCAGTTCGCCAGCCGCGACGGCGAGCTGAGTGCCGAGGCTGTCCTCGACCGTGAGGCCAGCCTCACCGTCTGGCAGGATGGCGAGCCGCTGCGCCGCGTCCACGGCATCGTCAGCGAGTTCGCCCGCGGCGACCGCGGCCACCGCCGCACCTTCTATCACCTCGAGATCCGCCCGGCGCTGTGGCGCCTGGGCCTGCGCCACAACTCGCGGATCTTCCAGGGCGTCTCGCCGCTGACCATCATCAACACCCTGTGCGAGGAGCGCGGCCTCACCGACGTGGCCTTCGCCGTGACCCGCGAGCCCGCCGAGCGCGAGTACTGCGTGCAGTACCGCGAGAGCGACCTGGCCTTTATCCAGCGCCTGGCCGCCGAGGAGGGGCTGTGCTTCTTCCATGAGTTCGAAGACGCCGAAGGCGGCACCCACCGCCTGGTGTTCGCCGACGACCCCCAGGTGCTGGGCGGCCTGGGGCCGCGGACCTACCATGGCCGCGCCGGCGGTACCCCGCCACAGCGCCATCTGCGCAAGCTCCGCCAGGTCTCGCGGGTCCGGCCGGCGTCGGCAACTCTGAAAGACTACTCCTTACAAGCAGCCGGCTTATTCACAGCTTCATGAGCACCAGGCAGCGGGGCTCGATGAGCACGCTCAACGGGACGACTATGATCACTATGACTACCCGGGCCGCTACAAGGCGGATGCCTCCGGCGCGGCCTTTACCCGCATCCGCCTCGAGGCGCTGCGCCGCCAGGCCACCACCGCCGAGGCCGAGAGCGACCTGCCGGAGCTGGCTCCCGGCACCCGCTTCACCCTCGAGGGCCACGACCTCGATGAGGTGAACCGCGACTGGCAGGTGCTGGCGGCGGTTCACACCGGCAGCCAGCCCCAGGCCCTGGAGGAGGAAGCCGCCCAGGCCGACGGCCTGACCACCCTCGCCAACACCCTGGTGGTGGCCCCCGCCGACCGCGCCTGGCGTCCCGAACCGCCGCGGCGGCCCCGGGTCGACGGCCCCCAGGTGGCCTTCGTGGTGGGCCCCGAGGGCGAGGAGATCCATTGCGACGCCCACGGCCGGGTCAAGGTGCAGTTCCCCTGGGATCGCTACGCGGCCCCGGATGACACCGCCAGCGCCTGGCTACGAGTCAGCCAGGGCTGGGCCGGCGGCGGCTACGGCGGCATGGCCATCCCGCGCATCGGCCACGAGGTGATCGTCTCCTTCCTGGAGGGCGACCCGGACCAGCCGATTATCACCGGGCGCACTTACCACGCGGTCAACACCCCGCCCTACGCGCTGCCCGAGCACAAGACCCGCACCGTGCTGCGCACCCAGAGCCACCAGGGCGAGGGCTTCAACGAGCTGCGCTTCGAGGACCAAGCCGGCCAGGAGCAGATCTGGCTGCACGCCCAGCGTGACCTGGAGCTGCTGACCCATAACGACCGCACCGAGGAGATCGGCAACGATAGCCACCTCAAGGTGCGCCACGACCGTATCGGTGAGATCGACAGCGACGACCACCTCACCGTGCATGGCAACCGCCATGCCCAGGTGGACGGCGACGACCACCTGATCGTCGCCGCCAGCCGCCACGAGAAGACCGCCCGTGCTCAGCTCATCGAAGCCGGCCAGGAAGTGCACCACAAGGCGGGCAGCAAGACCGTCATCGATGCCGGCGCCGAGATTACGCTGAAGGCCGGCGGCAGCTTTATCAAGCTCGACCCCTCTGGGGTGACCATCAGCGGTGCCAGCGTCAAGATCAACTCCGGCGGCAGCCCCGGTTCGGGCAGTGGTCAGGCCGTCGAGGCCCCGCTGCTGCCGGGGCATGCCGTGGCGGAGAGCCACGAGGCGATTCCGCCCACGGCCCTGCCCAGGCTCAAGGACTTCCAACTGAGTGAGGCCGCCATGATTCCCCTCTGCGGCAAGATCAGCGACACCCAATGCGCCCGGGAGGATTGCCCATGCCTGGCTGGTTGAGCCAACTCCCCGAGCGCACCCGGGGCAGCGGGGGGCTGGCGGCCTGGGTCGACCCGCGGCGGCCAGCGTACCTGGTGCTCGACCCGCGCCGCGCCCCCGAGGCCTGCGCCGCCCTGGTGGGCCGGCCCGGCTGGCGCGACTACCTGACTCTGTTCGCTGGCACGCCCCTGGCGCCGCTACTGGAAGCGAGCCCCTGGCTCGTCGAGCTGGAGGTTGGCAGCGACGCCTGGCAGGCCGGCGAGGCGCTATGCCGGGAGCAGCGCCGGGGCTGGGCCTTCCAGCCGGCACACGCCACCCCGCTGACTGACCTGGCCGATCACCTGCGGCGCTTCTTCGTGCTCGACGACCCTCACGGCGGCCAGTCGCTGGTGAATATTCAGGATCCCGCCGCCTGGACGGCCTTGCTGGCCGCCGGCAGCGACACCGCCTACGCCCAGCTCATCGGACCGCTGGGGCAGGTCGTCACGCCGACCCCGGAACAACACTGGCTGGCCTGGCAGCTTGCCGATAACGCCGGCAATACCGAGGCCTTGCCGCTGACCCAGGAACGGGAACTCGCCCTGAAGGAGAGCGCTCATGCCTGGTGGCTCAGCCGGGCAACCGAGACGCCGCTTCCGGCACTGCCGCCGGAATGGCTGGAGCGGCTTGGGCGGCTTGAGGCGGCAGGTATCAGCCAGGCCCATCATATCCAGCGCCTGCTGCCTAGAGTACGGCAAGAGCAGAGTCCCGAGACGGACTGGTGGGCTCAGGCGACCACCATGGAGATCCTTCAAGCGGCCATGCCAGCCTGGAAGAAAGTCGACGCACTGGAGGCGTCCGCATGACTCAGGACAACACAACCGAATGGCCACCATTCACCCCCTCGACGACCGCGGGCGGCGCCATCGCCGGAGAGAGCCGGCACGTATGTCAGGCATCGGAGTGGGTGGATATCCTCTACCTCGTCGGCACCGGACGCTTCTGGCTATTGACCAAAGACGCCGCCGAGCTGCTTCACGAGGCCGCCCATGAGCTTCATCAGTGGGCCAGCATCGAAGACCCCGATCAGCGTAACGCCACGCTGTCCGAACAAGCCGGGATCATGGAGTGCTTCCTGCCGGCATCACCCGGCAGCTTCCTCTCGGACGAGGAGCGCGACCGCTACTTCGAGCTGGAGCGGGAGCTGGCCAGGGCGAGGGTCTGGTACAACGGCCTGGATGCCACCATCGAGACCTCGCCTCTCCCTGCTGGGCGCGAAGCCGACGAGCGTCAACGCCAGTTGCGCTACCAGCGCCAGGAACAGGCCACCGAGATACGGCGCCTCGAGGATGAACTCAACGCCCTGCGCAATGCCGGACGACGGGCCGCGCGCGACGCGGGCTATGTGATCGACGGCGATGCCTACTACGGCCCCTGGGAGAGCGAGATCCAGCAGGTCCTGGAGACCTACCGTCGTACCCGCCGGGAGGCCATGCGTCGGCACGAGCTGCTGCCGGGCGTGGATCACGACGCGGATGACGATCACGACGCGGATGACGATCGCGAGCAGCGCTTCACCCTGCAGGAGGTCCTCACCGAGTACCAGACGTTCCTCGAACGCTGCGAAACGCAGACGCCCAACGCCGCCAGTGCGCAGTGTCATCTTGCCGAGATGATCCGCATGGCGGAGCTGCGCAGCGGCACCCTTTATGCTGCCTACCTGGAAAGTATCCTCCAACTGGCGGCATTGGGGATCGCCACGCCGGAATACGCCCTGGCCAACCCTTCCGCATCGGGTACCGCCCTGCGGGATGGGGTCAGCAACTTCGATGACTATAACGACCTGCTTCGCGAACAGGCCGACCTGCTCGCCGCGGTGGAAACCAAGCTGGAAGAGTGGCAGACCGGCACCGCGGGCCATACCGCCCTGCCGCTATTCCTGTTCGCCGATGAGCGTGAGCGTTATCAGGAGCTGAGCGAGCAGCTCGATGCCCTGCACGAAAGCGCCAGGCGAGCCGTGGAAACCATGCGTCCGCGGCGCGTGCTGTTCTGGCAGGCCGACCTGGCCGATGAGCGCAACGCCTTCGGCTACGAAAAGCGCCGCCTCGACATGCTCGTCCGCAATGACTGGCCACTGCGTGAATTCACTTCCGCCGGTGGCGAGCGCGAATTGTGCCATATCAGTCTGCACCTGCTGATGGACTATATGAGCATGGCCGAGCGTAATCACATCGCACCGCTGCTCGATGCCGACGGCGTGCTTCCGGCAACCCTGTGGGAAGCCCCGGAAACGGCGCTTTCGCACTGGCTTGACATCAAGGGCTGCGAGCCCATCGATTGGCGCGGCGACTGGCACGACGACGACCTGGGCCTGTTCCAGCCCGAGGCGTTCTATGCCGATCTCGACGAGGCGGGCCACGAGGTCGCCAGCCTGGCCAGCGACGATGCCAGAACCCGCTGGGGCGAGACCCTGCAGCGCCTGCTGTTCACCGGCCCCGCCAGGGATACCCTGCGCCTGTTCGACGCCAGTGCCCAGGCCCAGGCCCTGCGCTTGATCGGGCTGACCCAGGGGAATCTGTCATCGGCGATCACCCTCGACTTCCCCGAACCGCTACGCCTGCCCGACGCTGGCACACCGGAAGGCGAGTGGGAGACCCACCAAGGCAGCCTCGAGACCTCCAGCGACAGCGGTCCCCTGCGCCGCGAATGGGAGCTCAAGGGAGACTACCACCTGGTCCGTGGCGAACTGACCCTGAACGTGCTGGACCTACCCGAAGAGGACGAGGCGCTACACGCCAGGCTGCCTCTCAAGGATGGCGGAGAGCTGGACCTGGGCCGCTATGCCTTGCGCCTGGAGACCGTGGCCAAGGGCTTCGCCGGTGCCAGCCTGGCCATGTCCGGCACGTTGCGCCTCTCCTTCGACGGCGAGCCGAATATCACCGCCGATGAGCCGGTGCAGCGCCTGGGGATCGGCGGTCAGCTCAACGCCTTTGTCGGTATGCGCAGCGGTATCGAGCATCGCTGCGAGCTGCGCTGGGAACCCCCCGAGGACATCGCCATGCGTGCCCCCATGCACCAGGCGATGGATGCCTTTACCCGGCGCAACCAACTGGACGAGCTGCGGGAATGGCGCAGCCTGGGCATGATCGCGTGGCACCGCGAGCAGGGCGTGGCCTGGGGCGGGGAGGCCGACTTCCATCTCGGCCTGCGGGATGGCAAGTTCGTGCTGCGGGCCAAGGCCGCCCTGTTCTGCGGCCGCGGGGTGGGCGGCGGCATGACCATGGAACTCGATAATCGCCACCTGGACCTGTGGCTGACCATGCTGCACCGTGACCTGGTGGCCAGCGGCTTCGAACGCGTCGACTGGTTGGATGAAGAGGCCTTCGAGGAGCTAAGCACCCTCGGCTACGTGCTGATGATGACCCTGCTCAATGCCGGCCTGGTGATGGCCAAGGGGCGCGCCTGGCTGCGGCAACTGCGGGAGGAATTCACGGAGACGGATCGTGCCGGGCAGATCGCCTATGTGCTGACCTCCCGTGATGGCCAGGAAGAACGCCAGCTGCGTGCCTGGGTCCAGCAGCTAACCCCCGAGGCCCTGGGCGCGCTGCTCTGGCTGCTCTCTAGCCCGCCCCGGGCGGGTGATGAAGAGGACGAAGCTCGCGATCTGCAGCAGATGGCCATCGCCAACTGCGTAGGTTGGGTTCATGAGGGCGTGCTTGACGGCGTCTATGGCCCGGTTGACCCGGTATCCGGCCCCAACCCGGGAGGCCTGCTGTTCGAGAAGGCCGTGCTGCGGCTCGACCGTTATGGCCGCCGAACCCATACGGTGCGCGGGCTTGGCTATTGCCGCAATCGTTATTTGTTGGATCGGTTTATGCAGATTGAGTCGGATACTGACAATCCTGATGCCATTGATGCGCGAAATCTCTATCTTGCTGCCGCCAATAGTCTGGGCCGACATGCCGACACCCATTGCGAATACCTGCCCGATGGGCAGGGCGGTATGCGCGTTATCTACGAGGAACCCCGATGATCATTGCTTTTAAAGCATTGGCTTTCGCCGCCCTGCTGCTTGGCCCGGCCAGCGCCTGGGCCCTGGAGCCCGAGACCCAGGCCGCCAAGGACGAGGGCCTGCGCCTCTATAACGCCCATCTCCGGAGCCAGGCTCCACCTTACCTGGAAGTGGCTGCCGAGGCCGGCGACGTCGACGCCATGTACTACCTGGGCGAGATCCACCGGCTACGGCATATGGGCATGACCCGGGAGGCGCTGGAATGGTACCGGCGTGCCGCCGAACACGGCGAACCCTACGCCATGCTGCGGTTGCATCAGGGTGGGGCCTGCCGCCTGGGGGATGTGTGCCCCAAGGGCGGCGACGACTGGCGTCAGGCGGCCCTGGAAGCGACCCTGCCTCAAGCGGAAGCCGGCGATACCGAGGCGATGTACACGCTATTCTCGATCTACTCCACGCTGGAGGAGCGCGAACAGTCGTATCACTGGCTGGAGACGGCCGCCGAAGCTGGCAACCCGGAAGCCCAGTATCGGCTGGGGGCGAGAATTCACAATGATTACGGCGACTACCCCGATGAGGCACAGCGACAGGAAGCCGCCGAGGCCTGGCTACGCCGGGCCGCCGAGCAGGGCCATGCCCCGGCCATGAACCGCCTCTCGGCCTTGCTAAGCCAGCGGGAGCGGCATGAGGAAGCCTGGGAGTGGAGAATCGGGGCTTCGGAAGGCGGCCATCAGGGCTCACGCATCAATCTTGGCTGGTGCTATCTGAACCCCGAAGAGCGAGGGGATATCTGTGTGGAGGGGCAGGATGTGGTGAAGGGATGGGCCATACTCCACGCCGTCTCGGAAGAAACGGATAGCCGTACGGCCAAGAATGTCATGGATCGGAGCCATGATCTGCTCACCGACGAACAGCGCGAGCAGGCCGAGGTCCTGGCCGAGGAGTGGCTGGCCAAGGAGCCGCCGCTCTCCCAGTTTCCGCCCCGCTTTGGCTATTGATCATGCGGCGTGTTGGTATCGGGGTGCTGGCGGCGTTATTGCTTGTCCCGCTCAGCGGCTGGGCGCTGGATGCCGAGACCCAGGCCGCCAAGGACGAGGGCATGCGCCTCTACAACGCTCATCTCCGGAGCCAGGCTCCACCTTACTTGGAGCCTGCTGCCGAGGCCGGCGATGCGGAGGCCATGTACTACCTCGGCGAAATCCACCGGCTGCGGCATATGGGCATGACCCAAGAAGCGCTGGAGTGGTACCGGCGTGCCGCCGAGCACGGCGAGCCCTACGCCATGCTACGTCTGCATCAGGGTGGTGCCTGCCACTTGGGCGATGTCTGCCCAGAGGGCGGCGATGACTGGCGACAGGCGGCCCTGGAGGCGACCCTACCCCTGGCGGAGGCGGGGGACCCCGGCGCCATGGGTGTGCTGTTCGATATCTACAGCGCCCTGGAGCAACCCCAGGTAGCGGACGACTGGCTGGAGCGTGCCGGCGAGGCCGGCGACGCGGAGTCGCAGTATTGGCTAGGCATCCTGATCGGCGATGGTCTTGGTGACTACCCCGATGAGGCACAGCGACAGGAAGCCGCCGAGGCCTGGCTTCGCCGGGCCGCCGAACAAGGCCATGCCCCGGCGATGAACCGTCTCTCGGCTCTGATGAACCAGAAGGGGCAGTATGAGGAAGCCTGGGAGTGGATGGTTCAGGCTTCGGAGGCCGGTCATATGAATGGTCGCTTGGGCGTAGGATGGTGCTACCTGAACCCCGAGGAGCGTGGAGAAATCTGCGTCCATGAACAAGACATGATGAAAGGATGGGCGGTACTCAGCGCAGTCTCGGAAGAAACGGATAATCGAACGGCTCAGAGTATCATGAGGCGTAATCGGGATCGGCTGACAGACGAACAGCGCGAGGAAGCGGAGGCCCTGGCCGAGGAGTGGCTGGCCAGGGAGCCGCCGCTGTCCGAGTTTCCGCCCCGCTTCGGGTATTGATGCGCTATATCGGCATATTGATACTCGCCGCCCTGCTGCTTAGTCCGACCAGCGGCTGGGCACTGGATACCGAGGCCCAGGCCGCCAAGGACGAGGGCATGATCGCCTATAACCTCGGCTTCCTGCTCGATGCCGTGCCCCAGTTGGAAGTGGCTGCCGAGGCCGGCGACGTCGACGCCATGTACTACCTGGGCGAGTCCCATCGTATCGCCCATATGGGCATGACCCGCGAGGCGCTGGAATGGTACCGACGTGCCGCCGAGCAGGGCGAGCCCTACGCCATGCTGCGTCTGGACGAAGGCGGTGCCTGCCGCCTGGGCGATGTTTGCCCCGAGAGCGGCGATGACTGGCGTCAGGCGGCCCTGGAGGCGACCCTGCCCCTGGCGGAGGCGGGGGACCCCGGCGCCATGGGTGTGCTGTTCGATATCTACAGCGCCCTGGAGCAACCCCAGGTAGCGGACGACTGGCTGGAGCGTGCCGGCGAGGCCGGCGACGCGGAGTCGCAGTATTGGCTAGGCATCCTGATCGGCGATGGTCTTGGCGACTACCCCGATGAGGCACAGCGACAAGAAGCCGCTGAGGCCTGGCTTCGCCGAGCGGCCGAGCAGGGCCATGCTCCGGCGATGAATCGCCTCTCGGCCCTGCTAAGCCAGCGGGAGCGCCATCAGGAAGCCTGGGAGTGGAGAATCCAGGCTTCGGAAGGCGGCCATCAGGGCTCGCGCATCAATCTTGGCTGGTGCTATCTGAACCCCGATGAGCGAGGGGATATTTGTGTGGAGGGGCAGGATGTGGTGAAGGGGTGGGCGATACTCCTTGCCGTCTCGGAAGAAACCGACAATCGTACGGCTCAACGCGTCATGGCGCGAAACCGTGATCGGCTGACCGACGAACAGCACGAGCAAGCCGAGGCCCTGGCCGAGGAATGGCTGGCCAAGGAGCCGCCGCTCTCCGAGTTTCCGCCCCGGTTCGGCTTTTGACCATGCGGCGGATCGGCATCGGGGCACTCGCTGCGTTACTGCTTCAAGTGGCAGACGACTGGCTGGAGCGCGCCGGCGAGGCCGGTCACGCGGAGTCGCAATACTGGCTGGGTATCCTAATCGGCGATGGTCTTGGCGACTACCCCGATGAGGCGCAACGAGAAGAAGTCGCCGAAGCCTGGCTACGCCTGGCGCACGTAGATGGTATTCTCTTGTAAAATCAGTGTGTTCCGCCAATAACCTGATCCAAGAGAGCCATCCACTATGGGTGAAAGCCCATCCATCTGGACGCCCTCCTGCAACGGCTCTGTCCGACCGCACCACCAGCGACAGCGGCGCTCTGCTGCTGCGTGAAGCCCTCGACAACACGCGCGAGTCGGCGCCCTCGTGAATAAGGTGGGCTCAGCGTTCGCCGCTATGCCGTGACCAGCGCCGCTCGAGGGCGCCGAAGGCGAGGGTGATCAGTCCGGCCAGCACCAGGTAGATCAGGGCCATCAACAGCAGGGGTTCGTAGACCATCAGGGTTTCCTGGCGAATGCGTCCGAAGACCGCATAGGCATCGACGGCGGCGATGGTGGCCACCAGCGGCGTGGCCTTGAGCTGAATGATCAGCTCGCCGTTGAGGGTCGGCAGCACCCGCTGCACGGCGCGAGGCAGCCAGATGCGGCGCAGGATGGTGAAGGGATGCATGCCCAGCGAACGGGCGGCCTCGAGCTCGCCCTTGGGGACCCCGGCGAAGGCCCCGCGCATCACCTCGCCCTCATAGCCGGCGAAGGATATCGTCAGGGCCAGGAAGGCATAGGGCCAGGGGTCGGTGAGATAGGGCCAGAGCCAGCTCTGGCGGACCCCGGGCAGGTAGGGGAACAGCGAGCCGAGGCCGTAGTAGAGCAGCCAGACCTGCAGCAGCAGCGGGGTGCCGCGGATCAGGGTACAGAAGCTGCGCGCCAGCCAGGCGAGCGGCCGGGGGCCCCTGACCTGCACCAGCCCGATGGGGATCGCCAGCAGGAATCCCGCCACGCTGGTGGTGACCAGCAGGGTCAGGGTCAGCCAGAGCCCGCCGAGGATCGCCTCGCGGTACTCCGGTAGCCAGTCCCAGCGCAGGGTAACGGCGAGCAGGGCAATGCCGCCGACGGCGGCGGCGATCAGGGCGAGGCGGTGGGGCGGCAGACGACGCTCAGTCATGGCGCATCCCCCGGGTGGCCCGGCGCTCCAGGCCCTTGAAGGCCAGGTTGGAGATCAGCGAGACGATAAGGTAGAGCACGCCGGCGGCGCACAGGAACAGCATATGTTGTTTGGTGGCGCCGGCCGCCTGGCGCGCCGCCAGGGTCAGCTCCGTGAACCCGACCACGGCCAGCAGGGCGGTGTCCTTGGTGGCGATCAGCCACAGGTTGGAGAGCCCCGGCAGCGCCCCCGGCAGCATGGCCGGCAGGGTGATGCGCCGGAAGACGGTGAGGGGCGCCATGCCCAGGGAGTGCGCCGCCTCGAGTTGGCCGACGGGGACGGCGCGGATGGCCCCGCGCATCACCTCGGTGGCATAGGCGCCCTGCACCAGGGCGATCACCGCCACGCCCGAGGCGAAGGGACCGATGTCGACGCGGCCCAGCCCGAGCGTCGCCAGCAGTTGGTTGATCGCCTCGGGCACGGCGAAGTAGAGCAGCAGGATCAGCACCAGCTCGGGGACGGCCCGGGTGAGGGTGGTGTAGCAGGTCAGCAGGTCGCGGGTGACGGGGCCGCCGGAGAGCTTGCCGGCGGCGCCGGCCATGCCGATGACCAGGCCCAGCAGGTAGCCGGCCCCGGCCACCTGCAACGACAGCCAGAGCCCGTTCAGTAGGGCGCCTCCCCAGCCGGGAGGCGCCAGGGCGAGCAGTTCCATGACACTCATGTCGCGGTAGTTCACGGCTGGCGTCGTCCTCTGTGGTGCGGCGGTGCCCCGTCGGCGGTCACTCGGCGGGCGCGCCGTAGATATCGAAGTCGAAGTAGCGCTCGGTGATGGCGGCGTAGGTGCCGTCGGCACGCACCTCGGCGATGGCGGCGTTGAGTGCCTCACGCAGGGCCTCGTCCTCCTGGCGGAGACCGAAGCCGATGCCCTCGCCGAGGGTGGCGTCATCGTGGGCCACCTCTCCCTTCAGTTCGCAGCACATCCGGCCTTCGTGGCTGGCCAGGAAGTCCTCGAGGACCAACCGGTCGGCCAGGGTGGCGTCGATGCGCCCGGCGAACAGGTCCTGATGGGCCTCGTCCTGCGTCTGGTACTCGCGAACGGTGGCCTCGGGGAAGTGCTCGAGGACATAGGCCTGGTGGATGGACGCGGACTGGACGCCGATCGTCATGCCGGCCACGCCCTCCGGGGTCGGCGCCAGGTCGATGCCCTGGGCGCCGACCAGTACGGCCGGGGTCTGGTAGTACTTGTCGGAGAAGGCGATGGTCTCCCGGCGCCGCTCGGTGATGCTCAGCGAGGCGGCGATGACATCGATCTTGTCGCCGGTCAGCTCCGGAATCAGGCCATCCCAGGAGGTGGTGACGATCTCGCATTCCAGCTCGGCCGCTGCGCAGATCGCCCGGGTGATATCGACCTCCCAGCCGTGTGGCTCGCCGGTAGCGTCCGGGGTGGCGAAGGGCGGGTAGGGCTCGGTGGCGAAGCCGACGCGGGTGATATCCGCCTGGGCCAGGGGCACCAGGCAGGCGGTGGTCAGGGTGGCCAGCAGCAGGTGTCGTTTCATTGTGATTCTCCTCAGGTCAGGGCAGCCGTGCCCAGGAAGCGCTTGAGCCGCTCGGTGCGGGTCGAGCCGAACACCTGGTCCGGCGGCCCCTCGGCGGCGATCTCCCCCTGGTCGAGGAAGATCACCCGGTTCGCCACGTCGGCGGCGAACTGCATCTCGTGGGTGACGATAAGCATGGTGCGCCCCTCCTCGGCGAGGTCGCGTATCACCGCCAGCACCTCGCCGACCAGTTCCGGATCCAGGGCGGAGGTGGGTTCGTCGAAGAGCAGCACCTCGGGGGACATGGCCAGGGCGCGGGCGATGGCCCCGCGCTGTTGCTGGCCACCGGAGAGCGTGGCGGGGTAGGCATCGCGCAAATGATGGAGCCCGACCCGCTCGAGCCACCGCCGGGCTTCTTCGCGGGCCGCCTCGCGGGAGCGCCCCAGTACCTGGATCGGCGCCTCCATGACGTTGGCCTCCAGGGTCATGTGTGGCCACAGGTTGAAGCCCTGGAAGACCATGCCCAGGCGGGCGCGCAGGCGCCGCAGCTGGCGGCGGTCGGCGGGTTCCCGCCGGCCGCCCCGCTCGCGGAAGGGCAGGCGTTCGCCGAGCAGGCGCAGCGTGCCGGCGCTGGGGGTCTCGAGCAGGTTGAGGCAGCGCAGCAGGGTCGACTTGCCCGAGCCGCTGCTGCCGATCAGCGAGATCACATCGCCGCGGTGGGCCGACAGGCTGATGCCCTTGAGGACCTCGGTCTGGCCGAAGGACTTGCGCAGGTCGCGAATCTCGATGATGGCATCGTCGTCTGCCGTGGTGTGCGGTGCGGCGTGCAAGGTGGTCACCCCCGGTCCGGGCTTGTTTTTATGCAGTTGCATAAACTATGCATCCGTATAAGATTCGAGTCAACGCACCCTTAACACCACCTCTTACACCACGACGGAGCCCTGCTATGTCCCGTTACGGATGCCAGTCCATGGCCGCCCCCATGACCCGCGTGCTGATGCGCCGCCCCGGCGAGAGCCTGCGCCGGGCCGATCCCGCCGAGTGGCACTACAACGACTACTTCGATGCCGAGAAGGCCATCGCCCAGTACGACGCCTTCGCCGAACTGGTGGCGGCCTCCGGGACCGAGATCCTGTGGCTCGAGGACGCCGGTGATGGCCTGTCCGACGCCATGTTCACCCGCGATGCCTCCCTGATCACCCGGGCGGGGGCAGTGCTGCTGCGGATGGGCAAGCCGCTGCGTGCCGGGGAGCCCGAGTTGCATGGGCGGACCTACGAGGCCGCCGGCATCCCGGTGCTGGGGCGGCTGACCGGCGATGCCCGGGTCGAGGGCGGCGACACCCTCTGGCTCGATGAGCACACCCTGGTGGTCGGCTTGGGGTTCCGCTCCAACCGGGAGGGGGTTCGCCAGCTCAACGCGCTGCTTAACCCCCATGGCATCGAGGTGCTGGGGTTCGACCTGCCGGTCTGGGGAGGCGAGGCGGCCTGCCTGCACCTGATGTCGGTGATCTCGCCGCTGGCCGAGGACGTCTACCTGGTACACTCACGGCTTATCCCGGCGGCGCTGTGGAGCCTGATGAAGGAGCGCGGCATCACCCTGATCGAGGCCCCCGAGGCCGAATTCCATGACTCCCTGGGACTGAACCTCAATGTCATGCCGCTCTCCCCCGGCGACTGCCTGATGATCGACGGCTTCCCGGGGACGCGCACGGTAATGGAGCGCCATGGCATCCGGGTGCGGACCTTCGCCGGTGATGCCCTGTGCATGGCCTGCGAAGGCGGCCCCACTTGTCTGACCAACCCGATCCTGCGCGAGGCCTGAGTGACCATGGCGACCCGGCGTGACAGCAATGACCGCGAGCATGCCCTGATCGATGCGACCCTCACCTGCATCGCCAGGGAGGGAATCTCCGCGGCCACGGTGCGCAAGATCGCCGACTATGCCGGGGTCACCAATGGCCTGATTCGTTTCTACTTCAAGAGCAAGGACGGCATCATCCAGGCCGCCTATCGGCGCTTCCTCGAACGCCTCTTCGAGGCGGCGCACGGTGCCATCGAGGAGCGGCGCGAACTCACGCCGCAGGAGCGCCTGCGCCACTACCTGCTGGCGAACCTGTCGCCACCCATCGTCACCCCGGAAAGCGTCCTGCTGTGGGCCAACTTCCTGCCCCTGGCGCACCAGGACGCGGCGATGGCCGAGATCCGCGAGCTATGGTACGAGCGCACGACCCATGCCTTTCGGGAGCTGATCCACGAGGCCCTGCGGGCCCAGGGCCGGGAGCCCGACGAGGTCGAGCTGCGTCGCCTCGCCGTGGCCGTCAACGGCCTGATCGATGGGCTGTGGATCGAGGGGGCGCTCTCGGCGGAGCGGCTGGAGATCCGCGAGCTCCAGGCCATCGGCCTGGATGCCGCCTCGCGGCTGCTCGGCCTGTCGCTCGGCGAGTCGGCATGATACTCCCTTCCTGGTCTCAGGCGCGGGCGACGAGAGGACGAGGATAAAAAACGCCCCGGCCGATGGCCGGGGCGAAGGGGTACCTCGGGGAGGATCAGGCGGCGTTGTGCCAGATCACCTTGTCCTGCTGCTGGGCGAAGGCCTCGAAGGGGAAGTCATCCACTGTCAGCATTTCCAGCACCTCGGCCTCGAAGCGGACCATGAAGGCGGCCTCGTCCGCGCCGATCAGCCCCGCCTCCCGGGCGGCGGCGATACGCTGCTCGGGATGCAGGGCGGTGGCCGGCAGCTCGCCCTTGGCGTAGGCCTTGTTGAGCTTGCGATAGAGCGGTTCGGCGCGGTCGTACTCGGCCAGCAGGGCGTTGTAGCGGGCCAGGGGGTTGTCCCGCTGCCCGTCGCCTTGCGCGTCCCAGGTATGTGCCAGCATCTTGTGGCGCAGGGCGCTGTCCCGGGAGATCGCCTGGGCGATGGTGCGGGCCAGGTCGTCGTGGGGACGCTTGAAGCGCTTGCCCCGGGGCATCACGATCAGCCGCAGGCCGCGCCCCAGGGCGCGGCTGGGCAGGTTGTCGAAGAGCTCATCGAAGGCCTGTTCGGCGCGGTTCAGCAGGTACTGACAGCTGTAGTGGAGCAGGGCGGCCTCGCCTTCCACCTGGTCGCCCTCCTGCCAGGACTTGAGCACCATGGAGGCGAGGTAGAGGTTGGAGAGCACGTCGCCGAGGCGCGCCGAGAGCATCTCGCGCTGCTTGAGGCTGGCGCCGAGGCTGGCCATGGCGGCGTCGGCACACAGGCTGAAGCCGGCGGAGAGGCGCGCGACCTCCTGGGCATAACGCTTGGCCTCGCCGTCGAAGGGCACCGCCGGCTTGCCGAGGCCGAAGGCCTGGGTGAAGGCGCGGGCGGCATTGCCGAAGATCAGGCCGGCATGGCCGAAGAAGGCCGTGTCGAAGGCGCCCAGGTCGTCGGCGTCCTTGGCGGCCAGCTCCTCCAGCACATAGGGATGGCAGCGGATCGCCCCCTGGCCGAAGATCATCAGGTTGCGGGTCATGATATTGGCGCCTTCCACGGTGATCGCCACCGGGTTGGCGCTATAGCCGATGCCCAGGTAGTTGCGCGGCCCGAGGGTCACCGCCTTGCCACCGTGGATATCCATGGCGTCGCCGAGGATTTGGCGTTGGAACTCGGTAAGCTGGCTCTTGAGGATCGCCGAGGGCACCGCCGGCTTCTCGCCGGCGTCGATGGTGTTGGCGGTCTGTAGCACCGCCGCCTGGGCGATATAGGAGAGGGCGGTCATGCGCGCCAGGGGCTCCTGGACGCCCTCCATCTCGGCCACGGGGACATTGAACTGGCGACGCACCCGGGCGAAGCCGCCGCTCCAGCCCAGGGCGTAGCGGGAGGTGCCGGTGGCGCCGGAGGGCAGGGTGATGCAGCGCCCCACCGAGAGGCACTCCACCAGCATGCGCCAGCCCTGTCCGGCCATCGCCGGGCCGCCGATAATGGTCTCCAGGGGCACGAAGACGTCCTTGCCCTTGATCGGCCCGTTCATAAAGGGGCTGCCGATGGGGTGATGGCGGCGGCCGATCTCCATGCCGGCGGTGTCCCGGGGGATCAGCGCGCAGGTGATGCCCAGGTCCTCCTCGCCGCCGAGCAGGCGCTCCGGGTCGAACATGCGGAAGGCCAGGCCCACCACGGTGGCGATGGGCGCCAGGGTGATCCAGCGCTTCTCGAAGTTGAGGCGCAGGCCCAGCACCTCCTTGCCGTCCACCAGCTGCTTGCAGACGATGCCGGTGTCGGGCAAGGCGGTGGCATCACTGCCCGCCCGCGGGCCGGTGAGGCCGAAGCAGGGGATCTCGCGACCGTCGGCGAGCCGCGGCAGGTAGTGGTCCTTCTGCTGCTGGGTGCCGTACTTGAGCAAGAGCTCGCCCGGGCCCAGGGAGTTGGGCACGCCCACGGTGACCATCAGGGTCTCGTTGACCGAGAGCTTCTGCAGCACCAGGGACTGGGCCTTGGCGGAGAAGCCCAGGCCGCCATACTCCTCGGGAATAATCATGCCGAAGAAGCGCTCTTTCTTCAGGTAGTCCCACAGCTCCGGGGGCAGGTCGGCGCGCTCGCGGGTGATCTCCCAGGCATTGGTCATACTGGCGGCTACGCTGCACTGCCGGTCGAGGAAGGCCTGCTCCTCGGCGCTGATGCCCTCATAGCGGTTCGCCAGCAGCGCCGACCAGTCGGGCTTGCCGGAGAACAGCTCGCCATCCCAGGCCACGGTGCCCGCCTCCAGGGCGGTGCGTTCGGTCTCGGAGACCCTGGGTGAAACCTTCTTGAACAGGGCGAACAGCCGCGGACTGAGCCAGCGGCGGCGCAGCGCCGGCAAACCCGCCAGCGCCACCCCGGCGGCGCCGATCAACAGCAGGGCACCCAGCAGCGGGCTACCCAGGGCCAGGGCGACGATGCCCACCACGGCGAGCACCGCCAGGGCGGGCAGGGCGCCGGCCTCGCGGCGCATCACCGCGACCAGGCCCACTATGGCCAGCAGGATCAGGATCAGTTGGGTCATCGCGACCTCCCTCTGTGGTTCGGGTGGCAAGGCTTTCGAACAGTTGTTTGAATTTTTCAAGCCTAGTCGATTTCCCGCCGGGCCGCCAGGGGGCATTAAGTCACAACAGGGATATCGTCGTTAGCTACGACGTCAAGGTTCGGGTGAACCGTCTCAGGACTCCCGGAGGCCCCGAGCTTGAGATGATGGAGCCATAAACACTTCCAAACGATATGTCCCAAGGGACCATCAGCGGCCGGTCCGCTTGGTCTGCGACTGTGATGGTCGAACTACCCCTTGCAGCGGGCGGCCATCGGCGCCATTGCCCTCAAGATTGGTTGCACTCCGGAAACGTTGCGAAAGCAGGCCGATTCATACCCCAGCCCCAACAGGAGTAGGCAGTTGCCCCGGCAACTGCCTGATGGCGTCCCGCGGCATCGGCTTGGCGAAATAGAAGCCCTGGAGCAAGTCGCAGTTGCGTCGTACCAGGTCCTGTTGCTGGTCCCGTTCCTCGATGCCCTCGGCGACCACCACCAGATCCAGGTGGTGGGCCATGGTGATGATCCCCTGCACGATGGCGGCGTTGCTGCGGTTGGTAGCGATGTCCTTGATGAAGGCACGGTCTAGCTTGACCTTGTGGATCGGCAAGTCACGCAGGTAGCTCAGGCTGGAGAAGCCGGTACCGAAGTCATCCAGTGCGACCCGAATGCCCATCGCCTTGAGGTCGTTAATCAGTTCGATGGCCGGTTCAGCCCCATCAAGCAACACGCTCTCGGTGACCTCCAGTTCCAGTAGCTCGGGGGGGAGGCCGGCGTCGTTGAGTGCCGTCCGAACGTCCGCCAGGAAGCCGGCGCGACGGAACTGAAGGGAGGAGATGTTCACGGCGACCGGCACCACCAGCCCATCATCGGCGCGCATGGCTGCGGCGTCCTGACAGGCACGACGCAGGATCCAACGCCCCAAGGAGATAATCTGGCCGGTCTTCTCGACCAGCGGAATGAACACGCCGGGCGAGATCATCCCTCGCTCCGGGTGGTGCCAGCGGATCAGCGCCTCCAGCCCGCGAATGCGCCCGTTCACCGCTTCTACGATGGGCTGGTAGTAGAGCTCGAACTGGTCATGCCGCAACGCCGTGTGCAGGTCATGGCGTAACAGCACGGTCTCCTTGGTGGCCCGTTGCTGGTCGCCTTCATACCAATGCCAGGTATTGCGACCCTGCTGCTTGGCGTCGGCCACCGCCAGATCGGCGTGCTGCATCAGCTGGTAGGCGTACTCCACGCTCTCACAATTGGAGGCGATACCAATGCTGGAACTGATGTGCAACGGCCTGCCGTCGATCATGAGGGGCTGAGAGAGAATGTCCAGCACCCGCTCGGCGATATCGATCCCGGCTTGGCGGTCGTCGAGGTCGGGAAACAACAGGGCAAACTCATCCCCGGTCACGCGTGCCAGGGTATCGTCAACCCCCACCACTTGGCGCAGACGATCGCCGACCGCCACCAGCAACTGGTTGCCGATGTGGTAGCCCAGCCCATCATTGATCGTCTTGAAGCCGTCCAGGTCGAGGTGCATCACCACCAGCAGTCCCTGCTCCTCCTGGTCACGCTCGAAGGCCGCATCCAGGCGTTCATCAAATAACGCACGGTTGGGTAGGCCGGTCAGCTGGTCATGCATCGCCTGATGCGCGAGCCGGGCTTCCTGCTCCCGATGCCGGGTGATGTCCTGCTGGATGCCAATGTAGTGGGTGCAGTTTCCCTCATCGTCGAGCACCGGGCTCAGCGAGAGGTGGTTCCAGAAGGGCGTACCGTCCTTGCGGTAGTTGAGCAGGATGATATCGGCCGGTCGCTGCTCGGAGATGGCCAAGCGGATGGCAGTAATGGCCTCGGGGTCGGTGTCGGGCCCCTGCAGGAAGCGGCAGTTGTAGCCCAGCACTTCCTCGGGCGCGTAGCCGGTGATTTCATAAGAGGCGTCGTTGACATAGACCAGTGGCAAGTCAGGCTTCGTGGCATCGGCCATGACCACGCCGTTGGGGGTGGCCTGGATACCGCGCTCGAGCAGGCGGCGAGTCTGCTCCTCCTGTTTGCGGGCGGTGATATCGCGGCAGATGCCGTAGACCCCCACCACCTCGCCGTCCACCGAGACGGGGAAGTTCAGAATCTCCAGCCGATAGGGGTGGCCATCGTGATGGATGCCGATGGTTTCGTACTGGTGAGCCCCGCCCTGCCGAGCGATATCGAATCCGGCCTGGGTGCGGGCACGATAGGCGGGTGCGATGAACTCATTGAAGTGCCGGCCAAGCAGGGCATCTTCGGGATACCCCGTGATCCGCGTCAGCGCCGCGCTGCCCCGCTGGAAGCGCCCCTCCAGGTCGAGCTCGTAGACCCCGTCGGGGTGGTTCACGAACAGTGAGCGATGCCATTCGGCCAAGGCACGGTGGTTGCTGGCATCGCGGTCGCGCAGGATCGCCAGGGCCACCAGCGCCGCGACCTGACTCATGCGTCGGCTACTCGCCTCGGTAGGCTGGTTGGGATCGCGGAAGTAGATGCCGAAGGTGCCCAGCAGCTCGCCCTCGGCCGTCAGCACGGGATTGGACCAGCAGGCGCGCAGCCCCTCGCGCTGGGCGGCACCACGAAACGCCGCCCAGCGCGGGTCGGTACGAATGTCCTCGGTGATCACCGGTTCGCGGTAGAAGGCCGCACAGCCGAAGGAGCCTGCGTCAGGACCGACGGGCACCCCCTGGAGGCAGTCTTGGTAGACCTGGGAGAAGCGCTGGCTGGGGAGGAGACTGAGCGTTTGACGCTTGGCATCGAAACGCATGCAGGCGGGAACCGCGTCCGGTAGCAACACCTCGACCCAGCGGGCAATGGCGTCGAAGATTTTCTCGAGTGGAGCCTGCTGCGCGATCCGTTCATGAACGTCCTGCAGCGCCTCCATCAGCGCCAGTTCGTCGAGCACTCCAGATGACTCCATGCGTCATAGGGTAAGCGGCATGCTTTGCCGCCTATTCATATAGAGGAATAGTGAATTAGCACCTCTCGATTGACAAGAGTGGCTGAGACCGCCGAGACACTGTACTTGGCAGGCCAAGAACGTTCAAAGGTGACAGGTGACGTTGGCCGCCTTTTGCCCGATACTGCCGCGGTTCGAACGGTGGCCTGTTGCCGCCTTCGCCTGCCCCCTCTGGGTAACCTGCCGGGTCGCCCCTGCTGCCTGGCCTTACCGAGATATCGCCTGTGATCCTCAAAGCCCTCTGGGCCCGCCTGACAGTGGCCCTTGTTGTTCCGCTGGGACTGGTCACCCTGACGCTGACCCCGATCCTCGCTTCTCACCTCGAGGAGCGGATCGACAGCACGCGCAGTTCCGCCAAAGCGCTGCTCAGCGCCGAGTATGATCTGCTGCTCCAGGGTATGAACGAGAGCTTCAACCAGGTGCTTGCCACCGCCGAATTTCCGCTGCTGAGGCAGTTCCTGGCTAGGCGAGCCCCCTCAAGGACACCAGAGTGGGGGGCCGTGACACAGCGCGACCAGGCACAGATCGAATCGCTGTTCACCACGCTGCTGACCCATTACGGGCGCTATACCCGGCTGGCGGTGATCGACACCCAAGGTGCCGAATGGCTCGCCTCCCCGGCAGCGCCCTTGCCAAGCCCGCCGGTGGTCAGCCACGCAGACTCACCGACCTTCCAGGGCGCCATGACGCTGCAGGCCCGGGACCTCTATATCTCCTCGCCACGCCTGGGCGCTTCCGGTGAGGAGGGGGCGGGGACGGCGGTGATCGATATCGCCACGCCGGTCTTCGATATCAGCGGGCAACGCCTCGGCGTGCTGCTGTTCACCCTCGACTGGACGCGCACCACCGCCTCATCGGTCCATGCCCGCGAAGGGGGCCCGGGAGAGGTCCTGCTGGTGGATGCCCGTGGAAATTGGCTATTTCCCGACACCAATGGCCAGGGGCAGCGCTTCGGCCGACCACTGGAAGCGCACTGGGCTGATGCCTGGACCGCCATGGCCGACCGCAACCAGGGCACGGTCACCCTGAGCGACCACCTGCTCGTCTTTCGCAGCCACGACATTCGCACTCAGCACTACCGCAGCCAGGCCGGGATGATCCTCAGCGAGGCGGAGACCCAGCCCTGGCGTCTGGGCATCCTGATGCCGCGGCCCAGCCTCTGGGGGCTGCTCAAGGAGAACCCGGTACAGTTACTGGCCATCGCCCTGGTCTACCTACTGTCGCTGGCCTTCGGGGTGTTCTGGGTGCTCAGTGATCACCGCCTGCGCGGGCTTAGGGAGCGGGCGCTGCTGTTCTCTCGCGAGGCCCGTCAGTACGCAGGCGAGGTGCAGGACCTCTACGAGCATGCCCCCTGCGGCTACCACTCCCTGGATAGCGACGGCCGGGTCATCAAGATCAACCGCACCGAGCTCGACTGGCTGGGCTATCGCGCCGACGAGGTGATCGAGAAGCGTCACTATCGCGACTTCGTCACCCCGGAGACTCGCGAGGCCTTCGACGCCGCCTTCCAGAAGGTGCTGGGAGAAGGGCAGGAGGGCAGCGCCGAGTGCGAGCTGCTGTGTCGCGATGGCACCCGCCTTCCGGTAGCGATCCAGGCCACCGCCCAGGTCACCGAGGAGGGCTTCCAGTATTCCCGGGCTACGGTGTTCGACCTGAGTGAGCGCAAGGCGCTGGAGGCACGCCTGGAAAAACAGGCACTCACCGACCCGCTCACCGGCTTGGGCAACCGCCGCTACCTGGAGGGCCAGGCGGCCATGGAGATCGCCCGCGCCGAGCGCAGCGGGGCGCCACTGTCGCTGATCGCCATTGACCTTGACCACTTCAAGCGCATCAACGATACCTATGGTCACGATGTGGGCGACCTGGTACTGCAGCATTTCGCCAAGCTCGCGCGCCAGATCCTGCGCGACGGTGACGTGCTGTGCCGCATGGGTGGCGAGGAGTTTGCCGTGCTGCTGCCCGACACCAATCGGGAGCAGGCCCTGCAGGTCGCCGAGAGGCTGCGTGAGGCGGTCGCGACCTCTTCCGCCAAGGTCGGTCAGGAGGCGACGGAGGATGGCACGCTGGCCTACACTGCCTCGCTGGGCGTAACGCTGGTCAGCGCCGGGGAGGCCACGCTGAAGCCGGCGATCAAGCGCGCCGACCAGGGGCTCTACGCCGCGAAGGAGGCGGGGCGCAACCGTACTCATTGGCAATCGGTACCCTCTGACGCCGGCCATATGAGCGGAAGAGCACATCAGGTACGCGGTTAACGGTCGGCATGCAGGACGATGTCTTCTTATGTCCTGCGCAGATGGCGGAGGTGCTGCCTCGGCCACTAACGGGTCAGCTGATCTGAGACGACTACAGCGGCTACTAAGCAGAGCTTCACCAACGGCGTCACCGAGATTGGCTGCCTAGCCCACGCCCAGCGCAAGTTCGTTGACCTGCACGTGGCCGGCAAGAGCCAGATCGCCAAGCAGGTGATCGAGCTGATCGGTCAGCTCTACCAGGTGTACAGCCTGAAGCGTTGGGCGGCGCTGACGAGCTACCTCGACGACGGCGGGCTGCCGATTGACAACAACCGGGTCGAGAACCTGATCCGTCCTTGGGCGCTGGGCCGCTCGAACTGGCTATTCGCCGGATCACTGCGCAGTGGCCAGCGCGCCGCCACCATCATGAGCATGATCCAGTGCGCCAAGCTGAATGGCCACTAGCCCTACGCCTACTTGAAAGACGTGCTGGAACGGCTGCCGACGCACAAGGCCTGCCAGGTCCACGAACTCCTGCCTCACCACTGGCAGCACACCGACTGATTACTGGCAAGCGGTGTTGCCCGTTCGCTTGCATTGTTTCCAAGGAGGATTCAGTTATTTCCATCACAGCCAGGCCATGAGAACAAATGTCAGCACCGCATCACCCAAGACACACAATTACGACAAACCGAACCACTAAACCAACAGATACGAACAGCCAAACATAACTAACCCCTAGGTAAATCCGTTATCTGCAATCTCTTCTTAACTTACAAAATGGCACCCAAAGTACATGGCGTGAAAAAGATGGCAGGCGACGCTTTTAGAAAAGCGCGCGCCTCGGAAGAATGATCAGCAACCCATCAAGAAAAATGGAAAATAATTCCATAAAATAAAATTATAACGCATTGTTTTTTAAAGATTTTTATTTTCAGGATTGCGTTGATAGGGCATGACTTTGCATAAATAATCCTTTCCTAAAAGGCCACTCCCCCTATTGCTGCGTATCTGCCCAGCAGGAGCATTAAAGTGGAAAAAACACACTCTTCTTCATTGATTCACCGCATATCGATCAACATGTTGCTTACCGGCCTCATGGCCACGCTCATCACTTTTCTGCTACTGCAGGCTTTCGCCGGAATGGCCGGAAACCGCATGAGCTCACAGGCAGTTGCCGAGCTATCAGAGCTAGGCATACGGCAACTCAATGCCGCCAATCGCACACAGCTTCATACCTCCTTGTCACGTGAGAGGCTCGGTGAGTACCTGGAAGCCTGGCGTGAGGGTGCTTCACAGCGTCAGCTGGCGGGTTTACGTGACCGGGCAGAGAGTGCCATTCGCAATGCCGAGAGCCGATATCGCGAGCTGACCGCGATTCCTGTCGACCCTCAGAGCCAGCGCGGGCAATACCTGAATGCCATAGAGCAACAAGTTAGTCTTCTATTGAACGAATTGCTGAAGCCTGCCTTGGAGTCGAGCCAGCTATCGGCAGCGCAGTCGCTGCTCTCTCGTATCACGGTAACCGAGCAGGAGCTGGAACGTTCGATGAGTGAGTTCGTCCGGTATGCCGAAGCCAGGTCACTCGAGTTCAAGGCACAGGATGAACAAAACAGCAGCCTGATCATGACGCTGTCATTGATACTTATCGCGATCTCGGTAATCGCGGCATTCATCGCATACAGAATACTGATGCGAAATGTTATTCGTCCCATCGACAAGGCCCTGACTCATCTCGACACCATCTCCAACGGAGATCTGACACAAGGTGTCGATATTGCGGGTTGCAAAGAGATCAACGCCCTATCCAAAGGGCTGGCCACCATGCAGGCGCAACTAGCCGCCCTGGTTGAGCGTATCAAGGATAGTACCGAAAGTATTTCTCTTGGGGCCGGGGAAATCGCTAAGGGAAGCGAGGATCTGGCTGCCAGGACGGAAGAGCAGGCATCGGCGCTTCAGCAGACCGCGGCCAGCATGGAGCAAATTTCTTCCACGGTGAAACATAATGCAGCACATGCTCAGGAGGCGGATACCCTCTCCACATCGGCAGAAAAATCCGCGGAGCAGAGCGGGAAGGAGCTTCAGCAGGCCTTGCAGATGATGGTTCAGCTCTCAGAAAGCTCACGCCAGGTGCAGAAAATCGTTGATACGATAGACGGCATTACCTTCCAGACCAATATTCTGGCGCTCAATGCCTCGGTTGAGGCGGCGAGGGCTGGTGAGCATGGACGCGGCTTTGCCGTGGTGGCCCAGGAGGTCCGCACGCTGGCGAGCCGTAGCTCCGAGGCGGCCAAGGAGATCCGTCAGATTATTGGCAAGAACGTCCAGCAGATTACCAGTAGCGCAGAGCAGGCGCAAAAGAGCGGCGATATGCTCAATGAAATGCTGGCTGCGACCCAGCGAGTCTCCTCCTTGATGAGTGAAATAGCCTCGGCCACGATTCAGCAACAGGCCGGCATCGAGCAGGTCAGCACGGCGGTAAACCAGATGGACGCCGTGACTCAACAGAATGCGGCGCTCGTCCAAGAGTCCAATGCCGCCGCCGGGTCGCTCAGTGACCAAGCCACCTTGCTGAACCAGCTGGTCGCCCGCTTCACGGTCGTTGATTCCTTCTCGGACCGGCCTTCGATACCACGGACGACAGCTCTCTCTAAATCACGCGCGCTGCCTTCCCGTGAGCTGGAGTGGACGAGCTTCTAAGCTAACGCTTGCATGTATAAATGCAAAAACCAATAAACAAAGTCGCCACTGCCACAGCGGTGGCGTACTGATCAAGGTGGTAGGGCGTGTGATAGATGCACCAGAGTAACCGCGACCTCGTCTTGCAGGCCTGGCTATTAATCCTGCTGACCAGCAGCTTTTTGATAGGTTTCAGCAGCCTGCTGCTTGATCTATTGACTCACCCGCCGCTTCCCCCTCAGTGGCGCCTGAGCCACGACGGGACCGTTGCCGTGCTGCTGGTCAGCTTCGGTCTGCTGGCCCTGCTACGCCACAAGTCGAGCTGGCGGCACTTCTCGGCCGGCCTGATGATGGCGTTAGGGAGCTACAGCCTCGTTTACCCTACCTTCGCTACGGCGACCAGCGCTGGTCTGTCATGGCTCACCAGGGAGCCACACCTAGCGCCCTTGCCCGCCAGCCTAGTCCTGATCATGGGAGCATGCTGTTTCCTGTCACCGGCATCAGAGTACACCCGGCGTTGTTACCGCTTGCTTGGCTGGGTAGCAAGCGGTATCGGCGTGGGCACGCTCGCCTACCCCATGACAAGCGAGACTCCACCCATAGCGGTCGCGGGCCTGACGGCAATGGGTAGCCTGTTCTGCCTACTGCTTGGTAGCGGCCTATTGATCATTGCACATCAGCGGACTTATCCGACGCTGTCGCTGCCACGCTCGGCCATCATCACCGGGGTGCTTGGCGTCACGGCCAGTCTCATGATTTGGCTGGTCAGCAGCTGGGGGCAATATCACGTCCGTATTGCCGATGCCGAACAGCTGGTGAGCAATATCGCGGATGGCATGGAGCAGCGCGTCGAGATGCGCGTCCGCCTTATCGAACGCCTCACCGCACGTTGGCTCGCTTTGCAAGGACAGGACAGGCGAGTCATCCGGGAGCTTCAGCAGGTTGAGATTCGGACATACATGAACGATGAGCCGAGCTTGCAGGCCATCGTTCATCTGGGCCCCGACTCTCGAGTTCGCTGGCGAGTGGGCCGTGAACCCGAGGATCTCCTATGGTTGATGGATCAGCTGACTGATCCCGAAACACTCGGCTGGCTACAGCAACAGGACGCACTTAGTCGCCGTATCAACTGGCGCTTCCCCGATCCGGAGCGCATCAACCTTGGTATTCTTGCGGTGACCCTCGACGGTGGTAGGCATACCATGCTCGCCACTATCAACCTTTCCGAAATCATCAACACGCAAAGCCACCTGGATACGGGTGGCTTCACGATCACCTATAGCCTAAGCGGAAAGACTTGGGGAACCATTCATGCCGATGATTGGCATGAAGCCATCAGGCCACAGGTATTTTCTTCTCATCAGATGACGCTGCCTGGTGGGCCAACGTTCACCGTGACGGCACTGGATGGGCCCCTATCACTGAGCAGTCTGCCCGGTGCATTACCGGTACTCTTCGGCCTGTTGGGCCTGGTGTTCTCCTATCAGCTAATCGTCAGTCGCTCCCTGGTGTCAATTCGTGACCAGCAGTCGACCGCCTTGCAGCGTAGTGAGGAGCAGTTCAGATCGCTGTTTACTCAGAACCCGGATGCGATTTTCGCGCTAGACAAGGAAGGCTACTACCGCAGCGTCAATCCGGCTATCGAATCGATCATCGGTCTTCGAGAGAGCGAGCTTCTGGGTCAGCACTTCAATAATCTCATCTGCGACCCCGCCTGCTCTCGCGAAGACATCGAACAGACCGAAACCGCCTTCCGGGTTGCCTCACAAGGGCGGCCCTATGGTTACTCAATGTGCTATGTCCGTCCAGGAGCAGCGCTCAAGCATCTGGAAGTGCTGATGCTGCCTATCGTCGTCAAAGGTGAAATCGATGGAGTCTTCGGTATCGCCAAGGACATCACCACTCGGGTGGTGGCCGAGGAGCGGCTACACATCCTCGAGCGCAGCCTCGAAGCCAGCAGTAATGGCGCCGTGATCCTCGATGTACGCCAAGACAGCAATCCGGTGGTCTATGTGAACCCTGCCTTTACTCGGATTACCGGCTATCTGGCACAGGAGGTGATCGGTCAGTCGCCCAGCTTCCTTATGGGCGACGAAACCGACCCCAAGGACATCGAACAGATCCGTGAGGCGGTACTCCACGGTGAAAGCCTCTCGACTACCATGCACGCCCATCGCTGCGATGGTACTTCCTTTTGGAACCAGCTGTTTCTTTCTCCCGTGCGTGATGCAAATCAGCGTGTTACCCACTTCGTGGGCATCATGAACGATATCTCCGAACACAAGGAGCAGGAGAGCCAGTTGGTCTACCAGGCTACCCACGATGTGCTGACGGGCCTAGGTAACCGCACCCTGTTCAGTGATCGCCTTGCCCACGACGTGGAGCTGGCAGCACGCAATGGCCAGACACTAGCGGTGCTATTCATTGATCTTGATGAGTTCAAGCCGATCAATGACACCCTTGGCCATAAGGTCGGCGATAAGCTGCTCATCAGCGTGGCAGAACGGTTGCAGCAGGGCCTACGAACCAGCGATACGCTCGCCCGGTTAGGCGGTGACGAGTTCGTACTACTCCTGCCTGACTTGAGCCACGCCACCGAGGCCGAAGAGGTCGCCATCCGACTGCTGGAACAGCTCAACAAGGCTCACCGTATCGATGAGCATGAGTTACACGTCTCGGCCAGCATCGGCATCGCCGTAAACCGGGGAGGGCTCGATGAACCCGAGCGACTCCTGCAGCATGCCGACATGGCGATGTACAAGGCCAAGCAACAGGGCCGCAATACCTACCAGCTCTATACCGAGGACCTCGATAGCACGCTGAGCCAGCGTGTCAGCTTGCGCAGCGAGCTTCAGGAGGCCATTGAACACGGCCACCTCAGCCTGCATTACCAGCCCCTGCTGGATCGGGAAGGCCAGGTCGACGGTCTGGAAGCCCTGGTTCGCTGGCACCATCCCAGCAAGGGGCTTATCTCGCCGGCAACCTTTATCCCCATGGCGGAGGAGACCGGTCAAATCATACCGTTGAGCCGCTGGGTGATGCGTCAGGCCAGCAAGGATGCACATCAGTTGGTGAAACAGGGCCTGCTGAATAAGCGCATGGCCATCAATCTTTCTCCCCTTCAGTTTCACCGCCCTAACTTCTTGAGTACCCTGCGCAGCGTGCTGAGCGAGACCGGCTTAGCACCGGAGCATCTGGAACTGGAGCTTACCGAGGGCATCCTGATGCACGATACCGATGGAGCCATCGACATCCTCAACGCGCTAAACGGCATGCAGATCAGCACCAGCATTGACGACTTCGGGACCGGCTTCTCCAGCCTGAGCTATCTGCGAGACCTGCCCGTCGACAAGATCAAGATCGATCGCAGCTTCGTACAGCGTGCGATCAAGAGCGATAAAAATGCCGCCATTTGTCAAGGCATTATCACCCTGGCCCAGAAACTCGACCTCAGAGTGGTCGCGGAGGGTATCGAAACACCAGAGCAGTACGACTACCTGATGTCTCTTGGCTGTGATGTCTTCCAAGGCTACCTATTCGCCAAGCCGATGCCGCTGGATAGTCTCACCACATGGCTCATGCAAAGAGAAAGAGTGTTAATTTAACTTAGCGTTCCGAAGCGTCATGTCCCTGGGCGTACCCCGCTGGCAGCAGGGTGAAGTGGTCCAATTGGAGCGGACACCCCGATAAGCCTCATAATGGAGGCCATGGAGGTGTTCATGACCAAGAAGACTCGACGTCGGTTTTCCGATGACTTTAAGGCCGATGCGGTGAGCCTGGTGATCGATCAGGGGTATTCCGTATCCGAGGCCGCCCGGCGCCTGGGCGTGGAGCGCAGCGTGCTGGACCGCTGGTGCCGCAAGCACCGTCAGCAGGTCTCCGGTACCCCGGGGCGGCATGAGGATGATCGCGATGCCGAGATAAAGAAGCTCCGCGAAGAAGTTCGTAAGCTTCAGATGGAAAAGGATATTTTAAAAAAGGCGGCGGCCTTCTTCGCCAAAGAGTCGAGCTGAAATACCAGTTCATCGAGTCGGAGAAGGCCACCTATCCCGTGGCCGTGTTGTGTCGGGTCATGCAGGTCAGCCGGAGTGGTTTCTATGCTTGGCGGCAGCGTGGCCCTGATGACCAGCGTCAGGCCTTGCTGCGTGAAGTCAGCGAGATCCATCACCGGAAACGCGGCAGCTATGGCAGCCGCCGTATGGCCAGAGAGCTGCGACGTCGCGGCTACGACGTTGGCCGCTACCAGGCCCGGAGCCTGATGCGGGAAGCCGGCGTAGAGGCACGGCAGCGGCGCCGCTGGCGTCATACGACCGACAGTGAGCATAGCCTACCGGTGGCACCCAACCTGCTGAACCGCCAGTTCATGGTGGCGGCACCGAACCAGGTTTGGGTGGCCGATATCACGGCGATCTGGACGCTGGAAGGCTGGCTCTATCTAGCGGCGGTGCTTGATCTCCATGACCGGCAGTTGGTGGGCTGGGCGATGGCGGACCACATGCGCACGCCGCTGGTACTGGATGCTCTGGAGATGGCCGTGGGCCGCCGGCAGCCCGATGAAGGACTGCTACATCACAGTGACCGCGGCAGCCAATACGCGTCGCATGACTACCGGTCCACGCTGGCTCGGTACGGGCTCCAGGCCTCGATGAGCCGGAAGGGGAACTGCTGGGACAATGCCGTTATGGAGCGGTTCTTCGGCTCACTGAAGAGTGAGTGGCTGGCTGGTCAGCGCTACTGGAGCCGCCAGGCTGCACGGCGGGACGTGATCGACTACATCGAAATGGAGTACAACAGCTGCCGGCTCCACTCGACCCTCGGCTACCAGACGCCGAGGGAGATTGAATTGGCAGCTGCAGCTTGAAAATGTGTCCGCTCTGACTTGACCAGAACAGCCTTGGCAGGCCGAGAGTGGAAGGACTATCTTCCCTGCTTAGAGCCCCTGCCTTCCTCACTGACGCGGCACGAAAGGAACGCCCCCGATTGCCACTCTGCTAATTCATATAGCTGTATAGCGGCTTTTTGTAGAAAAAAGACCTGTTGATTCCACTTTTGTCAATAAAAGCACCTTTTGAGCAGGTAATCGAAATGGCCCTCCCCGCCTCGAACGAAAATCCTTCAGCGGCAGTGATTCGGTCGCTGCTTCAACACAATCATGAGCTCTCGCTGTACGCCAAGAACATGGCCTACCCGCTGAAGGCCGTGGTCCACGAGCTCGACATGGGCAATGGCCGTCTGGTCCTGGAAGTGGAGTACGCCGGCCAGGGCATCGAGAGTTACTTGACTGATGGTGGCATCAGCTTCGATCTGGAAGCCTTGAAGGGCAGTCAGGTCATGGAGCGGGAGGCCTATAGCCTCAGCAATGTCGCCGCCAAGCTGCTCAAGACCGACAGTACGCTCTATCGTCTGGAGTGCCAGCTACCGGAATCGGTATTCGTTGCCGAGCAGCGTGGGGCGATCCGTATCCCCTTCGTGCTTGGCATGCAGGCACGGGTCGGCCTGGAGATCTACCAGCATGAGCTGAATGTGCCGGGACGATTGCGCAACCTGTCGGTGGGGGGCTGTATGATCGACATCGACCTAGCCGAGAGCGTCGCCATCAACGTGAACCAGGAGATTCCTGGAGTCACGATCGAGTTTCCCAACGGGGAGAGCTTCTTTGCTGAGGGCAAGATCCGCCACATCCGTCCCTTCGGCAACCAAGGTTACGCTGCCGTTGGCATCCAGTTCATCAAGATGGGGCCACTCCAGACTGAAGCGCTCTTTCACTACGTGACGGAGTCGGAACGCGAGGCCGCCTATCGTACGGGCGCCAACGACAAGCTCGACCACCACACCCCACTCTTCATTCCCGGGGCCAAGGAGAAGAAGATCCTTCAGCGCGAAGCCCAGGATCGTGAGAAGCGCACTCGGCAGTCGTCCATGGAGCGGGGCGTCATGGACGTGGCACATCAACTCCAGGTGGGGCTGATGTACATGAAGACCCGTAACTTCCTCCCTGAAGAGATCTTCTACGATTGCGTCGATACCTTGCGCTACCTGGTAGAGCAGGACCGCAAGGCCTTTCTTTATGCACTGGCCTTCCTGCGTGACGAGCTGGACTGGGTCCGTCATGCGGTACAGGTGGCCGGCTATCTGGCCGACATGATGCTGGCCCGCGATCCCCACGATCCTCATACGCGGGAAGCCGTGCTAGGTGCCCTGCTTCACACCATGGGGAAGCCGCTGCTAATCGGTCCGCAGCTGCCGTCTCTGAAGGTCAACATGAACCCGGTACAGAAGGACATTCTCAGAGGCCATGTGGGTGCGCTGCGGCATAAGCTGCAGGCACTGGATTGGAGGCCGAGCCCCACCTGCCGGGACATCATCGAGAACGCCAATGAGCGCCTAGACGGCACGGGTTACCCTGCCGGTAAGCGAGGTGATCAGCTATCGGATCGGGTGCGCCTGGTCTCGGTGATCAAGGCGATTAACAAATTACTTCATGTCCGCAACGGCCTGCCGCCACACACCCCGCTGGATGCCTATCGCATGATCCACGGCGCCGCCGCTGCCTACGACAAGACGGTGCTGGTGGAGTACATCCGGGTCTACGGGCTCTACCCGATCGGCAGCCTGGCCAAATTTTCGGGGGGATTCCTCGCCTGGGTGATGGAGATCGACAGTAAGGGTATGCCCATCCAGGTCAAGGTGATCAAGAACCTGCGTTTCCCTGACACCAATATCAGCAGCGAGCTAGGCAGTAGTGACTTCTCACAGATCGGCAAGCTAGAGGACATCGTCAATCCGGCCGACTATGGAGTGAAAGTCATCAAGGTCTAGAGAAAATGAAAAAAGCCCCTGGCGGCATGGGCAAACTTGCTTAACATTAGCGCGCTCATAGCATGCGCATGGAGCGGCATCATGACCTCCAGCCATCCTCGAGGGTTTCAGCCCTGCCCATTTCACGATGATCCGCGGAGAATAAAAAAACCCCGCCGGCATGGGCGGGGTCGAAGGGCTGAGGAGACTAGTCTCAGCGATGGGCTTCATCGAGTCGGCGCTGCGGTTCCTGCTGGGCTGGGGCGCCCTTGGCCACGTAGTAGGGGGCGTCGCTCTTGGGCAGCGGGTCGCGGCCGCGGATCTTGTCGGCGATCTTCTCCGCCAGCATGATCGTCGGGGCGTTGAGGTTGCCGGTGGGGATCACCGGGAACAGCGAGGCGTCCACCACCCGCAGCCCCTCCAGGCCGTGGACCTGGCCGGCGCCGTTGACCACGGCGTCGTCCCCCTCGCCCATGCGGCAGCTGCCGCAGGGGTGGTAGGCGGTCTCGGCATGCTCGCGGACGAAGGCGTCCAGCTCGGCGTCGGACTGGACGTCCGGGCCCGGGGAGATCTCGCGGCCGCGGTAGGGATCCATGGCCGGCTGGGCGATGATCTCGCGGGTCAGGCGAATGGCGTCGCGGAACTCCTGCCAGTCCTTGTCGGTGGACATGTAGTTGAAGAGGATGCTCGGCGCCGCCTTGGGATCCCGGGAGGTGAGGCGCACCCGGCCGCGGCTCTCGGAGCGCATGGAGCCCACATGGGCCTGGAAGCCGTGGGCCTGGACGGCGCTCTTGCCGTTGTAGCTGATGGCGATGGGCAGGAAGTGGTACTGCAGGTTGGGCCACTCCTCGGCGTCGTCGGTGCGGATAAAGCCCGCCGCCTCGAACTGGTTGCTGGCGCCGATGCCGGTGCCGAGGAACAGCCATTCGGCGCCGATCTTCGGCTGGTTGTACCACTTCAGCGCCGGATAGAGGGAGATCGGCTGCGTGCACTCGTACTGGATATACATCTCCAGGTGATCCTGGAGGTGGGCACCGACGTTGTCGTTGACCAGCACCGGGGTGATGCCGAGCTCGTCGAGGACCGCCTGGGGGCCCACGCCGGAGCGCTGCAGGATCTGCGGCGAGGCGATGGCGCCGCCGCACAGCAGCACCTCGCGGCGCACCCGCACCCGCTGCGTCTGGCCCTTGCGCTCATAGCGCACGCCCACGGCGCGCTTGCCCTCGAACTCGATGATATCGGTGGTGGCCCGGGTCTCGATGGTCAGGTTGGGGCGCTGCTTGGCGGTGTCCAGGTAGCCCCGAGCGGTGGAGGCACGGCGTCCCTGGGGGGTGACGAAGCGGTCCATGGGGCCGAAGCCTTCCTGCTGGTAGCCGTTGACGTCCTCGGTGGCCGGGTAGCCGGCCTGGACGCCGGCCTCGATAAAGGCGTGGTAGAGGGGGTTGTTGCCTTCCTTGGGGGTGGTCACGCTGACCGGGCCGTCGCCGCCGTGATAGTCGTTGGGGCCGATATCGCGGGTCTCCGCCTTGCGGAAGTAGGGCAGGCAGTCGGCGTAGGTCCAGTCCTCGAGGCCCGGGCGCTTGGCCCAGTAGTCATAGTCCAGGGCGTTGCCGCGGATATAGCACATGCCGTTGATCAGCGAGGAGCCGCCCAGGCCCTTGCCACGGCCGCACTCCATGCGCCGGCCGTCCATATGCGGTTCCGGGTCGGTCTCGAAGGCCCAGTTGTAGCGCTTGCCCTGCAGCGGGTAGGCCAGCGCCGCCGGCATCTGGGTGCGGAAGTCGAAGCGGTAGTCGGGGCCGCCGGCCTCCAGCAGCAGTACCTGGACCTCGGGGTCCTCGGTGAGGCGGGTGGCCAGCACGTTGCCGGCGGAGCCGGCGCCGATAATGACGTAATCGAATTCGCGGATCTGGGACATGGGGTCCTCCCAAGAAGAAGACGGAGACAAAGCAATAGGGCGGGGCGGCGGGCGGCCTATCCGGGGCCGGGGGCAGAGCGCCGCGAGGGCGCGGTAAACCCCTCCCTGGGCGCTACGTTTGCCTTCCCTGGCAAATGGCCCCTCGCGACGACTTGCCCCCGGCGCCCCTCGTGGGCGAAGCGGGTCTGGGGCGGGGCCTTAGAAGACCGACTCGAAGGCGCCCATCTCCACCTGCACCGACTTGGTCTGGGTGTAGTGGTTGAGGGTCTCGATGCCGTTCTCGCGGCCCACCCCGGACTGCTTGTAGCCGCCCACCGGCATCTCGGCGGGGGACTCGCCCCAGGTGTTGATCCAGCAGATGCCGGCCTCCAGGCGATGAATGGCGCCATGGGCGCGATTCAGGCTCTCGGTGAAGACGCCGGCGGCCAGGCCGTACTGGGTGTCGTTGGCGCGGCGGATCACCTCGTCCTCGTCATCGAAGGCAAGGATCGCCATCACCGGGCCGAAGATCTCCTCGCGGACGATGCGCATCTCGTCGTGGCAGTCGGTGAACACCGTGGGAGCCGCCCAGGCGCCCCGTGCGAAGTCGCCGCTGTCCCAGGCTTCGCCGCCGGCCAGCAGCCGGGCGCCTTCTTCCTTGCCCTGGGCGATATAGGAAAGCACCTTCTGCTGGTGCTCGAAGCTCACCAGGGGGCCGAAGTTGACCTCCGGGTCGCGGGGGTCGCCGGCCTTGATGCGCGCCACCCGCTCGGCCACCTTGGCCTCGAAGGCATCCTTGACGCGGCGGTCGACGAAGACCCGGGTGCCGTTGGTGCAGATCTGCCCGCTGGAGTAGAAGTTGGCCATCATGGCGGCATCGGCGGCGCGATCCAGGTCGGCGTCATGGAAGACGATCAGCGGCGACTTGCCGCCCAGCTCCATGGTCACGTCCTTGAGGGTGGAGCCCCCGGCGGCGGCCATCACCTTCTTGCCGGTGCCCACCTCGCCGGTGAAGGAGACCTTGGCGATGCCGGTGTGCTCGGTGAGCAGGGCGCCCACCCGGCCGTCGCCCTGGATGACGTTGAAGACGCCGTTCGGCAGGCCCGCCTCGGTGAAGATCTCGGCCAGCTTGATGGCGGTCAGCGGGGTCACCTCGCTGGGCTTGAAGACCACGGCATTGCCGGCGGCCAGCGCCGGGGCGGCCTTCCAGCAGGCGATCTGGATGGGATAGTTCCAGGCACCGATGGCGCCGATCACGCCCAGCGGCTCGCGGCGGGTATAGACGAAGGAGGTGTCGCGCAGGGGGATCTGCGCGCCCTCGATGGCCGAGGCCAGGCCGGCGTAGTATTCGAGGACGTCGGCGCCGGTGACGATATCCACCGCGGCGGTCTCGCTGATCGGCTTGCCGGTGTTGAGGGTCTCCAGCGCCGCCAGTTCGTCGTTGCGTTCCCGGAGCAGGGCCACGGCGCGCTGCAGGATGCGGCCGCGCTCCATGCCGGTCATGGCGGCCCACGCCTGCTGGCCGGCCTGGGCGGCGGCCACGGCGCGATCCACGTCGGCGGCCGAGGCCTGCTGCACCCGGGCCAGCTCGCTGCCATCGTAGGGGTTGATGGCGGCGAAGGTCTCGCCGGAGGTGGCGTCGACGGCCTGGCCATCGATATAGAGCTGCTGAGTCGGAAGCGCGGTCATGGGGACCTCCTGAGAAAGGGTAGTGCGAATGTTCGGGATGCCTCGAGGCATCGGCCGTCAGGCGAGGGCGGGCTCGCGGGCCAGCTGTTGATCAAGGTAGTCGTAGGCCAGGCGGCGGGCCTGCGCCACGTCCAGCCCCTCGGGGGCCAGGGCGCCACGCAGCCAGAGGCCGTCGATCATGGCGGCCAGGCCCTGGGCGGCGCGGCGCGCCTCGTCCCGGGGCAGGCAGCGGCGGAACTGGTGGCACAGGTTGGAGTAGAGGCGCCGGTCGTTGACCGATTGCAGGCGCTGCAGCGTCGGCTTGTGCATGCTGCTGGCCCAGAACGCCAGCCAGGTCTTGGCCACCGGGCCGCTGACCTGGCTGCGATCGAAGTTGCCGTCGATGATCGCCTCGAGGTGGGCCCGGGGCTCCGCCCGGCCGAGGGCGGCGCGGCGGGTCGCCACGGCCTCGCCCAGGTCATGGAGGATCTGGCGCATGGTGGCCTCGAGCAGGCCATCCTTGCCGCCGAAGTAGTGGCTGATGATACCGGCGGAGACGCCGGCGCGGCGGGCGATGCGGATCACCGTGGCGTCGGCCAGGCCGGCCTCGTCGATGGCCTCCATGGTGGCCTGAATCAACTGGCGGCGGCGAATGGGTTCCATTCCGACCTTGGGCATCGGGCATCTCCTCGTGCTGGGACGGCGAACCGTCCGGGTGATCGATGGCGATAAACCTAGTATGGGATATTTTTATTGAACGTTCAATCAATAAAAACGACGCACAGAGGACTTGCCAGCGACAGTCGGGCTGGGCATAATGCGCCCCCGTTGCCGACGCCAAGCGTCGCGACCCCCGTGGCTACGTAGCTCAGCTGGTTAGAGCACATCACTCATAATGATGGGGTCCCCTGTTCGAATCAGGGCGTAGCCACCAGCGAATTCTTTCGATGCCCAGTCGGCTTACCGGCTGGGCATCGTTGCGTTTGAGGGCGCCGCGCGCAACGGGCCTGTGATCGAGCGCCTACTGCAGTATGGCACGGCCAGTCTGGCACGGCCGGTCTGGCACGAAGCCCGGAAGCGGGTCAGTCGCCGGCGTCGTCGGGCGTCGCCGCGCCATGGGCCGCCAGGCGTTCCAGGGCGCCGCGCAATCGGGGGTCGTCGATCTCGCTGGCACAGCTGGCGAGTTCGGCGGCGGCCTGGGCGGGCAGGTGGCGCTCCTGGCGGGGCACCGGCTTGGGGGGGCGCACCGGGCGCACCTTGAGATTGAGGCGCTGCAGGGCGGCGAACTCCGGCAGGCCGCGCAACAGCGTCAGCAGTCGGGGCTGCTCGTAGCGCAGCCGAGTCAGCCAGGCGGCGCGGTCGGTGATCAGGGTCAGCCGACCGTCCCGGTAGCCGCCGACGTAGAGGTGCTCGCGCATCTCCTCCGGTAGCGCCTCGCGCAGGGTGGTCTGGGCCTGCTCCAGCAGCGAGGCCATGCGCATCAAGCCGCCCAGCTCGCCGCGACCGCCCAGCAGGCGGGTGACGGGCTGGGCGCGGAAACGCTTAACCTTTATACTCATGGGCTTTCTCGCGGCGACCGTGGCTTGCCGCCAATCTAGCATGTCCGGGAGTCCGTCGACAGCATGACCCAGCCCACCGCCTCTGCCGCTTTCCGTGCCCCGCGCCGGCGTTCCCGCTGGTGGCTGGCCGGCCTGCTGGTGGGCTGCCTGCTGCCGGTGGGGCTGGTGGCCTCCGATGGCGGGCGCCTGGTGGTGCGGGTGGTGCAGGTCTGCTGGCTGGCGCCGGCGGCGATTCGCGCCGAGAGCCGCCGCCAGGCCCGTCGACTGCGCTGGCAGCCGCCGCGGCGCCGCGGATGCCTGTGTCGCCGTGCCTGGCCCCGCCGACCGTCTCCCCTGCGGCGCTGGATCGCCGCCCTCGATGTCCTGTCCCGGCGTGGCCCGCCCGTTGGCGCCATCGCCTGAAGGACGCGGCGCCCCGGCGCCAATCATGATTCTCTGCTTCGGCAGACACAGGACATCATCGCAATGCTCAATACCCTGCTTCGTAAGGTGGTCGGCTCCAGGAACGACCGCGTCATCAAGCGCCTGCAAAAGGACGTGGCGCAGATCAATGTCCTCGAGGCGCGCCTCGAGGGGCTCTCCGACGAGGAGCTCCAGGCCCAGACCCCCGCCCTGCGCGCGCGGCTGGAGGGCGGCGAGAGCCTCGACGCCCTGCTGCCGGAGGCCTTCGCCACGGTGCGCGAGGCCGGCAAGCGCGTCATGGGCATGCGTCACTTCGACGTGCAGATGATCGGCGGCATGGTGCTCCACCAGGGGCGCATCGCCGAGATGAAGACCGGCGAGGGCAAGACCCTGGTGGCCACCCTGGCGGTCTACCTCAATGCGCTGCCCGGCGAGGGCGTGCACGTGGTCACCGTCAACGACTACCTGGCGCGCCGCGACGCCGACTGGATGCGCCCCCTCTACGAGTTCCTGGGGCTGAGTGTCGGCACCGTCTATGCCGGCCAGACCCAGGAGGAGAAGCGTGCCGCCTACGCCGGCGATATCACCTACGGCACCAACAACGAGTTCGGCTTCGACTACCTGCGCGACAACATGGCCTTCTCCCAGGAGGAGAAGGTGCAGCGGGGCCTGCACTTCGCCATCGTCGACGAGGTGGACTCCATCCTGATCGATGAGGCGCGCACGCCGCTGATCATCTCCGGTCCCGTCGACGAGAACACCGACCTCTACAAGGTGGTCGATCGCCTGGCGACGCAGCTGGTCAAGGGCGAGGCGTCGGAGGACCCGGAAATGCCGGTGGACGGCGACTTCACCCTGGACGAGAAGCAGAAGCAGGTGGAGATCACCGAGGCCGGCCACAACAAGGTGGAGGAGCTGATGCGGGCCGAGGGCCTGCTCGGCGAGGACGACTCCCTCTACGCCGCCCAGAACCTCAACCTGCTGCAGCATATGCATTCGGCGTTGCGCGCCCGCCACCTCTACCACCGCGACGTGGACTATATCGTCAGCGATGGTCAGGTGGTGATCGTCGACGAGCACACCGGCCGCACCATGCCGGGGCGGCGCTGGTCCGAGGGCCTGCACCAGGCGGTGGAGGCCAAGGAGGGCGTGGCCATCCAGCGCGAGAGCCAGACGCTCGCCTCCACCACCTTCCAGAACTACTTCCGCCTCTATGACAAGCTGGCCGGCATGACCGGTACCGCCGATACCGAGGCCTTCGAGTTCCGCCAGATCTATGGCCTGGACGTGGTGGTGATTCCCACCAACAAGCCGCTGGCCCGTCAGGACCTCAACGACCTGGTCTACCTGACCACCGAGGAGAAGTTCGAGGCGATCATCAAGGACGTCCAGGCCGAGACCGAGGCGGGGCGTCCCGTGCTGGTGGGTACCGCCTCCATCGAGGCCTCCGAGTACCTGGCGCGGCTGATGAAGCAGGCCGGCCTCGACTTCAATGTACTCAACGCCAAGCAGCACCAGAGCGAGGCGGAGATCATCGCCCAGGCCGGGCGTCCCGGCGCTATCACCATCGCCACCAACATGGCCGGCCGCGGCACCGACATCATGCTCGGCGGTAACTGGGAGGCCGAGGCGGCCAAGCTGGAGAACCCCAGCGAGGCCCAGGTCGAGGCGCTCAAGGCCGAATGGCAGCGGCGCCACGAGGCGGTGCTGGCCGCCGGCGGCCTGCATGTGGTCGGTTCCGAGCGCCACGAGTCGCGGCGTATCGACAACCAGTTGCGCGGCCGGGCCGGGCGCCAGGGGGATCCGGGCTCGACCCGTTTCTTCCTGTCGCTGGAAGACAGCCTGATGCGCCTGTTCGGCTCCGATCGGGTGCAGCGCCTGATGCAGGCCCTGGGCCTGGAGAAGGGCGAGGCCATCGAGCACAAGATGGTCTCCAACGCCGTGGAGCGGGCCCAGAAGAAGGTCGAGAGCCGCAACTTCGATATCCGTAAGCAGCTGCTCGAATACGACGACGTGGCCAACGACCAGCGTCGGGTGATCTACGAGCAGCGCGACGAGATCCTCGCCGCCGAGGACGTCTCCGAGAACGTCACCGGCATCCGCGCCGAGATGCTCGACGAGGCGATCAGCCAGTTCGTGCCGCCCCAGAGCCTGCCGGAGCAGTGGGACCTGGCCGGGCTCCAGGAGCACCTCAAGACCGAGTTCAACCTGGACGCGCCGGTGGTGCAATGGGCCGAGGAGGATCAGCGCTTCCACGAGGAGCAGCTGCGCGAGCGCCTGCAGGAGATGCACCGCCAGGCCTACGAGGCCAAGGTGGAGACCGTGGGCGAGGCGCTGATGCGGCGCTTCGAGAAGCAGATCATGCTGCAGGTGCTCGACACCCGCTGGAAGGAGCACCTGCAGTCCATGGATCACCTGCGCCGGGGCATCCACCTGCGCGGCTATGCCCAGAAGAACCCCAAGCAGGAGTACAAGCGCGAGGCCTTCGAGCTGTTCCAGAACCTGCTGGCCAATATCAAGGGCGACGTGACCCGCATCCTCAGCCATGTGCAGGTGCGCCGCCAGGAGGAGGTCGACGAACTGGAGCGCCAGCGCCGCGAGGCCCTGGAGCGCGAGAAGGCCGCCGCCGCCAGTCGCCATGACGAGCCGAGTGCCGCGGCCAGCGAAGGCGCCCCGGCCGCCGCGGCCTCGCCCGGTGCCGACGGGCGCCCGGTGCGCCGCGAGGGGCCCAAGGTGGGGCGCAACGATCCCTGCCCCTGCGGCTCCGGCAAGAAGTTCAAGCAGTGCTGCGGCAAGCTCAACTGAGCGCCGCCAACCCGACGAGAGGAGAGAGCAACGATGGCAGTGGGTGAAGCGGTGTTTCCGGCCATGCCGGTGATCGAGGGGCTGCGCCTGGGCAGCGCCATGGCCGGCATCAAGAAGCCGAACCGCCGCGACCTGGTGGTGATCGAGATTCCCGAGGGTGCCACCGTGGCCGGTACCTTTACCCGCAACGCCTTCTGCGCGGCGCCGGTGCAGGTGGCCAAGCGCCATCTGGCGGCCTGCCATCGGGCCGACGCCGCCCCCCGCTATCTGCTGGTCAATACCGGCAACGCCAATGCCGGCACCGGCGCCCAGGGCCTGGCGGATGCCGAGGCCAGTTGTAGTGAGCTGGCACGCCTGGCCGGGGTCGCCCCCGAGGCGGTGCTGCCCTTCTCCACCGGGGTGATCGGCGAGCCGCTGCCCATGGCGCGCCTGTTGGGGGCCCTGCCGTCGGCGCTCGAGAGCCTCGACCCGACGGCCTGGGAGGCCGCCGCCGAGGGCATCCTCACCACCGACACCCGTCCCAAGGGGGCGACCCGGGAGGTGGAGATCCACGGCCAGACGGTGACCATCGCCGGCATCAGCAAGGGGTCCGGCATGATCCAGCCCAATATGGCGACCATGCTGGGCTTCGTGGCCACCGACGCGGCCATCGCCACGCCGCTGCTGCAGGAACTGCTGAGGGAGACGGTGGCCGACTCCTTCAACTGCATCACCGTGGACAGCGACACCTCCACCAATGATGCCTGCATGCTGGTCGCCACCGGCCGCGGCGCGACCCTCGAGGCCGCCGATACGGCGGCGCTGGCGGACTTCCGCGAGGCGCTGCTGGCGGTGCTGGTCGAGCTGGCTCAGGCGATCATCCGCGACGGCGAGGGGGCCACCAAGTTCGTCACCCTGCGGGTCGAGGAAGCCGCCAGCCGTCGGGAGGCCCTGGACGTGGCCTTTACCGTGGCCCATTCGCCGCTGGTCAAGACCGCCCTCTACGCCTCGGACGCCAACTGGGGGCGCATCCTCGCCGCCGTGGGCCGGGCGCCGGTGGCCGACTTCGACGTCGACAAGGTGGTCATCGACCTGGGCGAGGTACGCTTGGTGGAGCAGGGCGGTCGCGCCGCCGGCTACACCGAGGCGGCCGGCAGCGCGGTGATGGCCGAGGAAGAGATCACGATTCGCATTCGCCTGGGGCGCGGCGAGGAGGCGGCCACGGTGTGGACCTCCGACCTGTCCCACGACTATGTCACGATCAACGCCGACTATCGTTCCTGAGTCGGCGTCCAGCATGATGGAAAGGTAATGAACGCAATGGTCAAGAGAAGGGTTCATGTGGCGGCCGCCGCCATCGTCAGCCGCGATACCCGGCAGGTGCTGATCGCCCGGCGCCCCTCCACCGTGGATCAGGGTGGGCTCTGGGAGTTTCCGGGTGGCAAGCTGGCGCCCTACGAGACCGGTTTCGAAGCCCTCAAGCGCGAGCTGCACGAGGAGCTGGGGGTGGAGATTCGCCGCGCCCAGCCGCTGATTCGCGTGCACCACGAGTACCCGGACAAGCATATCCTGCTGGATGTGTGGCAGGTCCATGACTTCGCCGGCGAGCCCTTCGGTCGCGAGGGGCAGGCGGTGCGCTGGGTGCCCATGGAGGAGCTCTACAACTACCCCTTCCCGGCGGCCAACCTGCCGATCCTGCGGGCGGTGATGTTGCCCACCGAGTACCTGATCAGCGACGAGGAGGCCGACGACGAGGTCTTCCTCGGCAGGCTGCAGCGGGCGCTGACCGAGGATGGCGTGCGCCTGGTGCAGTTGCGTGCCAAGTCGCTGGATCGCGAGGCCTACCTGGCCCGCGCCGAGCGGGCCCTGGCGCTATGCCGCGAGCATGGCGCCCAGCTGCTGCTCAACGGCGAGCCGGAACTGCTCGAGGCGGTGGATGCCGATGGCATCCACCTGACCAGCGAGCGGTTGATGCAGCTGGAACGCCGCCCCATCGCCGAGGGCAAGTGGCTCTCCGCCTCCACTCACGACAAGGCGCAGCTGGATCAGGCCGGTCGTATCGGCTGTGATTTCGTGACCCTGTCGCCGCTGCGCACCACGCCGTCTCATCCGGAGGTGGCGCCACTGGGCTGGCACGACTTCCAGCAACTGGTGGAGACCGCCGCCATGCCGGTCTTCGCCCTCGGTGGCATGACCCGTTTCGATGCCGACCATGCCCGCGCCGTGGGCGCCCAGGGCATCGCCTCGATCCGCGATTTCTGGAAATAACCCCCAGCCTGGAGCTGTAAGCTTTAAGCGGTAAGACACCCCCACCAGCTTATGCTGGTGGGGGTGTCTTGTTTTCCGGCCTCCCCCTCAAGCCGCCACCGTGGTTTCTGTGGGAGCTCGGATTCTTCCGAGCGATTGGCGCCGCCAGGCGCCAGGGCGACTGCGTCGCCCAATCGTCCGGAATCCGGACTCCCACAGTGGCAAGCCGGAGATCAGCTATGTCGTGGCTTCACGCTGAACTACGAAGAACCTTACTTTAGTCCCGGTATCGGCGCGTCAGTTCGCCATAGGCGTCGATACGACGATCGCGGAGGTACGGCCAGATGCGCCGGGTTTCCTCGCCGCGGGCCATATCCACCTCCACCAGCAGGGTCTGGGCCTCCTCGCCGGCATGGGCCAGCAGCTCTCCCTGGGGGCCGCAGACGAAGCTGCCGCCCCAGAAGTCGATGCCCGGGCCGACCCCGGAGTGGTCGGGCTCGTGGCCGACCCGGTTGGCGACCACCACCGGCAGGCCGTTGGCCACGCCGTGGGCGCGCTGGATCAGGGTCCAGGCCTCCTTCTGGCGCACCTTCTCGGCGTCTTCGTCCGGCGGATGCCAGCCGATGGCGGTGGGGTAGAGCAGCAGCTCGGCGCCGGCCAGGGCCATCAGCCGCGCCGCCTCCGGGTACCACTGATCCCAGCACACCAGCACCCCGAGGCGCCCCAGGGAGGTCTCGATGGGGGCGAAGCCCTGGCCGGGGCCGTCGGCGTCGCCGGGGGTGAAGTAGAACTTCTCGTAGAAGGCCGGATCGTCGGGGATATGCATCTTGCGGTAGTGGCCCACCGCCCCCTGGGCGCGGTCATAGACCACGGCGGTGTTGTGGTAGAGGCCGGCGGCGCGGCGCTCGAACAGCGAGCCCACCAGGACGATATCCAGCTCCGCGGCGAGCGCCGCCAGGCGGCTGCCGGTGGGGCCGTCCAGGGGCTCGGCCAGGTCGAAGAGGTCCGGGTCCTCGTACTGGCAGAAGTAGTGGGTGGCGTGGAGCTCCTGGAGCAGCACCAACTGGGCGCCCTGGGCGGCCAGCTCGCGCACCCGGGCCTCGCTCTCGGCCAGGCTCTTCGCCTTGTCGGGCCAGGCGGCCTGTTGTACCAGGCCCACCTTCAGGGTCTTGGTCATCGTCTCTCTCCGTCGTTCGGGCCGTCAGGCCAGGCTGCCCCGGGGCAGCTGCATGGTCAGGCAGTGCAGGCTGCCATGTTGGCGAATCACCACCGAACAGTCGATGGGCAGGATGTCGCGGTCCGGGAAGGCCTCGGCCAGGGCCGACAGGGCCCGGCTGTCCGCCGCGTCGCCATAGGTGGGCACCAGCACGGCGCCGTTGATGATCAGGAAGTTGGCATAGGTGGCCGGCAGGCGGTGGCCGTCCTCCGGGTCGAAGCAGGGCGCCGGCCAGGGCAGGGGGATCAGCCGGTAGGGCCGGCCGTCGGCACGCCGGAGGGCCTTCAGCTCCGCCTCCATGGCCGAGAGCGCCGCATAATGGGGGTCGCCCTCGTCGTCGCAGCGCACATAGGCGATGGTCCCGGGGTCGCAGAAGCGCGCCAGGGTGTCGATATGGCTGTCGGTGTCGTCTCCCTCCAGGTGGCCGTGACGCAGCCATAGTACCCGTTGGACACCGAAGTCCTCGGCCAGGTGCGCCTCGATGGCGGCGCGATCCAGGCCGGCATTGCGGTTGGGGTTGAGCAGGCAGGCCTCGGTGGTCAGCAAGGTGCCTTCGCCGTCGCTCTCGATGCCGCCGCCCTCGAGGATCAGCTCCCGGGACGCCAGGGGCGCGGCGAAGACGCCCGCCTCGGCCAGGCGCCGGCTCAGGGTGTTGTCGAGGCCGGCCTCGAACTTGCCGCCCCAGCCGGTGAAGACGTAGTCGAGCAGCTCCACCCGGCCGTCGCGTTCAATGCCGAGGGGGCCATGGTCCCGGGCCCAGGTGTCGTCGGCGGCGGCGACGACCAGGGTCAGCCGCTCGGCGGCCACGCCGCGGTGGGCGAAGCGCTCGGCCAGGCGCGCACGGTCGGCCTCGCTGGGCACGGCGATCAGCACCCGCTGATAGCGGGCGATGGCCACCACCATGGCCTCCAGGGTGGCCTCGATCAGGCTCAACTGGGGGGCCCAGTCGCTGGTCGGGCTTGGCCAGGTGAGCTGGATGGCATCCTGGGGATGCCACTCGGGGAACAAGCGCTTGGCCATGGGGTCTTCTCTTCCTGTGTCGCCGGGGCGGGAAAGGGCGCAATTTAGGGTGGCGTCGCCCGCGATGCAAGCCCAGAATAGCCGCCTGGCGCCGGTGGACACCCCGTGCAGCCCGTAACGAAAAACCGTACCATGGGCGCCCGCTGACAAGGAATTGATTGCGATGCTCGACCGTCTGCCTTTCCTGCTGGGATTGCGTTATGTCCGCGCCAAACGGCGCAACCACTTTATCTCCTTTATCTCCCTGACCTCGATGCTGGGCCTCACCCTGGGGGTGGCGGTGTTGATCCTGGTGTTGTCGGTGATGAACGGCTTCGACCAGGAGCTGCGCACCCGCATCCTGGGCATGGTGCCCCATACCAAGATCGAGGCCCGCAACGGCCTAGTGGAGTGGCAGGCCCTGGCCGAACGCCTCACCCAGCGCGAGCGGGTGATCGGCGCCGCCCCCTATGTGGAACAGCAGGGCATGTTCTCGGTGGGGGGGCGCAACCAGGGCGCCATGGTCAATGGCATCCACCCCGAGTGGGAGGGCCGCGTCTCCATTATCGATGAGCATATGCGCGAGGGTAGCCTGGATGAGCTGCGGCCCGGCGAGTGGAATATCGTGCTCGGCTCGCTGCTGGCGCGCCAGCTGGGCGTCGGGGTGGGCGACCGGGTGACCCTGCTGGTGCCCGAGGCCTCGATCACCCCGGCGGGGGTCTTCCCGCGCCTCAAGCGCTTCACGGTCAGCGGCATCTTCAGCGTGGGGGCCGACCTGGATGCCAGCCTGGCCTATGCCAATATCGAGGACATGCAGACCCTGGCGCGCCTGGGTGAGGCCGTGGAGGGGCTGCGCCTGGAGCTCGACGACCTGTTCGTGGCCGGCGACGAGACCCGGGCGATTGTCGACGAACTGGGCGGCGGCTATCGCGGCCTCGACTGGACCTATTCCCACGGCAACCTCTTCCAGGCGATCCAGATGGAGAAGCGCATGATCGGCCTGCTGCTGACGGTGATCATCGCCGTGGCCGCCTTCAATATCGTCTCGACCCTGGTGATGGTGGTCACCGACAAGCATGCGGATATCGCCATCCTGCGCACCATCGGCGCCACGCCGCGCTCGATCATGGGGATCTTTATCGTCCAGGGGCTGGCCATCGGCCTGATCGGTATCCTGATCGGGGTGGTGGCCGGGGTGCTGCTGGCCCTGGGCATCGCCGATATCATCGGCTGGTTCGAGGCGCTGTTCGGCATCCAGTTCCTCGACTCCGGGGTCTATTTCATCAGCTACCTGCCGTCGCGGCTGATCTGGAGCGATGTGATCAACATCGTCGCCGCGGCCCTGGTGCTGACCTTCCTGTCGACCCTCTATCCCGCCTGGAGAGCATCACGGGTTCAACCCGCCGAGGTGCTGCGCTATGAATAGTCAAGGAGCCACCATGCAACAACCCGCCCAGGGTATTCTAAGCGAGGCGCCGGTGATGCTGAGCTGCGAGGGGCTGACCAAGACCTATCGGGAGGGGCCCCAGGACCTGACCGTGCTGCACGAGCTCGACCTCGGCGTGCGCGCCGGCGAGCGGGTGGCGGTGGTGGGCAGCTCCGGCTCCGGCAAGACCACCCTGCTCAACCTGCTGGGCGGGCTCGATCGCCCCAGCGGCGGCAGCGTCAAGGTGGCGGGGCAGTGCCTGGCGGAACTCGGCGAGGCGGCCCTGGGACGCTTTCGCAACCGCCATATCGGCTTCGTCTACCAGTTTCACCATCTGCTGGCGGAACTGACCGCCCTGGAGAATGCCGCCCTGCCGCTGATCATCCGTGGCCAGAAGCGCCGTGAGGCGGTGGCCAAGGCGGCGCGGATTCTCGAGCGGGTGGGCATGGCGGAGCGCGGCGAGCACAAGCCCGGCGAGCTCTCCGGTGGCGAGCGTCAGCGGGTGGCCATCGCCCGGGCGCTGATCACCGACCCCAGCCTGGTGCTGATGGACGAGCCCACCGGTAACCTGGACCAGCACACCGCCGCCAGCATCCTGGCGCTGATGGACGAGCTGGCCTCCAGCGCCGCCTGCGCCTTCGTGGTGGTGACCCATGATCCCGCCCTGGCCGCCCATCAGGACCGGGTGCTGCGCCTGAATGAGGGCCGGCTTCAGCCGGAGTAGTCGATCCTCGCCCCCTGAACGACAACGGCGCCCCGAGGGCGCCGTTGTCGTTCAGGGGGCGTGCTCGTCGCCGCGGCGGCGTGCCGCCCGCCGCTGGCGGCGCCGGTGACGGCGCTGCTTCCAGCTGCGTACCACATGCCAGCGCCACAGCAGCCGTACCGCCAGGTTGGCGCCGAGCCCCACCACCACCGCCGCCACCAGCGAACCCAGGGCCAGGATCGGCAGGATATCCAGCATCTGTTCCGCCACCCAGCGGGTGGAGAGCGCCTCCGGGGCCTCCCGGGCCGGGGTGCTGAGCAGCCAGGCGCCGAGCCGATAATTGCCGTAGAAGATCAACGGGATGGTCAGGGGGTTGGTGATCCACACCAGGCCCACCGACAGCGGCAGGTTACAGCGCAGCAGCCAGGCGCCGAAGGCGGCCACCACCATCTGGAAGGGAATCGGCAGCAGGGCGCTGAACAGCCCCACCATAAAGGCGTTGGCGACGCCGCGCCGCGACAGCACCCACAGGGAGGGGTTGCCGATCCAATGACTCATGAAACGCAGCGAGCGGTTGCGCTTGAGCGTCTCCGGATGGGGCATGTAGCGCTGTAGCAGGCGGCGCGGCATCGAGGCCTCGAAGTGGGCTGACGGCGATCCGGCTATTATCCATACAAGCATGCGGGCTCGCCATGGCCGCCGAGCGCGGTCGGCCAACGGCGATGGGAGCAAGGGAATGCGGATCGGATGGGCTTGGCCCCTGGCGCTGTCGGCTATCGCCGGTACCCTGCTCGGGTATTGGGCGCCGGCGGGGGTGTTCGAGGGCGTCATCCTGCTGGCCCTGTGGGCGCGTCGCCACCTCCGGGCGCTGGCCCTGTTGCTGGTGGTGGCCGTGACCGCCGGCCAGGTGCTGCTGATGCAGCGGGCCGAGCTGCCCGAGGGACTCTCCCGCCAGACCCTGATCGTCGAGGGGCTACTCACCGAGGTGCGTGACCAGGGGCCACTGGCGCGGCTGCGCCTGAAGGTGACGGCCTGCGAGCCTCTGGAGGGGCTGCGCCTGCCCTGTCGACACCTGCGCCAGCTGCGCCTGAGCCATTTCGATCCCCCCGAGATGGCGGCGGGGGAGTCTTGGCGTCTGGCGGTGCGCCTGCGCCCTCCCGGGGGGCTGGCCAACCCCAGCGGTTTCGACTATCGCGCCTGGCTATGGCGGGAGGGCATCGGTGCCACCGGCTATGTGCGCGCCGAGCCGCCGGCCCGGCGCCTGGCACCGGCGGGCTTCTCCCTGCGTCGCCTGGCCCTGGCCCATCTCGACGAGCGCGAGCTGCCCGATGCCGCGCGGCGCTGGCTGGCGGCCCTGACCCTGGGGGCCGGCGAGGCCCTGACCCGGGACGACTGGGAGCGCCTCAATGCCACGGGGACCACCCACCTGGTGGTGATCTCGGGGCTGCATGTGGGGCTGGTGGCCGGCTTTACGCTGCTGTTGGGGCGTGGCGTCGCGCGCCTGGTGACGCCCCGGGCCTGGCGTCTGTCGGTATGGCCCTGGTGGCTGGCGGCGCTGGCCGCCACCGCCTATGCCGTCCTGGCGGGATTGGCCCCGCCGGCACTGCGCGCCCTGGTGATGGCCTTGATGGGACTCTGGGTAGCCAGTGGGCGTCATGCGCCGGGTCCCTGGCAGGGCTGGTGGTTGGCGCTGGCCATCGTGGTGCTGCTCGACCCGCCGTCGCTGTGGCGCCCCGGCCTGTGGCTCTCCTTCCTGGCCGTGGCGCTGTTGATCCTGGTCTGGCAAGGGCGGCCCCGCCCCCGGGGGCTAGCCGGCTGGCTATGGGCCCTGATTCGCTCCCAGTGGCTGCTGGCGCCCTGGATGGCCGCGGCCGTCTTGCTCGCCTTCGCCCGTCTGGCCACGGCGGCGCCCCTGGTCAATCTGCTGGCGGTGCCTCTGGTCAGCCTGGTGCTGGTGCCCCTGGGGCTGCTGGGGTGGCTGCTGGCCTGGGTGCCGCCCCTGTCATGGCTCTGCTGGTGGCTGTTCGGACACCTGGTAAGCGCCTTCGAGGCCCTGTTGGAGGCGAGCCTGCGCTGGTTTCCTCCCTGGTATCCCGAGACCTGGCAACTGATCCCCCTGGCCCTGGGGCTGGGACTCCTGGCCCTGGCCTGGGCGCTGCCGGGTATCGCCCCAGGTTGGCGAACCCTGGTCAGCGGCTGGCTGCTCACCCTGCCGCTATGGCTCGCGGCGCCTGCGCCGGCTCCCGGTGAGATGACACTACGAGTCTGGGACGTGGGCCAGGGCCAACTGGTGGAGATCGCCACCGCCAGCCATCGACTGCTCTATGATGCCGGGCCCCGCTATGGCAGTGGCTATGTTCCCCTGGCCGGGCTCTGGCCGCCGGGTCAGCGCTTCGATCGGGTGATCATCAGCCATGACGACCTGGATCATGCCGGCGGGGTGCCGGCGCTGGCCGAGCATGAGGTGGGGGACTGGCTGGCGCCGGAGGGGGAGGCGGTCGGCGTGCCTTTTACTCCTTGTCATGACGGCCAGGCCTGGCGCTGGGATGGCGTCGACTTTCGCCTGCTCTGGCCGCCGCCCGGGCCCCAGCCGGGGCGTTCCAGCAATGATCGCTCCTGTGTACTGCTGGTCACCGCGGGAGACCGACGGGTGTTGATCACCGGCGATGTGGGTCGCGAGGTGGAGCGTCATTTCCTGCTCGAGGTGTCGGCGCCCCTGGACGTGCTGGTGGCGGGGCACCACGGTAGTCGAGGAAGCTCCGGGCCGTCGTTCGTCGCGCGCCTGCGGCCCCGCCAGGTGATCCATAGTGCCGGCCGCGACAACCCCTTCGGCCATCCCAGTGAGGAAGTGGTGCGGCGTTTCGCCCGCCATGGCAGCTGCCAGTGGAATACCGCCCTGGATGGCGCCCTGACCCTCTCTCTGGGAGGTGAGGTACGAGTCAGGCCCCAGCGCCGGATACCCTGGGCCGGTGTCGGTGGCCGTTGCCATGGGGTAGAATCGCCGCCATGGATCGGTCTTGGCCGGTGACGATTGGCACGGACGGGAGACGCCCTCGATGGAACTGCTCGATGCCCTGATCGCCGGGGGCTGGTTGATGATTCCGCTGCTCGGCTGCTCTCTGGTGGCCATGGTGATCATCATCGAACGCCTCTGGACCCTGCGTGCCGGGCGCATCGCGCCCCTGGGCCTGGGGCAGGAGGTCTGCACCCTGATCAACCAGGGCCAGGTCAACCTCTACTGGCTGGAGGGGCACTCGCCCCTGGGCGGCATCCTGGCGGCGGGATTACGTAATGCGCGGCTGGGCCACGAGCAGGTCCGGGCGCGCCTTCAGGAGGCGGCCACCGCGGTGATCCACGATATGGAGCGCTTCCTCAGTCCCCTGGGCACCATCGCCGCCATCACTCCGCTGATCGGCCTGCTGGGCACCGTGGTGGGGATGATCGAGGTCTTCTCGGTGATCGTCACCGCCGATGGGGTGGAGCGTACCGCCGACCTGGCCGGGGGCATCTCCCGGGCCCTGGTGACCACCGCGGCCGGCCTGACGGTGGCGATTCCGGCGCTGATGTTCCATCGCTATTTCCAGCGCCGGGTGGAGGACATCACGGTACGCATGGAGGAACAGGCGGGGCTGCTGGTGGAGTACCTGGCCCATCACCAGGGCGAGGTCCGCCTGAGCGATCATCGCTCCGGGGCGGCGCCTGGCGCGGCGGGTGGGGAGTCCCGGGCGTGAGGTTTCCCCGGCGGCGGCGCGATGCGGTGGAGGTCAACCTGACCCCGCTGATCGACGTGGTCTTCCTGCTGTTGATTTTCTTTATGGTCTCCACCACCTTCGAGACCCGCCAGGCCCTGGAGCTGATCCTGCCCCAGAGCCGCGAGGCCGCGCCCCTGGAGGCGTCGCCGGTGACCCTGGTGATCACCGCCGAAGGGGCGTACCGCCTGGACGGCGAGATCCTGGCGGGGGCGCGCCTGAGCGCCGCCCTGGCCGAGCGGGCCGAGGCGGCCCGGGAGCACGGCCTGATCCTCGAGGCGGATGGGCGCGCCACCCACGCCGCCGTGGTCACCGCCCTGGACCTGGCCGGAAGCCTGGGCATCCAACGCATTCGTATCGCCACCCGCGAGGGTGGAGCCACCACGCCGTAACGGAGTCACCGTGACACAGCAATCGGGCTGGAACCTCTACAAGCGTCTGCTGGGCTATGTCAGGCCCCACTGGAAATCCTTCCTCCTGGCGGTGCTGGGCTATCTGATCTATGCCGCCTCCAGCACCGCCCTGGCGGAGATGATGAAGCGGCTGATCGACGGCATTCAGAGTCCGGATGCCGCCTTTCGCCTCTTCCTGCCGCTGTTCGTGGTGGGCATGTTCGCCGCCCGCGGGGTGGGGACCTTCCTCGGCACCTACTTTATGAGCGACGTGGCCCGCAACGTGGTGCATGCGCTGCGCTGCAATGTGTTCAACCATATGCTGCGCCTGCCCGGGCGCTTCTTCGATGCCCACTCCAGCGGCCACCTGATCTCCCGGGTCACCTACCATGTGGAGCAGGTCACCGGGGCGGCCAGTAACGCCATCACCATCGTGCTGCGGGAAGGATTCTTCGTCCTCGGCCTGCTCGGCTATTTGCTGTGGACCAACTGGCTGCTGACCCTGGTGTTCCTCGGCGTGACGCCGTTGATCGCCGGCGTGGTGAGCTACGCCAGCAAGCGTTTCCGGCGCCTCTCCGGGCGCATCCAGCACTCCATGGGCGACGTCACCCATGTGGCCTCCGAGGCGCTCTCCGGCTACCGGGTGGTGCGCACCCATGGCGCCGAGGGCTACGAGCGGCGCCGCTTCACCGCCGCCAGCGACTATAACCGCCAGCAGAGCATGAAGGAGGCGTTGACCAAGGCGGTCAGCACCCCGGTGATCCAGCTGCTGGTGGCCCTGGCCCTGGCCGGCCTAGTATGGCTGGCCATGTCGCCGGCGCTGATGGCGGAGATGACCGCCGGCGAGTTCGTGGCCTTTATCACCGCCGCCTCGCTGATGGCCAAGCCGGTGCGTCAGCTCACCGAGATCAACAGCGAGATCCAGAAGGGCATCGCCGCCTCCGCCGAGCTCTTCGGCCTGCTCGAGGAGTCGCCGGAGCCCGACGAGGGGACCCATGAGGTGCCCCGGCTGCAGGGACGCCTGGCCTTCGAGGGGGTACGCTTCGCCTATGGCGAGGACCTGCCCGAGGTGCTCAAGGGCATCGATCTGGAGGTCGAACCCGGTGAGATGATCGCCGTCGTCGGCCGCTCCGGCAGCGGCAAGACCACCCTGGTCAACCTGCTGCCGCGCTTCTACGCGCCGACCGCCGGACGCATCCGGGTCGACGGCACGCCCCTGGACGACTACCGCCTGCAGCCGCTGCGCCGGCAGATCGCCCTGGTCTCCCAGCAGGTGACCCTGTTCAACGCCAGCATCACCGAGAACATCGCCTATGGCGACGAGACCCCGGATCCGGCGGCGGTGGAGGCGGCGGCCCGCGCCGCCTATGCCCATGAATTTATCGAGCGCCTGCCCGAGGGCTATGCCACCGTGGTGGGCGACAACGGCGTGATGCTCTCCGGCGGCCAGCGCCAGCGCCTGGCCATCGCCCGGGCGATTTACAAGGATGCCCCCATCCTGATCCTCGACGAGGCCACCTCGGCCCTGGACAGCGAGTCGGAGCGCTATATTCAGCGTGCCCTGGAGACCCTCTGCCAGGGGCGCACCACCTTCGTGATCGCCCACCGTCTCTCGACCATCGAGCGCGCCGACCGCATCCTGGTGATGGAGCAGGGCGAGATCATCGAGGCGGGACGCCACGCCGAGCTGCTGGCCCGGGACGGCGCCTACGCGGCCCTGCACCGCTTGCAGTTCCAGGAGGCTCCCCCGGCATGAGCGGCATAGGCAGGTGTTTCGGTAGCTGGTTGGCGGCGCCGCGACGCGGCCCTCTGATCTGGCTTGCCATTCCAGGAGGCTCCCCCGGCATGAGCCTCGAACTCGGTGATCTTTGGCAAGCGGCGGCGCGCCGCCGCCTGACCTGGACTGCCATGCCAGGAGGTCGCCCGGCATGAGCCTGGGGCTTGGCGAACGCTGGCTGGCGGCGGCCTATCGCGGCGCGCCCTGGCTGGCGCTGCTGCGTCCCCTGGAGGCGCTCTACCGCTGGGCGGTGAGGCGCCGGGCATCGGCCTACGCCCAGGGCAGGAAGCCGGTCTGGCGGGCGCCGGTGCCGGTGATCGTGGTCGGTAACCTGACCCTGGGGGGCACCGGCAAGTCGCCCCTGGTGGCCTGGCTGGCCGAGCACCTCCAGGCCCGCGGCCATGCGCCGGGCATCCTCTCCCGGGGCTATGGCGGGCGCAGCGACGCCTACCCGCTGTGGGTCACCGCCGAGACCCCGGTGGCGGCCTGTGGCGACGAGCCGCGCATGCTGGCGGCCCAGACCGGGGTGCCCCTGGTGGTGGATCCGCAGCGCCCCCGGGGCGCCCGGCGGTTGCTGGAGGCGGGCTGCGATATCCTGATCAGCGACGACGGCCTCCAGCACCTGGCCCTGGGGCGCGACCTGGAACTGGTGGTGGTGGATGGCGCCCGCGGCTTCGGCAACGCTCGCTGCCTGCCCGCCGGCCCCCTGCGCGAGCCCCTGGAGAGGCTTGCCAGCGTGGATGCGGTGATCATCAACGGCGAGCCGGCCTTCGCGCCCCCCGCGGGGGGCTACCGGATGGCCCTCGAACCCAGCGCCTGGCGCCGGGTCGCCGACGACGAGGCCCTGACCCTGACGCCGCCGCCCTTCACCGGGCCGGTGCACGGGGTGGCGGGGATCGGCAACCCGCGGCGCTTCTTCGCCACCCTGGCGCGCCTGGGCCTGGCGGTGACGCCTCACCCCTTCGCCGATCACCACCGCTTTGCCGCCGCCGATCTCGACTTCGGCGACGATCGCCCGGTGGTAATGACCGCCAAGGATGCGGTCAAGTGCCGCGATTTCGCCTCCCCGGCCTGCTGGGCCCTGGAGGTCAAGGCGCGGCCCGACACGACCTTTATCGAGTGGCTCGACGGGCGGCTCGATACCCTGAACCCAGTCCCGACACGGGAGAGATAACGATGGACAAGGAACTGCTGGCCATGCTGGTCTGCCCGCTCTGCCAGGGTAAGCTCAAGTACGACCGCGAGGCCGCCGAACTCCGATGCCACTATGACGGCCTGGCCTTCCCGATTCGCGACGGCATCCCGGTAATGCTGGAGGAGGAAGCCCGGGTCATGGACGTGGACGAGAAGCTCGGCAAGGGGCCGGGGGCGACGCCATGAGTCAGGAGGTGATCGCGGTGATTCCGGCCCGCTATGCCTCCTCGCGGCTGCCCGGCAAGCCGCTGCTGGAGATCGCCGGCGAGCCCATGGTGGTGCGGGTCTGGCGCCAGGCCCGGGCCAGCGGCGCCGATCGGGTGGTGGTGGCCACCGACGACGAACGTATCCGCGAGGCGGTCGAGGCGGCGGGGGGCGAGGCGCTGATGACCCGCGCCGATCACCCCTCCGGCACCGACCGCCTGGCCGAGGTGGCGGATCTGCTGGGCCTGGACGACGCGGCGATCCTGGTCAATGTGCAGGGCGACGAGCCGCTGCTGCCACCGGCGCTGATCGACCAGGTGGTCCAGCGCCTGGCGGATGACGGCACGGCGGCCATGGCCACCCTGGCGGAGCCGATCCAGGACGTGGAGACGCTCTTCAACCCCAATGTGGTCAAGGTGGTGCGGGACCTGAGCGGCGCCGCCCTCTACTTCTCCCGGGCGCCCATCCCCTGGGATAGAGAGGCCTGGGATCGCGACGCCTTCGCCGCCCGCCCGGAGCGGCTGAGCACCGATGGCTGGTTGCGCCATATCGGCCTCTATGCCTACCGTGCCGGCTTCCTGCGCGACTACCGCGACTGGCGGCCCACCCCCCTGGAGCAACTGGAACAGCTGGAGCAGCTGCGTGCCCTCCAGCATGGCCGGCGCATCCTGGTGGCCCTGACCCGGGAGCCCCATCCCGCCGGTGTCGATACCGCCGAGGACCTGGCCCGGGTACGGGCCCTGGTGGAAGGGCAGGGGGATCAGGGGTGATGCGGGTACTCTTCGTCTGCCTGGGCAATATCTGCCGCTCGCCCACCGCCGAGGGCGTCTTCCGCCAGCGCCTGAGTGCCGCGGGACTCGCCGAGCGGGTCGAAGTGGACTCCTGCGGCACCGGCGGCTGGCATATCGGCAAGGCGCCGGATCCGCGCACCCGGGCCGCCGCCGCGACCCGCGGCTACGACCTCTCGGCGCTGCGCGCCCGCCAGCTTCATGATGACGACTTCCACGCCTTCGACTACCTGCTGGCCATGGATCACGCCAATCTGGCGGAGCTCGAGGCGCGCTGTCCCGCCGGCTGCCGGGCACACCTCGGTCTCTTCCTCGACTTCGCCGGCAGCCCCGGCCAGGCGGTGCCCGATCCCTACTATGGCGGCGCCGAGGGTTTCGATCGCGTCCTCGACCTGGTGGAAGCCGCCGCCGATGGCCTGGTGGCGGAGCTCGAACGTCGCCTGGAGGCTCGGTCGTGAGCGAGGCGTCCTATCCCGAGTTGCGCCATGACCACGCCCTGGACGGCCTGAATACCCTGGGGCTGAGCGCTCGGGCGGCGCACTTTATGCGCCTGTCCCGGGAAGCCGAGCTGGCTCCAGCCCTGGCCCTGGCCGCGCAGCGGGGCTGGCCGGTGAGCCTGTTGGGCGGCGGCAGCAACCTGATCCTCGCCCCGAACCTGGACGGCCTGGTGCTGCAGCCCGGTTTCGCCGACTGCGAACTGACCCCGGGAGCCGACGGCAGCGTCGAGGTCCGGGTGGCGGCGGGCCACGACTGGCACGCCCTGGTGATGGCCATGGCCGCTCGCGGCCTCTGGGGCCTGGAGAACCTGGCGCTGATCCCGGGGCAGTGCGGCGCCGCTCCCATCCAGAATATCGGCGCCTACGGGGTCGAGCTGGCCGAGGTGCTGGAAGCGGTGGAGCTGCGTTACCTGGATGATGGCCGCGCCGAGACCCTGGGCGTGGGGGAGTGCGCCTTCGGCTATCGCGACAGCCTCTTCAAGGGCGAGCTGGCCGGCCGGGTGATGATCACCCATCTGCGCCTGCGGCTCTCGACGCGTCCCCGGCCCAGGCTCGACTACGGCGACCTGGGGCGTCGGGTCGAGGGGGAACCGAGTCCCCTGGCGGTGGCCGAGGCGGTCTGCGCCATTCGCCGCGAGAAGCTGCCCGACCCCCTGGCACTGCCCAATGCCGGCAGCTTCTTCAAGAACCCGGTGGTGCCCGGGCCGCAGGCCGAGGCGTTGATCAAAGACCATCCGGCGATGCCGCACTTCGCCCAGCCCGATGGACGGGTCAAGCTGGCCGCTGGCTGGCTGATCGACCAGTGTGGCCTCAAGGGCTGGCGGGAGGGGCCCTTTGGGGTCCACGAGCGCCAGGCCCTGGTGCTGGTGCACCATGGTGGTGGCGATGCCCGGGGCCTGCTGGACTTCGCCGAGCGAGTCGCCGAGCGGGTACGCGGCCGCTTCGGGGTGGTGCTGGAGCGGGAGCCGCGGTTGATGGGCCGCTTCGACTGACCCCTAGGGAAGCGCTGATTTATGTCGTGAGCGAAGAGAGGCTGGTCGCCGCCGGAGCGCAAAAACCGGAGTTTACGTGGTGTTAAATGAGGATTTTGAGCACCGCCGGCGGCCAGGATATCGAGCGCAGCAATAAATCAGTGTTTCCCTAGTATTTCCGGCCCCTAATGACAAAGGCCCGTGGCAATCGCCACGGGCCTTGTCGTTGGATCAGGACCCCGCACGAGGCGGGGCCTGCGCCTTACTGGCCGTCTTCGGCCTGCTCCCGGCGACGCTGCTCGCGGGGATCGTTATGCGCCCGACGACGGCGGCGCCGAGTCGGTGCAGCCTCGGCGGCCGCTGGCTTGGCTTCGGCCTGCTGGGCAGCCTCGGCCTTGGCTTCGGCCTCTTCCTGAGCCTTGGGCTCCGGCTTGGCCTCTTGCTTCACCTCGGGCTTGGCTTCCTGGGCCTTGGCCTCCGGCTTGGCTTCGGCCTTAGGCTCCGGCTGCTTGGGCGCTTCTGCCTTGGCTTCCGGCTTGGCCTGCTGAGCCTTGGCCTCAGGCTTCGGTTCTTGCTTCACCTCGGCCTTCGGCTCGGGCTGCTTGGCTGCCTCGGCCTCCGGCTTGGCTTCCGGCTGCTTGGGCTCGGGCTTGGCTTCTGGCTTAGCTTCGGCTTTAGCCTCGGGTTTAGCCTCGGGTTTAGCTTCCTGGGCCTTGGTCTCCGGCTGCTTGGGCTCGGGCTTAGCTTCGGCTTTAGCCTCGGGTTTAGCTTCCTGGGCCTTGGCTTCCGGCTGCTTGGGCTCGGGCTTAGCTTCGGCTTTAGCCTCGGGTTTAGCTTCCTGGGCCTTGGCTTCCGGCTGCTTGGCCTCGGCCTCGGCCTTGGGCTCCGGCTTAGCTTCGGCTTTAGCCTCGGGTTTAGCTTCCTGGGCCTTGGCCTCCGGCTGCTTGGGCTCGGGCTTGGCTTCGGCTTTAGCCTCGGGCTTAGCGTCCTGGGCCTTGGCCTCCGGCTGCTTGGGCTCGGGCTTGGCTTCGGCTTTAGCCTCGGGCTTAGCGTCCTGGGCCTTGGCTTCCGGCTGCTTGGCCTCGGGTTTGGCTTCGGCCTTGGCTTCCGGCTTAGCGTCTTGGGCCTTGGCTTCCGGCTTGACCTGCTGAGCTTTGGTGTCGCTCGGTGCTTGTTGCTTGGCTTCGGCCTTCGGCTCCGGCTTGGCTTCCGGCTGCTTGGGCGCCTCGGCCTTGGGTTCTTGCTTAGCCTCTTGCTTTACCTCGGGCTTGGCTTCGGCCTGCTCGCCCTCCTGCTGGGCCTGGGCTAGCAGTTTCTGCTGCTCGGCCTCGGCCTGGGGGGTGATGGCGTGCTGGCGGGAGCGCTGGCGCGGGTTATTGCGGATGCGCTTGGGTTCGCCGCTGGTCTCGGCCTTTTCCTGGGGCTTGTCCTGGGCCTTCTCCTGAGCGCGGGGCGCCGACTTGGGGGCCTCGGTCTTGGCCTCCGGCTTGCCGGCGTCGCGGCCGGGCTTGGTATCCCCGCCCTGACGACGGTTGTCGTCCTGGCGGTTGCGGCCACGGCCACCCCGGTTGTCCTGGCGCGAGTCGGCATCGCCACGACCGCCACGGCGGTTATCCCGGCGACCCTCGTCGCGGCGGCTGTCGCCGTCCTGACGCTTCTCCTGAGCCTGGCGGCTCTCCTGACGACCGTCCTGAGCCTGACGGCTCTCTTGGGGCTGACGGCTCTCTTGGGGCTGACGGCTCTCCTGGGGCTGACGGCTCTCCTGGGGCTGGCGGCCCCCCTGGCCCTGGCGACCGCGGCGGCTGCCACCGCGGGGTTGGCGGTCGCCGCGGCTGTCCTGGCGGGCCTGGCGGGCCTCAGGCTTGGCCTGGCGCTCGCCCTGACCGGCATCGCGGCTCTCGGCCTCGCCGCCCAGCAGCTTGCCCAGTCCCTTGACCAGGCGGGAAATCAGGCCGCCGCCCTCGGCGGGGGCCGCCGCCTGGGGCTTCGATGGGGCCTGGGGCTTCGACGGGGCCTGGGGGGCCGGTTGCGCCTGAGGCTTGGCCGGTTCCGGGGTCGGGGTGCTGGGCTCTTCGCGCAGGGAGGCCGGCGCCGGGGCGTTATGGGTCACGCTCTTGACCGCGGCCTCGGCACGGGGCGCCGGCTTCTCGAAAGAGGGATCCGGTTCCTTGCCCACCTCGGTATCGGTGGAGAGCTCGAAGCTGGATTTGTCGCTGTCGTCCTGTTCGCTCAGGTGGTCGTCGCGCAGGCGCTGGACATCGTAGTGGGGGGTGTCCATCTCCGGGTTGGGCAGCAGCACCACCTGGACCCCCTGGCGGCGCTCGATATCGGCCAGCACCCGGCGCTTCTCGTTGAGCAGGTAGGTGGCCACCGGCACCGGCAGGATGGCGCGGATCTGGGCGCTGCGCTCCTTCATGGCCTCTTCCTCGATCAGGCGCATGATGGAGAGCGACAGGGAGCGCACGTCGCGGATGGTGCCCTGGCCGTTGCAGCGCGGGCAGACCACGCCGCTGGTCTCGCCCAGGGAGGGGCGCAGGCGCTGGCGGGACATCTCCATCAGGCCGAAGCGCGAGATACGGCCGATCTGTACCCGGGCGCGGTCCAGCTTGAGGGCGTCGCGCATGCGGTTCTCGACCTCGCGCTGGTTGCGCGCCGGGCTCATGTCGATAAAGTCGATCACCACCAGGCCGCCGATATCCCGCAGGCGCAGCTGGCGGGCGATCTCGTCGGCGGCCTCGCTGTTGGTCTGCAGGGCGGTCTCCTCGATATCGCTGCCACGGGTGGCCCGGGCGGAGTTGATATCGATGGAGACCAGCGCCTCGGTGTGGTCGATGACGATGGAGCCGCCGGAGGGCAGCTTCACTTCCCGCTCATAGGCGGTCTCGATCTGCGACTCGATCTGGAAGCGCGAGAAGAGCGGCACCTCGTCGGCGTAGAGCTTGATCTTCTGCTGGTAGGAGGGCATCACCTGGCGGATAAAGCCCAGCGCCTCCTGGTGAATCGCCTCGCTGTCGATCAGCACCTCGCCGATATCCTGGCGCAGGTAGTCGCGCATGGCGCGGATGATGACGTTGGATTCGCGGTAGATCAGGAAGGGGGCGGGGCGCTTGCCGGCCTCCTCGGTGATCGACTCCCACACCTGCACCAGGTAGTCCAGGTCCCACTGCAGCTCCTCGGCGGAGCGGCCGATACCGGCGGTGCGCACGATCACGCCCATCTTCTCCGGCATCGTCAGCTGGCCCATGGCCTCCTTGAGCTGGCTGCGCTCCTCGCCCTCGATGCGCCGCGAGATACCGCCGGCGCGGGGGTTGTTGGGCATCAGCACCAGGAAGCGGCCGGCCAGGGAAATAAAGGTGGTCAGGGCGGCGCCCTTGTTGCCGCGCTCCTCCTTGTCGACCTGGACGATGACCTCCTGGCCCTCCTTCAGCACCTCCTTGATGCTGGGGCGGCCGGACGGCTCCTTGATGAAGTAGTCGCGGGAGATTTCCTTGAGGGGCAGGAAGCCGTGGCGCTCGGCGCCGAAATCGACGAAGGCGGCTTCCAGGGAGGGTTCGACGCGGGTGATCTTGCCGCGGTAGATATTGGCTTTCTTCTGTTCCCGGGCACCGGATTCGATGTCCAGGTCGTAGAGGCGTTGTCCATCGACCAGGGCGACGCGCAGCTCTTCCGGCTGGGTCGCATTGATGAGCATCCGTTTCATGTCGTCTCGCTTGTTGGGGCGTGCCGGCAGGCAGCCCTCGAGCAACGGCGTCGACGAACCGCTGGGTGCAGCGTGCTTGTGCTCAGCGCATGTCGCGGATGCGTGTGCGCCCGGCCATATCCGGAGCCTTGTAGCGCCGCCGGTACGGCATGACCATGTTGAGTACGGGGTGGAGGCGGAACATGTCTCGGTGAGGTCGTCTCATCCGGTTCCGCGGTCACCACCAACACCTGGCATTCATCGATTCGCCAACGCCGGCCTTCGGCACGCTGTTGTTAACTCCCGTGCCCGGTCGCCATTCCATGCCAGGAAGTGAACGGCCGGGGCGGGCGTGGCGTTGCAATTCTGTTCTTTCGCTTTCGGTGCCGTGATATCGCCGTGGCAATACCGCGGTCACTCGATCCGTCGCTCGGGCCTGCGTGTCGATGAGGCAGGCGCAATCGCCGGGCGCTTGTCGCCCATCTGAGCGACTTCGGAATATAACAGCAATAGGTGGGTGCAGCAATTGACCTCAGCGGCCCGGGAGTGCGGTAGACTAGGGGTTTTCCACGGGTTCGACAGGAGTAGAGTGCATGGCCGAAGGGCGCGAGGTGCAGTGGGTGGAAGTCGCCGAGGGCCAGGTGGGTCAGCGCATCGATAATTTCCTGCGCACCCGTCTCAAGGGGGCCCCCAAGACCCTGGTCTATCGCATCGTGCGCAAGGGCGAGGTTCGGGTCAACAAGAAGCGGGTCAAGGCGGACTACCGCCTGGTCCTGGGCGACGTGGTGCGCATTCCGCCGCTGCGCCTGGCCCCCGAGGAGGCGGTGCGCGAGGTCAGCGAAAGCCTGCGCAACCTGCTGGCCGGCAATGTGTTGCTGGAGGGGCGTGACTGGCTGGTGATCAACAAGCCCTCGGGGCTCGCCGTGCACGGCGGTAGCGGGGTCAAGATCGGCCTGATCGAGGCGCTGCGCCAGGTGCGCGAGGATCTCGACTTCCTGGAGCTGGTGCATCGCCTGGATCGCGATACCTCCGGCTGCCTGTTGCTGGCCAAGTCGCGGCCGGCGCTGCTCTCCCTCAACAATGCCCTCAAGCAGCGCCAGATGGACAAGCAGTACCTGGCACTGGTGGCCGGGCGCTGGCCGGCGCGGCGCGACTATGTGAGCGCGCGCCTCGACCGTTATGAGGCGGGTAACGGCGAGCGGCGGGTGCGGGTCGACCCCGAGGGCAAGGTGTCGCGGACCCGCTTCGCGGTGCGCGAGGCCTTCGGCGGCGCCACCCTGGTGGAGGCGGAGCCGGTCACCGGGCGTACCCACCAGATCCGCGTGCATGCCGCCCACGCCGGCCATCCGCTGCTGGGCGATGACAAGTATGGCTCCCGGGAGGGGGCGGTGCTGGCGCGGCGCCTGGGCCTGGGACGGCTCTTCCTGCATGCCGCCGCCCTGACCTTTCCCGAGCCCACCAGCGGGCGCCCGGTGCAGATCAAGGCGCCCCTGGGGGACGAGCTGGAGACGGTGTTGCGCCGTGCTCGCACCCTCTCCTGAGTTGAGGATCTCATGCGTTATCGACTGATTATTTTCGACTGGGACGGTACCCTGATGGACTCGGAGTCGCGCATCGTCGGCTGCATGCAGGCGGCGGCCCGGGATGCCGGCTGGGGCGAGCTCGCCGCCGACAGCGTCCGCGATATCATCGGCCTGGGGCTGCCGGAGGCGATCGCCAGGATGTGCCCGGGTATCGCGCCGGAGCAGGCCGAGCGGCTGCGCGAGCGTTATACCCACCACTTCGTCGCCGCCGATCACACCCCCATGGCCTTCTTCCCCGGGGTGGAGGCGGGCATCGCGCGGCTGCGCGGTCGCCCCGAGCAGCGCCTGGCGGTGGCCACCGGCAAGAGTCGTCGCGGCCTGAACCGGGTGTTCGCCGCCAATGGCAGCGGTGCCTGGTTCCACGCCAGCCGCACCGCCGACGAGACCCGCTCCAAGCCCCACCCGCTGATGCTCGAGGAGCTGCTGGAGGAACTGGCGGTGCCGGTGGAGGAGACGCTGATGGTGGGCGATACCGAGTATGACCTGGAGATGGCCCGGGCCCTGAAGATGGACCGTGTCGCGGTCACCTACGGAGTGCATGCCCCGGAGCGGCTGGCGGCGAGCCGGCCCACCTTCGTGGCCGAGCGCTTCGAGACGCTGATCGACTGGTTGCACCAGTGAATCGTGGATTGAGGAGCAGGATGCCATGAGTGATGACAAGCCCGATGATCGCTGGACCCAGGGCCCGGAAATCAAGCCCGGCGAGACGCCTCGGCAGGCGGCCGCCGGGAGCGGAGCGTCTTCCGGCGAGGATGCCGAGACCCTGCGCGAACGCCAGCGCCTGGCCCAGGTGGAGATGCTCGACCGCTGGGTGGGCGGGGTGCTGGCGGAGCAGCGCCGCTCGCGGCGCTGGACGCTGTTCTTCCGCTTCTTCTTCGCGGCGCTGATCCTCGCCTCCCTGGGCACCACCCTCTACGGGGTCTTCGTTGCCGGCCAGCCGGCGGCGATCACCGAGCGCCATCTGGGGGTGGTGGAGGTCAAGGGGGTGATCGACAGCGAGTCGCCGGCCAGCGCCGAGCGTATTATCGAGGGGCTCAACCGGGCCTGGGAGGCCGAGTCCGCGGCGGCGGTGGTGCTGCATATCGACAGTCCCGGGGGCAGCCCGGTGCAGTCCCAGCGCATCTACGAGGAGATTCGCCGCCTGGGCGAGCAGGGCGACAAGCCGATCTATGCGGTGATCGAGGATATCGGCGCCAGCGGAGCCTATTATATTGCCGCCGCCGCCGACGAGATCTATGCCGCCCCGGCCAGCCTGGTGGGCTCCATCGGGGTGATCTTCGCCAGCTTCGGGCTGGAGGAGGCCATCGAGCGCCTGGGCGTGGAGCGGCGGGTCTTCGCCGCCGGCGATAACAAGGCCTTCCTCGACCCCTTCTCGACCATCGCCCCGGAGCAGGCGCGCTTCTGGCAGGAGGTGCTGGAGACCACCCACTGGCAATTTATCGAGGCGGTGCGCGAGGGGCGCGGCGAGCGCCTGGGTGACGATCCGCGACTCTTCTCCGGCCTGGTGTGGAGCGGCGAGCAGGGGGTCGAGCTGGGGTTGGTGGACGGGCTGCAGAGCCTCGATGGCCTGGCCCGCGAGATGGGCATCGAGCGGATGCAGGACTACACCCCGCGCCTGGATCCCTTCGAGCGCCTGACCCGCCACTTCGGTCGCGTCGCCGCCGAGTGGGTCGGCCTGCCCACCACCCAGTCGCCGCTGCGTTACCAATTGAACTAGTAGCCACAAGCGCCAAGGAGCAAGCGACAAGGAAGCCCGAAAGTCACAAGGGGCAGGGCGCAAGGAACCCCTTTGGTGCCCGCAGCGCTGGGCGCAGACTGCCTTGCTCCTTGCTCCTTGCTCCTTGCTCCTTGCTCCTTGCTCCTTGCTCCTTGCTCCTTGCTCCTTGCTCCTTGCTCCTTGCTCCTTGCTCCTTGCTCCTTGCTCCTTGCTCCTTGCTCCTTGCTCCTTGCTCCTTGCTCCTTGCTCCTTGCTCCTTGCTCCTTGCTCCTTGCGCCTTGCTCCTTGAGGTTATGGGGCCAGCGGATCCAGTCCCGCTTCCCGTAGCAGGGCGCAGAGGCGAATCAGCGGCAGGCCGATCAGGCTATTGGGGTCGTCGCCCTCCAGGCGCTCGAAGAGGGTGATGCCCAGGCCTTCCATGCGGAAGCTGCCGGCGCACTCCAGGGGGCGCTCGCGCTCGATATAGGTGGCGATCTCCGCCTCGCTCAGGCGGCGGAAGTGCACGTCGAAGGGCTCGTGGCAGACCCAGTGGCGTCCCGCGGCGGTATCCAGCAACGCCAGGCCGGTGAGAAAGCGCACTCGGTGCCCGGAGAAACGCGCCAACTGGGCCCGGGCGGCGGTCTCGTCGGCGGGCTTGCCGAGGATCTCGCCGTCGAACAGGGCGACCTGGTCAGAGCCGATGATCAGGTGGGCCGGATAGTCGTCGGCCAGGCGGCTGGCCTTGGCCAGCGACAGGCGATGCACCAGGGCCTGGGGTGACTCGCCCGGGCGCGGGGTCTCGTCGATAGCGGGGCTGGCCCAGGCGTAGGGGAGCTGCAGGCGGTCGAGCAGCTGGCGACGCCAGCGGGATTGCGAGGCCAGAACCAGGCGCGTCATAGGGGCTCCGTGTCGTTACGAGTGATCGCCCCTGGATGATTTAATCGGCCTTCGCTCGACAGGCGGCAATACGCGCTTTGACAGGGGCGGGGGGAGTGCCTATCATTGCGCGCCTATGTCCAAGACTCAACTCCCCCGACAGGTCGAGCCGCACCGGCTGGCCGCCAATGGTGAAAGCCTTCAGGGCCAGCTGGCGCTGGATGCCTTGTCGCGTTTGGTGGATGAGGCCGGTGCCCAGACGGGGCACTGCCAGGTGCGCCTCGACTTCGCCATCGACCCCCAGGGTCGACGCACCATCGAAGGCTGGCTCGAGGCCGAGGTCAGCCTGCCGTGTCGGCGCTGCCTGACGCCGATGGCGACCCGGGTCGAGAGCCATTTCCAGCTGGGGGTGGTCAGCGGCGACGCCCAGGCGGCGAACCTGCCCGGCTACCTCGAGCCGGTCTTGGTGGAGAACGAACAGCTGAACCTCCTGACGGTGGTCGAGGATGAACTCCTCCTGAGCCTGCCCCAGGTGGTTTACCACGATGAGGCGCAGTGCCGCGTCTCTCGCGACCAGCTGACCAGCGGGGCGGACTCCGAGGCCTCGGAAAAGCCTGCTGCCAGTCCTTTCGAGGTGCTACGCACCCTGAAAGGCAAACACTGATTTCATTGACGAAGCACTCTGGAGTGATACACCCATGGCTGTCCAACAGAACCGCAAGACCCGTTCCAAGCGCGGCATGCGTCGTAGCCACGACGCCCTGAGCGCCCCGGCCCTGTCCCAGGACAAGGAAACCGGCACCACTCACCTGCGCCACCACGTCTCCCCGGACGGCTTCTACCGTGGCCGCAAGGTCGTCGACGCTTAAGTCGGCGTCATCCTTGGCGACGCTCGACAGCCGGGCGTGAGACTCGCCATCGATGCGATGGGCGGGGACTTGGGTCCCCGTGCCACCGTGCAGGGGGCGGCCCTGGCCCTGGCGGCCAATCCCGCCCTCGATGTTTTCCTGTTCGGACCCGAACAGCGGCTCGCTGCCGAACTCGACGCCCTGCCCAAGCGGCTGGCGCGGTACGGCGCTCGCCTCTCCCTTTGCCACTCCCCCCATGTGATCGATCAGGCCATGCGGCCTTCGGCGGCCCTGCGTGCGCCTCGCGACACCAGCCTGGCCATGATGTTGGAGTGCGTGGCTCGAGGGCAGGCCGATGCCGGGGTCAGTGCCGGCAATACCGGGGCCCTGATGGCCCTGGCGCGCCGCGAGCTGGGCATGGTGGAGGGGATTCCGCGCCCCGCCATCAGTACCGCCATTCCGACGCGGCGTGGCGGCCATTGCTACCTCCTCGATCTGGGCGCCAACGTGGATGCGCCGGCGGCGCGGCTGGTGGATTTTGCCCGCCTCGGTGAGGCCATGGCGCGCTGTATCGATGGCCTGGCCGCGCCCCGGGTGGCGCTGCTCAACGTCGGGGTGGAGGGCACCAAGGGGCCGGCCAGCGTGCGCGAGGCGGATGCCCGGTTGCGCGAGTGGGCGGGCCTGGACTATCGCGGCTTCGTCGAGGGCGGCGATATCTTCGCCGGCGAGGTCGACGTGGTGGTCTGCGACGGCTTCGTCGGCAACGCGGTGCTCAAGGCCAGCGAGGGGCTGGCCAGGCTGCTGGTGGAGCGGGTGCAGCGGGCCTTCGAGACGCGCTGGAGTGGGCGCCTGGTGGCGGTCCTGGCGCGTCCGGCCCTGCGCCGGCTCAAGAGTGAGCTCGATCCGGTGCGCTACAATGGGGCCAGCCTGCTGGGCCTGAAGGGCATCGTGGTCAAGAGCCATGGCGGCGCCAGTGCCGAGGGCTTCGCCTATGCGGTGGCGCGGGCCGTCGAAGAGGGGCGCCGGGAGTTGCCGGGGCACCTGGAACAGGCCCTGGGAGGCTGTCGGGCTTGACCGATCCGGGTGGGCGGTCGGCTATCGTCTCGGCCGCGGGCGACCGAGACGATAGCGGGATCGGAACCCGCTGAATCGACGAATAAAATACGCAAAGGTGATAGTCATGACCCAATCCTTGGCCCTCGTCTTCCCTGGGCAGGGTTCCCAGCAGGTCGGCATGCTGCGGGAGCTCGCCGAGCGCTACAGCGTGGTACGTACCACCTTCGAGGAGGCCTCGGAGGCCCTCGGCTACGACCTCTGGCATGTGGTGCAGGAAGGTCCCGCCGAGGCCCTGAATGCCACCGCCTGCACCCAGCCGGCGCTGCTGGCGTCCAGCGTCGCCACCTGGCGAGTCTGGCAGGAGCTGGAGGGGCCGCGTCCCAGTGCCATGGCCGGTCATAGCCTGGGCGAATACAGCGCCATGGTCTGCGCCGGGGTGATGACCTTCGCCGAAGGCATCAGGCTGGTGCGCCTGCGCGGCGAGGCGATGCAGGAGGCGGTGCCCGCCGGCGAAGGCGCCATGGCCGCGGTGCTGGGCCTGGAGAATGCCGCCGTGGAAACGGCCTGTCGCCAGGCCGCGGACGCTGGCGTGGTGGCCGCGGTCAACTATAATGCGCCCGGCCAGGTGGTGATCGCCGGGGCCAAGGCCGCGGTGGAGCGGGCCATCGCCCTGTGCCAGGAGGCCGGTGCCAAGCGGGCCCTGCCGCTGCCGGTGTCGGTGCCTTCCCACTGCGAGCTGATGCGTCCGGCCGCCGAGCGTCTGGCCGCGGCCATGGAGCGTATCGAGCTGCGCGCGCCCCGTTATACCGTGGTGCAGAACGTGGATGCCCGGGCTCACGATGACCTGAGCGTCCTGCGCACCCGCCTGGTGGAGCAGCTCTATCGTCCGGTACGCTGGACCGAGTGCGTCGAGGCCATGGCCGGCGAAGGCGCCGGGCTGTTCGTGGAGTGCGGCCCGGGCAAGGTGTTGACCGGTCTCGGCAAACGTATCGTGCGGGGCAGCAAGGGGGTGGCCATCAATGATCCGGATAGCCTGGAAACGGCCCTCGAGCTGGCTCGCGAGTTGGCCGGTTAAGGCCCCATAACAACGACGACTCAAACTTTTTCAGGATTCACTATGACGAGCGAACGCAGAATTGCCCTGGTTACCGGCGCCAGTCGTGGCATCGGCCGCGCCATCGCCCATGAGCTGGGCCGCCAGGGCCGCATCGTGATCGGCACTGCCACCAGCGACTCGGGTGCCGAGCGGATCGCCGCCGACCTCCAGGCCCAGGGCATCGAAGGCACCGGCATGTGCCTGGACGTCACCGATCCGGCCAGCATCGAGGCGGTACTCAAGGCGATCAACGAGACCTATGGGGCGCCCACCATCCTGGTCAATAACGCCGGCATCACCCGCGACAACCTGCTGATGCGCATGAAGGAGGAGGAGTGGGATGCGGTGATGGACGCCAACCTCAAGTCGGTCTACCGGGTCAGCAAGGCGTGCCTGCGCGGCATGACCAAGGCGCGTTTCGGTCGCATCGTCAATATCAGTTCGGTGGTGGCCACCATGGGCAACCTGGGGCAGGCCAACTATGCCGCCGCCAAGGCGGGCATGGAGGGCTTTGCCCGTGCCCTGGCCCGGGAAGTGGCGAGCCGCGCCATCACCGTCAATTCGGTGGCCCCGGGCTTTATCGCCACCGACATGACCGAGGCCCTGCCCGAAGCACAGCATGAGGCCCTGCTCACCCAGATTCCCCTCGGCCGGCTCGGCCAGCCCGAGGAGATCGCCGCCGCCGTGGGTTTCCTGACCAGCGAGGCGGCGGGCTATATCACCGGCGAGACCCTGCAGGTCAACGGCGGGATGAATATGCGCTGATCCATCCGGGGGACGCATCTGTTGCGTCCCTCAGGTGCGGTCTATAAACTACCCCGCAGCTTCGCTTGCGGATTTCGTACGGGGTTCCGTGCGGCTTATTTGAACGATTGGAGTGACTTGAGAATGAGCACTATCGAAGAGCGCGTGAAGAAGGTTGTGGCCGAACGCCTGAACGTCAAGGAAGAAGATATCCAGAACACCTCTTCCTTCACCGAAGACCTGGGTGCCGACTCCCTGGACACCGTGGAACTGGTGATGGCGCTCGAAGAGGAATTCGACACCGAAATCCCCGACGAAGAGGCCGAGAAGATCACTACCGTTCAGGAAGCGATCGACTACGTCAACGCCCACCAGTAAGCCTGGGTGTGCCGCCTTCGCGGCGGCGTAACGGAGCCCCGTCAGGCTTCGTCGCGGGAGTCGTCCTGGTTCAGGGCGGCTCCCGCGCGTTTTTGCGCTCCGGTCAGCGACGACTCCCCATCCCATGCGGGGCGTTGGTCGGGTATAATGCGCGCAGATGCGGCACGCTGCCGGTAGTAGCGTCTTGGCCGTGCCACCCAACACGTCTGGAGGAAAGCAGATGCCTCGTAGAAGGGTCGTGGTGACCGGGCTCGGTCTGGTGACACCCGTAGGTAACAGCGTCAAGGAGAGCTGGGACAATATCGTTGCCGGCAAGAGCGGGATCGCCCCCATCGAGCACTTCGATGTGAGCGGTTTCAATACCCGCTTCGGGGGTTCGGTCAAGGACTTCGATGTGAGTCCTTATATGAACCCCAAGGATGCCCGCAAGATGGACCTGTTCATCCAGTACGGCATCGCCGCGGGATCTCAGGCCATCGAGGATGCCGGCATCGAGTGTGGCGAGGCCAATGCCCACCGCATCGGCGTGGCCATCGGCTCCGGCATCGGCGGCCTGCCGATGATCGAGCACAACCATAATGCCTTGAACAAGGGCGGCGCACGACGCATCTCGCCCTTCTTCGTGCCGGGCTCCATCATCAATATGATCTCCGGCAACCTGGCCATCCAGCATGGCTTCCAGGGCCCCAATATCGCCATCACCACCGCCTGCACCACCGGCACCCATAACATCGGCTATGGGGCGCGCACCATCGCCTACGGCGATGCCGACGTGATGGTCTGTGGCGGCGCCGAGATGGCCACCACCCCCCTGGGGCTGGGCGGTTTCTCCGCGGCCCGGGCGCTCTCCACCCGCAACGATGATCCCCAGGCCGCCAGCCGTCCCTGGGACCGCGACCGCGACGGCTTCGTGCTCTCCGACGGCGCCGGGGTGCTGGTGCTGGAAGAGTACGAGCACGCCAAGGCCCGCGGTGCCACCATCTATGCCGAGGTGGCCGGCTTCGGCATGAGCGACGACGCCTACCATATGACGGCGCCGCCGGAGGACGGCAGCGGCGCGGCGGCCGCCATGCGCAACGCCATCCTGGATGCCGGTATCGATGCCTCCCGCGTCGATTACATCAATGCCCACGGCACCTCCACCCCCGCCGGGGACCTGGCCGAGAGTCGTGCCGTGGAGCGGGTGATGGGCGAGGCCGCCAAGTCGGTGGCGGTGAGCTCCACCAAGTCGATGATCGGCCACCTGCTGGGCGCCGCCGGCGCGGTGGAGGCGGTGTTCAGCATCCTGGCGATTCGCGACCAGGTGGCGCCGCCCACCATCAACCTGGACAACCCCCAGGAGGGCTGCGTGCTCAACTATGTGCCCCAGAGTGCCCAGGAGAAGCGTATCGAGGTGGCCCTGTCCAACTCCTTCGGCTTCGGTGGCACCAACGGCTCCCTGGTCTTCACCCGCGTCTAGGCTCGCCCATGTGGGAGGATGCCCAGGCCCCGCTGCCCCTGGATGACCGGGGGCTCGCCTATGGCGACGGCCTCTTCGAGACGGTGCTGGTGCGCGATGGCCGGCCGCTGCTCTGGGAGGCCCATCTGGCACGCCTGGCCCGGGGCTGCGAGCGGCTCGGCTTCGCCATGCCCGAGGGCCTGGAGGCCCTGCCGGCCCAGGCCGGGGTCGGCCTCAAGGTTCTCAAGCTGATCGTCACCCGAGGCGGGGGAGGGCGCGGTTACCTGGCGCCCGAGGCGCCCAGCCCGCGGCTGCGCTGGCAGCTCAGTGACTTCGTCCCCCGGCCCGAGCGCTGGCGCGGGGTGCGGGCGCGCCACTGCACCCTGCGCCTGGGCATTCAGCCGGCCCTGGCCGGGCTCAAGCACCTCAACCGGCTGGAGAATGTCCTGGCCCGCGGCGAGTGGTCGGACCCGGCCATCGCCGAGGGGCTGCTCTGTGACAGCGACGGCCGGCTGGTGGAGGCCACCTGCATGAACCTGGTGTGGCGTCGGAACGGCCGGCTCGAGACGCCGGACCTGAGCCGCTGCGGCGTGGCCGGCACCCTGCTGGCCGAGCTCGGCGCGCGCCTCCCGATTCATCGGGTGCGTGTCGGCCCCGAGGCGCTGGAGGAGGCCGAGGCGGTGTGGCTGCTCAACTCGGTGCAGGGGGTCTGGCCCCTGGTCCGGCTCGACGCCGCCGATGGCCGCTGCCTCAAGCGCTGGTCCCCGGGGGCGGTGCTGGGCGAGCTGCCGGCCTTGGCGCATCCGCTGCTGGGTTATCCTGCCCCCTGATTCTGCCATCTTTTGAGGTGTGTTCCATGCGTGTGGTGAAACTCCTGGCGATCCTGCTGGTACTGGGTGCGGCCCTGCTGGTGGGAGGCCATCACTATTGGCAGAGTCGGCTCGCGGCGCCCATCGCTATCGACGAGCCGACCCTCTATGAGGTGCCCCGGGGAGCTGGCTACCATCGGGTGGTAAGCGAGCTCGCCGCCGGCGAGATCATCGCCGACGAGTGGGCCTTTCGCCTGTTGACCCGGCTGGAGCCGGAGAACGTACCCCAGCTGAGGGTCGGCGAATATATGCTCGAGCCGGGCATGAGCGGGCGCGAGCTGATCAGTCTGCTGGGCAGCGATCGGGTGGTCACCTACCCGCTGACCATTCCCGAGGGCTGGACCTTCCGCCAGTTGCGCCAGGCCCTGGCCGAGGCGCCCAAGCTGGCCCAGGAAACCGCCGAGCTTGGCGATGACGAGATCATGGCCCTGCTGGGCCGTGAAGGGGAGCATCCCGAGGGCTGGTTCTTCCCCGATACCTACCGCTACCACAAGGGGCTCAGCGACCTGGAGATCCTGCAGCAGGCGCATCGTCGCATGGAGACCATTCTCGAGGAGGTGTGGGCCGAGCGGGTCGATGGCCTGACCCTCGACACCCCCTATGAGGCGCTGATCATGGCCTCGCTGATCGAGCGGGAGACCGGGGCGCCGGAGGAGCGCCGCGAGATCGCCGGCGTCTTCAAGCGACGCATGGAGCGGGGCATGCGGTTGCAGACCGATCCCACCGTGATCTACGGCATGGGCGAGCGCTACGAGGGACGCATCACCTATGCCGACCTGCGCGAGACGACCCCCTACAACACCTATGTGATCGATGGCATGCCGCCCACCCCCATCGCCATGCCGGGGCGGGCCGCCCTGGAGGCGGCGGTGAACCCGCTGCCCGGCGAGACGCTCTATTTCGTGGCCCGGGGCGACGGAACCCATCACTTCTCGCGCACCCTGCGCGAGCACAATAACGCGGTGAACCGCTATATCCGCAACCGGTAACATCGCACACACTCGAGCCAAGGAGCCGTTATGTCGAGGCGCGGACGCTTTATCACCCTGGAGGGCGGCGAGGGGGTCGGCAAGACCACCAATGGCGCCCTGATCCGCACCTGGCTGGAGGCCCGGGGCATCGAGGTGGTGGCCACCCGGGAACCCGGCGGCACCCCCGGCGCCGAGCGCATCCGCGAGCTGCTGCTGGCCACGGATGGCGACGACCCCCTGTGCAATGACGCCGAGCTGCTGCTGGTCTTCGCCGCCCGGGCCCAGCACCTGGCCCGTAAGATCCGCCCGGCCCTGGAGCGCGGCGCCTGGGTGCTCTGTGACCGCTTCACCGATGCCACCTATGCCTACCAGGGCGCCGGCCGTGGCGGCGACATGGCGCAGATCGCCGCCCTCGAGCGGCTGGTGCAGGGCGAGCTGCGCCCCGACCTGACCCTGCTGCTGGATATGCCGCTGGCCGCCTCCCAGGCGCGCCTGGCGGGTCGCCTGGCGGCCCAGGGCGGCGAGCGCGATCGCTTCGAGCAGGAGCGTGGCGCCTTCTTCGAGCGGGTGCGTCGGGGCTACCTGGCCCGAGCCCAGGCGGAGCCCGAGCGCATCACGGTGATCGATGCCGCCCGCCCCCTGGAGCGGGTCCAGGCCGATATCCTCGCGCGCCTGGAAGCCGAGGTGGCGGCATGGCGCTGATGCCCCGGCCGCTGCCCTGGCAGCAGGAACTCTGGCGCGGGCTCGTCGCCCGTCAGGATGCCGGGCGCCTGCCCCATGCGCTGCTCCTGGCTGGGGTGCCGGGGGTGGGCGGCGAGTCCCTCGCCGAGGCCCTGGTGGCGCGCAGCCTCTGCCAGGCCCCGGGGGAGTTCGCCTGCGGTGAGTGTCACGGCTGCGCCATGCTGGCTTCCGGCTATCATCCCGACCTGATGCGCGTGAGTCCCGCCGAGAAGAGCCGGCTGATCCGCATCGATGCGATCCGCGAGGTCAACGCCTTCGTTACCCAGACCGCCCAGCAGGGCGGCTACCGGGTGATCGTGCTGGCCCCGGCGGAGGCCATGAACCTGGCCGCCGCCAATGCCCTGCTCAAGAGCCTGGAGGAGCCGGGCGGCCGCACCCTGTTTATCCTGCTGGCGGAGGTGCCGTCGCGGATCCTGCCCACCATTCGCTCCCGTTGTCAGCAGCTCGCCCTGGGCCAGCCGGAGGCGGGTCCGGCCCGGGAGTGGCTGGGCCGCGAGCTGGGGGATCCGGAGCAGGCCGACTTCTGGTTGCGGGTGGCGGGCGGCGCGCCCCTGCTGGCCCGCTCCCTGGCCGCCCCCGAGGCCCGCGCCCTGCGCCAGGATCTCCACGAGGCCTTCGACGCCCTGGTGCGCGGCGCCGAACCGGTGGCGGAGGCCAGCCGGCTGGGCGGCCATCCGCTGGAGCAACTGCTGTGGTATGGTATCGACTGGCTCGAGGACCTGATTCGCTTCGGCCTCTCCGGGGACGAGCGGCGCCTGCGCAACCCGGACCTGCTAGCCCTCTATCGCCAGGCGGTCAAGAACGCCCGGGTCCAGGACTGGTTTCGCCTGCTGGACTACGCTCGAGAACAACGGCGCCTGGTGGCCAGTGGCGGCAACCCCAATCCCCAGTTGGCCCTGGAGGCCTGGCTGATTCGCTGGTCGGCGCTGCTGCGTTCCTGATTCCCTGCCCTGCCGGAGGCGTGCCATGAGTGGACAGAAGGCCCTGTCGTTGACGATTCATGATGTGCCGACCCTGCTGTCGGCCTATATGCCCTCCCTGGAGCGGGGCGGCATCTTCGTGCCCACCAAGGAGCGCTACGAGCTGGGGCAGGAGGTCTTCCTGCTGCTGACCCTGCCCGGCGAGAGCGAGCGCCTGCCGGTCACCGGCCAGGTGGTATGGATCTCGCCGCCGGGGGTCAGCGGGCGCCGGGTACCGGGCATCGGCGTGCACTTTCGCGCCGAGGACCAGGCGGTACGCGATCGCATCGAGACCCATCTGGCCGGCCAGCTCGACAAGGGTGCGCCGACCTACACCCTCTAACGCCAGAAGCGCGTCATTATTATTGGTTATCGCCTGCCGATATCGTCGGCGCGATAGGATTTTTCTTTTCGGTGTTTCTCCCATGTTTGTTGATTCCCACTGCCATCTCGACCGCCTCGACCTGAGCGCCCATGACGGTGACCTGGGGGCCGCCCTGGCGGCCGCCCGGGCCCGGGACGTGCGCCAGTTCCTGGCCATCGCCGTGACCCTCGACGAGGTGCCCGGCATCGCCGAGATCGCCCGCGCCCACGACGACGTGGTGATCTCCGCCGGCGTGCACCCGTTGCATGGCGTCGCCCGCGAGCCCGAGGTGAGCGATATCGTCGAATGCGCCGAGCGCTACGCCGCCGTGGCCATCGGCGAGACCGGCCTCGATTACCACTACCTGGACAAGACCCCGGAGAAGGTGCCCTCCCGGGAGCGCCAGCTCGAGCGCTTCCGTCGCCACCTGGTGGCGGCCCGGGAGCTGGAGCTGCCGGTGATCATCCATACCCGGGAGGCCAGGGAGGATACCCTGGCGTTGATCCGCGACGAGGTGGACCCGGCGGTGGGGGGCGTGCTGCACTGCTTCACCGAGGACCTGGACATGGCCCGGGAGGCGGTGCGCCACGGCTTCTATGTGTCGCTTTCCGGCATCGTCACCTTCCGCAACGCCGGCGCCATCCGTGAGCTGGCCCGGCGCATCCCCCTGGACCGGCTGCTGATCGAGACCGACAGCCCCTATCTGGCTCCGGTGCCCCACCGCGGCAAGCCCAACGAGCCCCAGTGGGTGGTGGAGGTGGCCGAGGCGATCGCCGCCGAACGCGGCATCAGCGTCGACGAGGTGGCCATGCAGACCACCGCCAACTTCTATCGGCTGTTCCGCGCCGCCGCCCCGGAGGCCCCCGCCGAGGTGCGCCAGTCGCTGGCCCAGGCGGGCCTGATCTAGGCTGGTCCCGACCTGGTCGTCATGTCCTGATAAAAGGAGCCGCCTCATGTCTCTGGAACCCCTGCTGGCCCATCTGGCGCCCCCGGGATCGTCGCCGCCCCTGGAGCGTTGGGATCCGCCCCTGTGCGGCGACATGGACCTGGAGATCGACGCCGAGGGCCACTGGATCCATGAGGGGACGCCGATCCGCCGGGCGGCCCTGGTGCGCCTGCTGGCCAGCGTGCTGCGCCGCGAGGCGGACGGTCACCACTACCTGGTGAGCCCCGAGGAGAAGTGGCGGATCCGGGTGGTGGATCGGCCGCTGCTGATCGTCGACGCCGACCGGGACGAAACCGGCGACTGGTGGCTGACCACCCAGGTCGGGGAGCGAGTGCGCCTGGACGGCGACCACCCCTTGACTCTGAGCCGGACCCCCGACGGCGCCCGGGTGCCGGAGCTGGCCCTGCGCCACGGGCTCTGCGGGCGCCTCAATCGGCCGCTCTTCTACCGCCTGGTGGAGGCCGCCGAGAGCCGCCGGCAGGGCGAGATCCTGGCCCTGGGGCTGACCAGCGGTGGCCACTGGCATCCCCTGGGCTGCCTCGACGCGGAGGGGAACGAGGTGGCATGCGACTGACCGAGGAGCAGCGGGCGGTGGTCGCCCACCGGGAGGGGCATGCCCGGGTCGCCGCGGTGGCCGGGGCCGGCAAGACCACCACCCTGGTGGCCCGGGTGCTGGAGCTGCTGGCCCGGGGCGTGCCGCCGTCACGGATCCTGGTGTTGATGTTCAATCGCTCGGCGCGGGAGGATTTTACCGCCAAGCTGGCCCGCCATGCCCCCGCCGGCCAGCGGCTTCCGGACGTGCGCACCTTCCACTCCCTGGGCCACCGCCTGACCCAAAGCCTGACCCGCTGGGGCGTGCTGGCGCCCCGTCAGTTGCTCACCCAGGAGTGGCAGCGCGAGCGCCTGCTGCGCCAGGCGACCCTCCAGGCCCTGGGGGAGGGGACGGAGGTCGAGGGCGCCCTGGAGCCGGAGACCCTGGAGGCCTTCGGCCACTTCTGCGAACTGGTCAAGGCCGAGCTGGTGGCCCCGGAGCGGCTCTACGAGCGGCTCGCCCTGGGCCCCGAGACGCGCCATTTCGTCGCCGCCTACGGCCATGCCGAGCAGCTGCTCGGCGACCATGGTCAGATGACCTATGCGGACCTGCTCTATCGCCCGCTGACGGCGCTGGCGGCGGATCCGCGCCTCCAGGCCCGGGTCCAGGGTTACCTCGATCAGGTGATCATCGACGAGTACCAGGACATCAATGCCGCCCAGCAGCGCCTGCTGGCGATGCTGGCCGGCGACCGGGCGGCGGTGATGGCGGTGGGGGATGCCAACCAGTGCATCTATGAGTGGCGGGGCGCTCATCCGGACACCATGCTCGAGGACTTCACCGCCACCTTCGGCGCGGCCCGGGACTACCCGCTCTCCACCACCTTCCGCCATGGCCATGCCCTGGCCCTGGCCGCCAACCACGCCATCGCCGCCAACCGGCGTCGGCCGAATCAGCTCTGCCTGGCGGCCCCGGAGAATCCCCGGACCCGCCTCGACCTGGCCCAGGGCAGCGCCCGCCTGGTCGAGGCCCTGGGCGACTGGCGGGGTGGGGGCCGCGGCCTCGACGAGGCCTGCGTGCTGGTACGCAGCTGGGCGCTCTCGGTGCCGGTGCAGCTGGCGCTGCTGCGCGCCGGCATTCCCTTCCGGCTGAGCCGGGAGGATCGCTTCGTCTTCCGCCTGCCCCTGGTGCAGGCCCTGGCCGGCTACCTGGAGGTGGCCCGGGACGGGCGCCATCTGCGCGACCCCGAGCGCCTCGCCCTGCTGTTCGCCCAGCCGACCCCCTTCGTGCCCCACGAGCGCCTGCATGCCCTGGTGCGCCACCTGGCCGAGACCCAGGCCTACCCGGAGCGCCATGACCCGCTGCTGGCCGGCCTCAAGCCGATCCAGCGGCGCAACCTCAAGCGGCGCTGGGAGCTGCTCTGCGACCTGCCGAAGCGGGGGCGCTGGCCGGCGGATCGCCTCTTGACCCATGTGGTGGAGCGCCTGGATGCCGAGAAGGTGCTCAAGCGCGCCGCGGCACGCCGCGAGAAGGGCGAGGAGGACGTGCGCCTGCTGGATGTGCTGGTGGAGCAGGCCGCCGAGCTGGGCAGCGACCCGGAGGCCTTTATCGCCCTGTTGCGCAGCCCGGTGGAGAACCGCGACGATGGGGTGCTGATCACCACGGTGCATGGCGCCAAGGGGCTGGAGTGGCCCCTGGTGGCCCTGTGGGGCGCCAACGAGGAAGATTTCCCCCACTACAGCCGCGACAACCCCCTCGACGAGGCGCGCCTGGAGGAAGAGCGGCGCCTCTACTACGTGGCCATTACCCGGGCCCGGGAGCGCCTGCTGCTGCTCCACGACGGCGGCGAACACCCGCCCAGTCGCTTCCTGGCCGAGACCCACTGGGCCCAGTGCAACCGCCTGGCCGAGGCCCTGGCGGCGCCCCAGGCCATTACCGAGCCCTTGCCAGTCGCCGCGGCGCCGCTGGTGGCGGACTACCTGCGCCGCCAGGGCATCGAGCTGCCGCTGGCCGCCGAGGCCGCCGGCGTGGCCAGCCCCGCCGCCGACTACCGGGGCGAGGCGGCGCCGCGCCCCGGGCAGCGCCTGCGCCATGCGGTCTTCGGCGAGGGCGAGGTGCTGGTGGTGGAGGGAGAACCCCATGACCCGGTGATCGAGGTACGCTTTACCCAGGCCGGCCGACGACGCCTGATCGCCCGCCGTGCGCCCATCGAATGGTTACCGGGAGCCCCCGCATGACTCATCCCCTGCTTACCGCCGACGAGCTGCACCGGTTGATCGAGACCGGGGCGCCGCTGCGGATCCTCGACTGTCGTGCCCGCCTGGGGGAGCCCGAGGCGGGGCGTGACCTGTGGCGGCAGGGTCACCTGCCGGGCAGCCAGCACCTGGACCTGGACCGCGACCTGGCGGCGCCGCCGGGGGAGGGCGGGCGCCACCCCCTGCCGAGCCGCGAGGCCTTTACGGCCAGCCTGCAACGGCTGGGCATCGGTCCTGAGGCGACGCTGGTGCTCTATGACGACATGGGGGGCCAACTGGCGGCGGCCCGGGCCTGGTGGATGCTGGCCCGCTGGGCGGGCCACCCGGCGGTGCGGGTGCTGGATGGCGGCCTGGGCGCCTGGCAGGCCGCCGGCGGCGACTTGGATATCGGGGCGGAGAGCGGGGCGGCGCCCCCGGTCGAGCCCGGCGACTGGACGCCGCGCTTCGACGATGGCGCCTGGGTCAGTGCGGAAGACCTGCAGGCCGAGTCGCCGAGTCTGGTGGATGCCCGGGCCGAGGCGCGCTTTCGCGGCGAGGAGGAACCCATCGACCCGGTGGCGGGGCATATCCCCGGCGCTTGTTGCCGTCCCAGCGCCGCCAACCTGACCGCCGAGGGGCGCTTCCGGCCCGCCGCGGTGCTGGCCCGGGAGCTCCCCGAGGCCGAGGTGGCCTATTGTGGCTCGGGGGTCACCGCCTGCCACAATATTCTCGCCTACGCCGTGGCCGGGCGACCGCTGCCGCGGCTCTACGCCGGCTCCTGGAGCGACTGGATCCGCGACCCCGCCCGCCCCGTGGCCCATTAGGCAGGGAGCGCCATCGCCGCTACCTTTAATCACGAAGGCGAGGCAAGGGCGACGGTCGATGAACTTTGCGCTGATCGGTGCGGCGGGCTATATCGCCCCGCGCCATATGCAGGCGATCCAGGCCACCGGGCATGCTCTGGTGGCGGCCTACGATATCAACGACTCGGTGGGGATCATCGACTCCATCTCCCCCGACTGTGCCTTCTTCACCGAGTTCGAGTCTTTCCTCGAGCATGCCTGGCGGCTCAGGCGACAGGGGGAGTGCGCCCTGGACTACGTGGCGGTCTGTTCGCCCAATCATCTGCACAGTGCGCATGTGGTCGCCGGCTTGCAGCTGGGTTGCGATGTCATCTGCGAGAAACCGCTGGTGCCGCTGCCCGAGCAGCTCGACGAGCTGCGCTCTGTGGAGGAGGAGACCGGGCATCGCGTCTACAGCATCATGCAGCTGCGCCACCATCCGGCGATCCATGAGCTGTGCACCAGGGTGCTGACGGAGGGGCGGGACACCAAGTACGACGTGGAATTGACCTATATCACCTCCCGGGGACCCTGGTACATGGCGAGCTGGAAGGGCGATCCCCGCAAGTCATTCGGTGTGGAGGCGGATATCGGCGTGCATTTCTTCGATATCCTGGCCCTGATCTTCGGTGGCCTGGAGCGTCTGGTGGTGCACTACCGCGATGCCCATAAGGTCGCCGGCTATCTGGAATACGCCACGGCTCGGGTGCGTTGGTTTCTCTCCATCGATGCCGCGGATCTGCCGGCGTCGCTGCGTGGCCACCGTCCCTCCTACCGGGCCATCGTCTGCGACGATGAGGTCTTCGAGTTTTCCACCGGCTTCGAGGCACTGCATACGATCAGCTATCGCGAGGTGCTGGCCGGGCGTGGCTTCGGCATCGAGGCGGTTCGCCACAGCCTGGAAACGGTGCATGCCATCCGCCGGGCCACCCCCGAGGCGCCCGGCGACGACGAGGGCCATCCCCGGCTGCTGGCCCTGGTCCGGGATGGGCGGGTGTCATGGTGATGCCCTTCGTCGACCTGGCCGCCCAGCAGGCATGCCTTGGGCCACGCCTGGAGGCTGCTATCCTGGCGGTCCTGGCCCATGGCCGTTATGTGCTGGGGCCGGAGGTCACGGCGTTGGAGGCGCGGTTGGCGAAGCGGGTGGGGGTGGCTCACTGCATCACCTGTGCCAGTGGCAGCGATGCCTTGCAGATCGCCCTGAGGGGGCTCGGTATCGGGCCGGGGGACGAGGTGATCGTGCCCGGTTTCAGCTTCGTTGCCACGGCCAGCAGCGTGGCCCTGACCGGGGCCCGGCCGGTCTATGTGGATATCGAGCCTCATGCTTGCCTGCTCGATCCTGCCCGAGTCGAGGCGGCGATCACGCCGCGCACCCGGGCCATCATGCCGGTCTCGTTATTTGGCCAGTGTGCCGAGATGGAGCGGCTCGGCATGCTGGCCGAGACGCATGGCCTCGAGGTGGTGGAGGATGCTGCCCAGAGTTTCGGTGCCAGCCGCCATGGGCGCCCCTCCTGTGCCCTGAGCCGGGTCGCGGCCACCAGCTTCTTTCCCAGCAAGCCGCTGGGGGCCTATGGGGATGGCGGGGCGATGTTCACCGATGAGGATGATCTGGCGGACTGCCTGCGCAGCCTGGCGCGTCATGGGGAAGCGGGGCATCACTACCATCCGCGCCTGGGCCTCAACAGCCGCCTGGATACGCTCCAGGCAGCGATCCTGCTGGTCAAGCTCGAGGTGTTCGACGAGGAGGTGAGGCTGCGCCAGACGGCAGCCGCGCGCTACGACCGCCTGCTGGCCGACCTGCCGGTGGAGCCGCTGCTGGTGGCGCCGGGCAACACCAGTGTGCATGCCCAGTACAGCCTGCAGGTGGACGAGCGCGACCGGGTCCAGGCGTGCCTGGCCGAGGCGGGCATTCCCACCGCCGTGCACTATCCGGTGCCGCTGCATCGCCAGCCGGCCCTGGCCGATCCCCGCTGTCACCTGCCGGTCAGCGAGGCGGTGTGCGAGCGGATCCTCAGCCTGCCCATGCACCCTTACCTGGAGGAAGGGCAGCAGCAGAGGGTGGTTGACGCCCTGCGCGACGCCTTGTCGGGCTGAGGGGGAAGACGCGGCTACACCGCCCGGGATAGGCCCGGAGCGTCAAGCCGTAAGCCTGAGGCTGGAAGAAAAATCGCCCCCAAGGCCTGGCCATGGGGGCGATTTGGTGCGAGGTCATCGACGAGATGGGGGACGAGATGGGGGAGCGGGTTCGCCGCGTCGGGGTTTTGTCCCTGAGCTAAGCGAACCGACCTCTCCGTTGGTACCACCTCTTGCGGGGTTACATATTCGGGTAGTTGGGCCCGCCGCCGCCTTCCGGCGCCACCCAGGTGATGTTCTGGGCCGGGTCCTTGATATCGCAGGTCTTGCAGTGCACGCAGTTCTGGAAGTTGATCTGGAACTGCGGCGTGCCGTCGTCGCCCTCCACCACTTCATAGACCCCCGCCGGGCAGTAGCGTTGCGCGGGTTCGGCATACTCGGGTAGGTTGTCGCGGATCGGCAGCGCCGCATCGGCGAGCTTCAGGTGGCAGGGCTGGTCCTCCTCGTGGTTGGTGTTGGAGAGGAACACCGAGGAGAGCTTGTCGAAGGAGAGCTTGCCATCCGGCTTGGGGTAGTCGATCTTCGCGAACGCCCTGGCCGGCTTGAGGGCGGCATGATCCGGCGTGGTGTCGTGGACATTGGGCAGCCTGCCGCCGAGCAGCTGGTTGACGAAGTTGTAGGCGCCACCGCCGACGGTGCCGTACTTGTGGATCGCCGGGCCGAAGCTGGCGCTCTCCTTGAGTTCGGCGTAGGCCCAGCTGGCTTCCCATTTCTCGGTGAAGGCGGTCAGCTCGGCGCCACCCTCGTCGCCGGTCGCGATGGCTTCGAAGACCGCCTCGGCGGCCACCAGGCCCGACTTCATGGCGGTATGCAGGCCCTTGATCTTGGCGAAGTTGAGGGTGCCGGCGTCGCAGCCGATCAGCAGGCCGCCGGGGAAGGTCATCTTCGGCAGGCAGTTGAGGCCGCCCTTGGTGATGGCCCGGGCGCCGTAGGCGACCCGCTTGCCGCCCTCCAGGTGCTTGGCCAGTACCGGGTGGTGCTTCATGCGCTGGAACTCGTCGAAGGGCGACAGCCAGGGGTTCTGGTAGGAGAGGTCCATGATCAGCCCCACCACCACCTGGTGATTCTCAGCGTGATAGAGGAACCAGCCGCCATGGGTCTGCTTGTCCAGGGGCCAGCCGGAGCCATGCAGCACCAGGCCGGGTTCGTGCTTGTCGGCGGGAATATCCCACAGCTCCTTGAGGCCGATGCCGTAGTGCTGGGGGTCGCGGCCGGCGGCGAGGTCGAACGCCTCGATCAGCCGCTTGCCCAGGTGGCCCCGCGAGCCCTCGGCGAACAGGGTGTACTTGGCGCGCAGCTCCATGCCGGGCATATGGCCGTCCTTGGGCTGGCCATCGGCACCCACGCCCATGTCGCCGATCAGGATGCCCTTGACCACGCCGTCCTCGACGAGCGTCTCCTGGGCGGCGAAGCCGGGGAAGATCTCCACCCCCAGGCCCTCGGCCTGTTCGGCCAGCCAGCGGCACAGGTTGCCGGCGCTGATCACATAGCGCGTGAGGTCGCCGCCGGTGTTATGCATCGACTTGGGTACCAGGGCATTGGGCAGTTTCTGGGCCTTGTCGGCATCCTTGAGCAGGTAGACCTCGTCGCGGGTCGCCGGGGTGGTCAGGGGGGCGCCGCGGGCTTCCCAGTCGGGGAAGAGCTCGGCCAGGGCGCGGGGCTCGAAGACCGCCCCGGAGAGGATATGGGCGCCGACCTCCGAGCCCTTCTCCACCACGCACACCGTCAGCTCCTGGCCGGCCTCGTTGGCCTGCTGCATCAGCCGGCAGGCCGCCGACAGGCCCGAGGGCCCGGCGCCGACGATCACCACATCGAAGTCCATCGAATCGCGTTCTACCTGTTCCACCTTGTTCTCTCCTCGAATGCGTCGGGAAACCCAGGGCCCCGGAAAAGCGTCACCGTCGCTTGAAAGTCACCATCCAAAGGGCGTTTCTCGTGTCGCCTGACGGCCTATTGTGCGGGATTCCGCCTGGCCTTGATAGGCCGTGACCCGTTCAGCGTAATTTAAAACGGTCGTTTGCTTCTAGTCTTCGGCCATGATATGCATAATAGAAATTCCGAGACACCCCTACCAAGGGCGACCTCGGGGGACGGCCAGGCGATGTCGGGGCTGTCCCAGGGCCGACTCAGGCGGCTCAGCCGTTGTCGTCACCCCGCCCGCTGTGGCAGATTGACAACACTTTACCCGGGCGGCCTATCAAACGCTCGACCGAGTATCTAACGAAGGGTTACAAGAACCAGCCCGCCGGTTCTAACCACACGGGTTCGACTTTCCTGAACCAAGCGAGGACACCATGAAAGTACTCGTCGCGGTCAAACGCGTCATCGACTACAACGTCAAGATCCGGGTCAAGCCGGACCACTCCGACGTCGATCTTACCAACGTCAAGATGGCCATGAACCCCTTCTGCGAGATTGCCGTGGAAGAGGCGGTGCGCCTGAAAGAGAAGGGTGTGGCCAGCGAGATCGTGGCCGTGACCGTGGGTCCCAAGGCCGCTCAGGAGCAGCTGCGTACCGCCCTGGCGCTGGGCGCCGACCGGGCCATTCATGTGCAAACCGAGGCGCCCGTCGAGTCCCTGGCCGCCGCCAAGGTGCTGGCCAAGGTGGTCGAAGAGGAGCAGCCGGGGCTGGTGATCCTCGGCAAGCAGGCCATCGACAGCGACAACAACCAGGTGGGCCAGATGCTGGCGGCGCTGGCCGGCCTGCCCCAGGGTACCTTCGCCTCCGAGGTGGTGGTCGACGGCGACAAGCTGCAGGTGACCCGCGAGATCGATGGCGGCCTGCAGACCGTCGAGCTGTCGCTTCCGGCCATCGTGACCACCGACCTGCGCCTGAACGAGCCGCGCTACGCCAAGCTGCCGGACATCATGAAGGCCAAGAAGAAGCCGCTGGACGTCAAGTCGCCGGCCGATCTCGGCGTCGAGGTGGCGGCCAAGGTCAAGCTGCTCAAGGTCGAGCCGCCGGCGGAGCGTCAGGCCGGCATCAAGGTGGGCTCCGTGGACGAGCTGGTCGATAAACTGAAGAACGAAGCGAAGGTGATCTCATGAGCATCCTGGTACTCGCCGAACAGCATGATGGCCAACTGAGCAGCGCCACCGCCCATGTGGTCGCCGCCGCGAAGCAGATCGGTGGCGATATCCACGTGCTGGTGGCCGGCCAAGGCGTGAGCGCCGTGGCCGAGGCCGCCGCCAAGCTCGACGGCGTGGCCCAGGTGCGCGTCGCCGACCACGCCGTCTATGCCCACCAACTGGCCGAGCCGCTGGGCGACCTGCTGGTGGCGCTCGCCGACGATTACAGCCATGTGCTGGCCGCGGCCTCCACCACCGGCAAGAACGTCCTGCCGCGTCTGGCGGCCCTCAAGGACGTCGGTCAGATCTCCGAGATCATCGGGGTGGAGAGTGCCGATACCTTCCGTCGCCCCATCTATGCCGGTAACGCCATCGCCACCGTGCAGAGCGAAGACGCCCTGAAGGTGATCACCGTGCGCGCCACGGCCTTCGATGCCGTGGCCGACGTTGAAGGAGAGAGCGGCAGCGCCGCCATCGAGGCCGTGGAGACCGTGGTCGACAATGCTCGCTCTGCCTTTATCAAGGAAGCACTGGCCGAGTCCGATCGCCCCGAGCTGGGCAGTGCCCGGGTGGTGATCTCCGGCGGCCGCGGCATGGGCAACGGCGAGAACTTCAAGCTGCTCGACGGCATCGCCGACAAGCTGGGCGCGGCCATCGGCGCCTCGCGGGCCGCCGTCGACGCCGGCTTCGTGCCCAACGATATGCAGGTCGGCCAGACCGGCAAGATCGTCGCCCCGGACCTCTACATTGCCGTGGGCATCTCGGGGGCCATCCAGCACCTGGCCGGCATGAAGGACTCCAAGGTGATCGTCGCCATCAACAAGGACGAGGAGGCGCCGATCTTCCAGGTGGCGGACTATGGATTAGTCGCCGACCTGTTCCAGGCGCTGCCGGAGCTGGAGCAGAAGCTGTAAGGGAGATCGGATCTTCCAGGTGGCGCTCTCGACAGTCGGTGGATTGGTCGCGGACCTGTTCCAGGCGCTGCCGGAGCTGGAGCAGAAGCTGTAAGGCGGTCCACCTGGAAAACCTCCCAGGTGGCGCTCTCGACAGTCGGTGGATTGGTCGCGGACCTGTTCCAGGCCCTGCCGGAGCTCGAGCAGAAGCTGTAAGGCGGTCCACCTGGAAACCTCCCAGGTGGCGCTCTCGACAGTTAGCGGCCTGGTGGCGGATCTCTTCGGCGCCCTGCCGAAGCTCGAGCAGAAACTGTAAGGAAGATCGGACCTTCCATAGACCGGAGCCGGCCCCCATTTGGGGGCCGGCTTTTTGCGGTTATGACCACTCGAGATGATTGATAATTATTATTGTTCGGGTTAGCGTATTGCACCGCTCGATCATCATTTCAGGGAGGCGAGAGTGAAGATTACCGCCAGAGAGTCATGGCGTATCCACTGGCTAGGGGGATTGCTGGGCCTGATCCTGGCCATGCCTGCGTCGGCGGAGACGCCCCTGGCCGAGAGCCTGGAGGCCCAGCGGGCTCAGGCGGCATGGCAGGCGCGCATCGATGCCGCCGATGACGAGAGTCGCGCCATGCTCGAGGAGCTGCGGGGCCTGGAGGCGGAGACGCGACGCCTGCGCCAGGAGAGCGATCGCCTGGCACCGGGCCTCGCCACTCGGAGCGAGCGCCTCGACCGCCGCGAGGCGGCACTCGATGCCCTGGCCGATACCCGGGAGGCACTGCCCGAGCTGCAGGAGGCGCTGATCGAGCGCCTCGATGCCTGGGTGGCGGCCGATCTGCCCTTCCTGCGGGAACAGCGCCAGGCCCGCGTCACCGCCCTGGAGGCGAGTCTCGCCGACCCCGATCTCAATGACGCCGAGCGCCTGGAGCGCATCCTGGCAACCTGGCGCACCGAGCTCGAGTATGGGCGTGAGCTGGATGCCTGGCGCGGTTACCTGGACGGGGAGGCGCGCCGTGAGGTGGACTTCCTTCGCCTGGGGCGCGTCGGTTTCTACTACCTGACGCCGGATGGACGCCAGGGCGGCGTCTGGCTGGCGGAGCAGGGGAACTGGGTCGCCTTGGATGACGCCGAACGACGCCAGGTGCGCCAGGGCCTGCGTATGGCCCGCGATCAGCGGGCGCCGGAGCTGCTGCGGCTGCCGGTCTCCCAGCCCCTGGAGAACACCCTGGCGGAGGATGACGCATGACACTGTTGCGACGCGGTGCCGTCTGGCTGCTGGGCGGCTGGCTCGCCATCGGGGTGCTGGCACCCGCCCAGGCCGAAACGGCCGATGAGCCCCTGAGTAGCCTGCGTGCCGAGCGGGAGGCCGCCGAGGCCCGTGACCGAGCGCGCCTCGCCGACCTGCTGGATGACCGGGACGCCCTGGCGGCGGCCCTGGAGGGCGCGCGGCAGGCCCATGCCGAGGTCACCGCCCGTCATCGTGAGCTCGTCGAGCGTCAGGCGGTGCTGGATGAGCGCCGCGATGCGTTGGCCGAGCGCCAGGCGGAGCAGGATGCCGGGCTCTCCAGCATCCTCGCCAGCCTGGCTCGGCATAGCGGCGAGCTGCGTGACACCCTGGCCGAGAGCTGGATCGGTATCACCGGCGCCGACTTGCCCGCGCGCCTGGAGGGGGAGGAGGTCTTGTCGCTGATCGACCTGGAGGCCTTCGCCGATACCCTGATGGCGTTGACCGCCGAGACCGCCCGGGTGGTGCGTTTCGAGGCGCCGGTGGCCGCGGCGGACGGCGAGATCACCCCGCGCCCCGTGGTGCGCCTGGGAGACTTCGCCGCCTTTACCCCACAGGCCCTGCTGCGCCCCGGGGCCGACGATCGTAGCCTGGCGATGGCCGAGGGCACCCCCCGTGATGTCATCGCGGACCTGGCCGCCTTCCACGCCGGCGAGTCGCGGACCCTGGCGATCGATCCCACCCATGGCGAGGTGCTGGCGGCCCTGGCCCAACAGCCCAGCCTCTGGGAGCGCTTCCAGCAGGGGGGGGCCGTGGGCTATGTGGTGGTGGCACTCGGTGGCGCCGGCCTGCTGGTGGCACTGCTCCAGTATGCCTACCTGCTGCGGGTCAGCCTGGCGGTGCGTCGCCAGCGTCGTGGCCTGGGCGAGCTGCGCGATGATAACCCCCTGGGGCGGGTGCTGGGGCGCTTCCGTAGCCTCTCGGAGGAGGCCCATCCGGTGCCCGAGGCCCTGGAGGCGCGCCTCGACGAGGCGGTGCTGGCCGAGCTGCCGCGCCTGGAGCGCGGCCAGCCACTGGTCAAGCTGCTGGCGGCGGTGGCCCCGCTGCTGGGCCTGCTGGGCACCGTGACCGGCATGATCGTCACCTTCCAGGCCATCACCGTCTTCGGCACCGGCGACCCCCAACTGATGGCCGGCGGCATCAGCCAGGCCCTGGTCACCACGGTGCTGGGGCTGATCACCGCCGTGCCGCTGCTCTTCGCCCACACCGCCCTGGCCGGCCGCAGTCGTCAGTTGGCCGGCGTGGTAGAGAGCGAGGCCTGCGCCGCCCTGGCCGAGCACCTCGAGGGGCGCGGCACGGGGGCCGGCACTGCCAAGGAGCGCGAGCGTCGTGATCCCGCCCTGGCTTGAACCCCTGGAGCGCCTGGTGGAGGCGGGTGGGGCGGTGCTGGTGGTGATCGCCCTGGTGGCCATGCTGCTCTTCGCTATGGCCCTGGAGCGCATCTGGTATTTCCGCGTCACCTATCGCCGCGCCCGCCGCGAGCTGATCCGCGGCTGGGTGGCGCGGGGCGATCACGCCAGCTGGAGCGCCCTGACCCTGCGTGAGGCCTGGACCCAGGCGCTGCTGCGTCGGCTGCGTCGGCCGCTGCCCTGGCTCAAGCTTCTGGTGGGGCTCTGCCCGCTGCTGGGGCTGCTGGGCACCGTGACCGGCATGATCAGCGTCTTCGATAGCCTGGCGCTGAGCGACAGCGGCCAGGCCCGGGCCATGGCCGATGGCGTGGCCCGGGCCACCCTGCCCACCCTCACCGGCATGGCCGTGGCGGTGGTGGGCCTGCTCTTCACCAGCCGCCTGGAACATATCATTCGCCGCGAGGACCAGCGTTTGCACGATCGCCTGGCCCGGGCCGTGGAGGAACGTCATGCGTAGGCGCCGTCTCGTCGCCGATGGCGGCGACGCCAATGAAGTCAACCTGACCCCGATGCTCGATGTGGTCTTCATCATGTTGATCTTCTTTATCGTCACCACCAGTTTCATCAAGGAGAGCGGGGTGGAGATCGATCGTCCCGAGTCCAGTGCCGCCACGCCCCAGGCCGAAGCCCAGGTGATGGTGGCCATCACCGCCGAGGGAGCGGTCTGGGTGGATGGGCACGCGGTGGATCGTCATCGGGTCGGCGACAGCGTGGCGGACCTGGTCAGCGGTGATGGCTCGGTGGTGATCCAGGCCGATCGCGAAGCCGCCACCGGCCTGCTGATCGAGGTGATGGATCGTATTCGCGAGGCCGGCGTGGAGCAGGTGGCGGTGGCCGCCACCCGGAGCGGTTCATGACCCGGGTGCCTTTCTCGGCGCTGGGCGGCGCCGCCCTGGCGTTGTTGCTGTTCTGGCTGCTGGCGCTGCTGGTGGCCCCGCCGGAGGCGGAGATCGACGTCCTCGATGTCTCCATGAGCATGGACCTGGTGGAGGCCCCCGAGGCGGTGCCCGAGGAAGCCGCCGCCGAGGCGGCGCCGCCAGTGGAGGCCGCGCCGCCCCCGCCGCTGCCGGAACCGGCACCACCCCAGGCGAGCCCGGTCAGCCTGCCGGAGCCGGAGTTGCCGCCGCAGGAGTTCGAGCCGGTGGAGCTCGACGAGCAATTGCCCGAGTTGGCCGAGGCGCGTCCGGAACCGCCGCCCGAGCCGACGCCGGAACCCGCCCCGGAGCCGACGCCCGAGCCCGCCCCGGCACCCAGCCCCAGCGAGGCGCCGGCCGAGAACGCCGAGGCCAGCGAGCCCGCCGGCGCCCCGGCCCAGGGGGAGGTCAATGAGGCCCCGGTGGAGGTGGGCGCCCTGGCCCCCACCAATCGCGTGCCGCCGGACTATCCGAGCCGGGCCCAGCGTCGTGGCATCGAGGGCCATGTGGAGCTGCGCTTTTTGATCCGTGCCGACGGCAGCGTGGACCCCGACTCCATCCAGGTGATCTCGGCCCGGCCGCGCAATGTCTTCGATCGCGCCGCCCGGCAGGCGGTGGCCCGCTGGCGCTTCGAGCCGGCCCAGGGGCTGCGCCGCGCCCAGCAGCGCCTAGAATTCCAGCTAAGGTAGGCAAGCCGATGTTCCGATCTCTTTTCGTGCCCCTGGCTCTGGCGCAACCGGCGCCGCTCACTGCCACCATCCATGGCCTGGAATTCCCGCTAAGGTAAGCAAGTCGATGTTCCGATCTCTTTTCGTGCCCCTGGCTCTGGCGCAACCGGCGCCGCTCGCTGCCCCCATCCATGGCCTGGAATTCCCGCTAAGGTAAGCAAGCCGATGTTCCGATCTCCTTCCCGCCCTCTGCTGCTGACACTGAGCCTCTGGCTGGCCGCGCCCCTGGCGCTGGCCGAGCCGGCCCTGCCCGGTGCCACCATCCGTGACCTGGAGGCGCTCCAGCAGCGCCTGACGGCGGGGGAGGGGGCATCGGTGGCCGAGCGCGCCGCGGCCCAGGTCGAGCGCCTGGCTTCCGGCAATGCCGCCGACCGCTGGGCCGCCGCCCTCTATGCTCAACTGGCCGGCCACGCCGAGGCCCGGGCCGGCCGTCACGCCGCCGCCGCCGATCATCTGGCCCGAGCGCGTGCACTGGGGGACGACGAGGCCTCGCGGCAGCGCTGGCGGCGTCAGGAGGCGGAGCTGCGCCTGACCGCGGGGCAGACCGCCCGGGGCGCCGAACTGCTCGAGGCCTGGGTGCGTGAGCATCCCGAGGTGCGGGCGCCACGCTGGCGCCTGGTGCGGGCCCTGGCCGAGCTGGGGCGTTGGGAGGCCGCCGCCGATTGGCTGCCGACGGGCGGCTCGCCCGACCAGCAGGCCCTGGCCGCCACCGTCTATCAGCGCGCCGGGCGCGGCGGCGAGGCCCTGGCGCGTCTCGAGGCGCGGCTGGAGAGTGGCGCCGACGCCGAGACCTGGCGTCGCGCCGTGGGCCTGGCCCAGCGCCTGGGTCGCCACGCGCAGGCCGCGGCCCTCTGGGAGGCGGGCTGGCGGGAAGGTGTCTTCGCCGGCAGCGAGGATCTCGAGCGGCGTATCCGCCTGCACCTGGCCGGGGGTACCCCGGCCAGGGCCGCCGAGCTGCTGGAAACCGCCCTGGCCGAGGACGCCCTGGAGGAGCGTCTCGAGTACCGCCGCCTGCTGGCCCAGGCCTGGGAGGCGGCCCGGGACCGGGAGCGAGCCCTGGGCGCCTGGCGCTCGCTGGCCGAGGCCAGCGGGGCGGCGGAGGATTGGCTTGACCTGGGGCGCCTGGCCTATGCCTGGGGGCGGGACGACACCGCCGCCGACGCCTGGGCGCGGGCGGCGGCCCTGGGCGAGACGCGGGCCGAGGCCTGGCTGGCCACCCTGGATTCCACCGAGGATTCTTGGCGAGCCCCTTGAGTCTTGAGGCGTTGTGAAGGCCAAGGAGCGCTGGGGGCAGGTCAGAGCGGGGGTCCTATGCCATGGGTGAGGAGCACGGCTCCGAACGGGCTGGCCAGGGATGGCCAGCACCGGTCCTGCGAGCGGAGCAGGATGCGAGAGCGAAGCAGGGCATCGGTAGCGCCCATGGATAGGTTTACCGCGCCCCGCGAGGGCCTGCCCCCAGGATAGCTCCGTGCCTTGCACGGGCCTTGACTGGCCTAGAGGGCCAGTTCGGTCCAGACTGGGGCGTGGTCCGAGGGGCGCTCCATGCCGCGCAGCGCGTAGTCGATGCCGGCCTCCTCGACGCATTCGGCCAGCGGCGCGGTGACCAGGATATGGTCGATGCGCAGGCCCCGCTTGGGCTCGCGATCGAAGCCCTTGGAGCGGTAGTCGAACCAGCTGAAGCGATCGTCGACGTCCGGGTAACGCACCCGGTAGCTGTCTACCAGGCCCCAGGCCTTGATGCCCTCGAGCCATTCCCGCTCCACCGGCTGGAAGCTGGTCTTGCCCTCCCGCAGCCAGCGCTTGCGGTTGGCCTCGCCGATACCGATATCCTGATCCTCCGGGGAGATATTGAAATCCCCCATCACTGCCAGGCGCTCATCCGGGCGGTGATCCTCCGCGAGCAGGCGCTGGAGCTGGGCATAGAACCGGCGCTTGTGGGGAAACTTCACCGGGTGGTCGACATTCTCCCCCTGGGGGAAGTAGCCGTTCCACACCGTCAGCGGCTCGCCGCCGCCGGGGCGCAGGCGCACCCCGATCATCCGTCGCTGGGCCTCCTCGGCGTCATCCGGGAAGCCATAGAGAACCTTCTCCGGCTCGCCGCACTGGGCGGGGTCGACCATCAGTGCCACCCCGTAGTGGCCCTTCTGGCCGTGGTAGTAGACCCGGTAGCCCAGGGCCTCCACCGCCTCGCGGGGAAACTCGGGGTCATCCACCTTGGTCTCCTGCAGGCCGATCAGCGCCGGGCGATGGCTCGCCACCAGCGCCTCCAGCTGGGGGAGGCGGGCGCGGATACCGTTGATATTGAAGGAAACCAGGCGCATCATTCGTCGTCCTTGTCGGGGCGCTTCGGGTGGATCTCGATCTGCGGGGCCTGCTCCTGTCGGGCCTGCTTGCGCTCCGCCTGGCGCTTGCGCTGGTCGACCTTCTTCTGCTGGAAGCGCTGCGACGACCCGACCTCGTCGGGGTTCTCGTGTCGCCACTTCTTGTAGTCCTTGCGCCGGCCGGTGCGGATGGTCACCCGGTCGGCCAGGGAGCGGGTCTTTTTCTTGCGAGTCATGAGTAGCGGCTCCATTGCGCGTTGGCCGCCTATTCTAGCAGGGCGGTCGCTGCCTGAGACAGCTTGGCGAGCCCTGACGGCCAAGCCCTGCTACAATAGCGGGCTTGGAATCGCCCGGGCATGTCGCCAGGCCACATCCACTGAACGATTTGGGACAGAATCACAGCCTATGAGCGAGTCGGAAACCCCCACAGCAGCGGCCCCGCAGCCGGCCCAGAACCGCAAACCCAAGCGCCGGCGCCGCAAGCCGCGCAAGTCCGGGTCCAGTTGGGACCTGCGCCAGTTCCAGGTGCCGGCGGTGGCGGGCAAGTGGCGCTTCCACGACTTCGACCTGCCGCTGCCCCTGATGCGGGCCATCCATGCCCTGGGCTTCGAATACTGCACCCCGATTCAGGCCGAGGCCCTGGCCAAGACCCTGCTCGGTGGCGACGTGGTCGGCAAGGCCCAGACCGGCACCGGCAAGACCGCCGCCTTCCTGATCTCGATCCTCGCCTACTTCCTGGAAGAGGACGCCCCCGACGGTCAGAAACCCGGCGCGCCCCGGGCGCTGATCGTCGCGCCGACCCGCGAGCTGGCGCTGCAGATCGAGAAGGATGCCAAGGCCCTGGCCCGCTTCACCCCGCTCAATGTGGCCAGCGTCGTCGGCGGCATGGACTATCAGAAGCAGCGCGACAACCTGGGCAAGAAGCTCGATATCCTGGTGGCCACCCCGGGGCGGTTGCTCGACTTCCACGAGAAGCGCGATGTCGACCTGACCCAGGTCGAGGTGCTGGTGCTGGACGAGGCGGATCGCATGCTCTCCATGGGCTTTATCCCCGACGTCAAGCGCATCATCCGCCACACCCCCAAGAAGGAGGAGCGCCAGACCTTCCTGTTCTCGGCCACCTTCACAGAGGACATCCTCAACCTGGCCAGCCAGTGGACCCATGAGCCGGCCCAGGTCGAGATCGCCGTCACCGTTGATAACCAGGCGGATATCGATCAGCGGGTCTATATGCTCAGCGATGCCGACAAGCAGCGCCTGTTGGTCAAGCTGCTGCAGCAGGAGAGCTTCGAGCGGGTCATCGTCTTCGGCAACCGCCGTGACCTGGTGCGCAAGCTCGACGAGCTGTTGCGCCAGGCCGACATCAACGTGGCCATGCTCTCCGGCGACGTGCCCCAGAACCAGCGCATCACGACCCTGGAGCGCTTCCGCGAGGGCGAGGTGCGGGTGCTGGTGGCCACCGATGTGGCGGGCCGCGGCCTGCATATCGATGACGTCAGCCATGTGATCAACTACACCCTGCCGGAGGATCCGGAGGATTACGTGCACCGCATCGGCCGTACCGGCCGGGCCGGCGCCAAGGGCGTGTCGATCAGTTTCGTGGGCGAGGAAGACGCCTTCTCGCTGCCGGAGATCGAGCGCTATATCGACGCCAAGCTGCCCTGCGAGCATCCGCCGGAAGGCCTGCTCTGAGGCCATGCTCGACGAGGCCCTGAAGGGCGAGATTCAGACCGCCTACCGGCGCCTGCTGGAGGGGCTCGAGCTGACGCCCCGCTATGGCCAGCGGCTGATGATCGCCGAGATCGCCCGTACCCTGGCCGGCATCCAGGCCGACGAGGCCGGCAAGCGGCTCAGTGACGAGCATATCTGCGTGCTGGAGGCGGGCACCGGCACCGGCAAGACCCTGGCCTACCTGCTGGCGGCCTTGCCGGTGGCCAAGGCCCGCGGCAAGCGCCTGGTGGTGGCCACCGCCACCGTGGCCCTCCAGGAGCAGGTCCTGCACCAGGACCTGCCGTTGCTCAAGGCCCACAGCGGCCTCGATTTCGACTTCGCCCTGGCCAAGGGGCGCGGGCGCTACCTCTGCGTGGCGCGCCTCGACCAGGCCCTGGAGGGCGGCGAGGAGAATCCCACCCTGGCGCTCTTCGAGCAGGCCCTCGACAGCGGCGACGACTTCCAGGCCCTGGCCAAGGCGATGGGCGAGGCCTATGGCGGCGGGCGCTGGGAGGGCGATCGCGACGCCTGGCCCGAGGCCATCGAGGATGCCCATTGGCGGCGCCTGACCATCGATCATCGCCAGTGCACCAACCGCCGCTGCGGCCATTTCTCCGCCTGCGCCTTCTTCCGCGCCCGGCGTCGCCTGGAGGGCGCCGACGTCATCGTCGCCAACCACGACCTGGTGCTGGCGGACCTGGCCCTGGGCGGCGGGGTGGTGCTGCCGGCCCCCGGCGAGTGCATCTATATCTTCGATGAGGGGCACCACCTGCCGGACAAGGCGATCGAGCACTTTACCCACCGCTTCGCCGTCAACGGCGCCCTGCGCTGGCTGGGCACCCTCAAGAAGTCGCTCACCGAGCTCAATGCGGCGCTCGCCGTGCAGCCCACCCTGGCACGCCTGCTGGCGACCCTGCCGGATGCCCTGGCGGCCCTGGAGCCGCGCCTCGGCGAGGTGTTCGGCCTGGCCCATCAGCTCGCCGAGCTGCCCGAGGGGGCCGGCGAGAGCGCCCAGCATCACCGCTTCCCCATGGGCGAGGCGCCCCAGGCGCTGCGCGACCAGGCCGCCGCCCTGGTGCCGGTATTCGCCGAGATGAGCCGCACCCTGGAGAGCATGGCGGATATCCTCCGCGAGAGCCTCGACCCGGAGAAGTCCACCGGCCTGCCCCGGGAGCAGGCGGAGGCCTGGCTGCCCCTGGTGGCCCTGCTGCATGGCCGGGCGCTGGAGGCCCACGCCCTGTGGCTGGCCTTCGCCGAGCAGGACGATCCCGCCGATCCGCCCCGGGCCCGTTGGCTGACCTTCGAGCGCTTCCAGGGCGAACCGGAACTGGCGATCTCGGCGAGCCCGGTGTCGGCGGCGTCGACCCTGGCCCGCCACCTCTGGGGCAGCTGCTATGGCGCCGTGGTCACCTCGGCCACCTTGACGGCACTGGGGCGCTTCGAGCGCCTCCAGGAGCGCGCCGGCCTGGCCAACCGTTACCGCTACCAGCGCCTGCCCAGCCCCTTCGATTATTCCCGGGCGGTGCTCAGCGTGCCCCGGGAGGCGGTGGATCCGGGCAACCGCGAGGCCCACGAGGCGGCCATCCTCGACTTTATCGGTGGCCTCGGCGCCGACGAGGCGGTGCTGATGCTGTTTTCCTCCCGGGCCCAGCTGCGCGCCGTGGAGAAGGCGCTGCCGAAGCCCCTCGCCGAGCGGGTGCTGGCCCAGGACCGCCTGCCCAAGCGCGAGCTGATCGAGCGCCACCGGGCACGGGTGGATCAGGGGCAGGGCAGCATCATCTTCGGCCTGGCCAGTTTCGCCGAGGGCATCGACCTGCCCGGCGCCTACCTGACCCATGTGGTGATCACCCGGCTGCCCTTCGCGGTGCCCGATGATCCGGTGGGGGCGACCCTGGCGGAGTGGATCGAGAGCCGCGGCGGCAACGCCTTTATGCGCATCAGCGTGCCGGACGCCTCCATCAAGCTGGTCCAGGCCTGCGGGCGACTGATCCGCAAGGAGGCCGACCAGGGGCGCATCAGCCTGCTCGATCGCCGGGTGCTGACCCGTCGCTATGGCCGCGCCCTGCTCGATGCCCTGCCGCCCTTCGTGCGCGAGATCGACGGGGTGCGCCAGGGATAGGCGGTTAGGCTTTTATCGCCACACACGACAGGGCCCGCCAGTTGGCGGGCCCTGTCGTTGACGGCAAGCGAGGCTTAGCCGCGGTGACGGGTCGGCAGCACTGCCTTGAGCTTGTCGTCCATGCGGTGCAGGGCCTCCTCGGTGGCATCCCAGTCGATGCAGGCGTCGGTGATGGAGACGCCGTACTGCAGCTGGCTGCGATCCGCCGGCACCTTCTGGTTGCCCCAGCCGATATTGGACTCGATCATCAGGCCCATGATGGAGTGGTTGCCTTCGAGGATCTGGTTGGTGACGTTCTCCAGCACCAGCGGCTGCAGGGCCGGGTCCTTGTTGGAGTTGGCATGGGAGCAATCGACCATGATATTGGCCTTGAGGCCGGCCTTCTTCAGCTCCTGCTCGGCCAGGGCCACGCTGACGCTGTCGTAGTTGGGCTTGCCGTTGCCGCCGCGCAGCACCACATGGCCGTAGGCGTTGCCGCGGGTGCGAATGATCGCTACCTGGCCACCCTGGTCGATGCCCAGGAAGTTGTGCGGGTGGGCCACCGACTGCAGGGCATTGATGGCCACGTCCAGGCTGCCGTCGGTGCCGTTCTTGAAGCCCACCGGGCCGGAGAGGCCCGAGGCCATCTCCCGGTGGGTCTGGGACTCGGTGGTACGGGCGCCGATGGCGGACCAGCTGATGCAGTCCTGCAGGTACTGGGGGGAGATCGGGTCCAGCGCCTCGGTGGCCAGGGGCAGGCCCATCTCGGAGAGCTCCACCAGCAGGCGACGGGCGATATGCAGCCCCTCCTCGATCTCGAAGGAGTCGTTCATGTGGGGGTCGTTGATCAGCCCCTTCCAGCCCACGGTGGTGCGCGGCTTCTCGAAGTAGACGCGCATCACGATCAGCAGGCTCTCCTTGACCTCGTCGGCCAGGCGGCGCAGGCGGCGGGCATAGTCCAGGGCCGCGTCCACGTCATGGATGGAGCAGGGCCCCACCACCACCAGCAGGCGCGGGTCCTGGCCATCGAGGATGCGCTGGATGGCCTGGCGTCCCTCGATCACGCTGCGTTCGGCCTCCTCGGTCAGGGGAATCTCCTGCTTGAGGGCCTCGGGGGTGATCAGGACGTCCTGGGCGAGAACATTGAGATTGTTGACCTGCTGTTGTGACATGCGGCTACCTGTGATGAATCGCGCGGTAATAATATAAGGGGGTGTCCGAGTAGGCTTCTACTATCGCTCGCCGTCTGGGCGGAAATCAATCGTACCATGGAACTCGCCGTCATCGGCGCAGTCACAGGCCCTCGTGAGTCGTGCGCATGCCGCTTGATGGAATGCCGATAAACAGGAACACTTACGCTAATCCATCACCCCGCCAGGTTAAGGTCGACGTCTATGATGCCCCCCCTTGTCACTCTCCCCACCAGTCAGGCCGCGCCGTCTCCCCTGGCGCCATGCGCCGCCCGGATGGGGAGGGATTGAATGGGCACCCGCGAAACCGACCAGCGCCTCGTCGAACGGGCGCAGCAGGGCGACACCCGGGCCTTCGATCTGCTGGTCAAGAAGTACCAGCACAAGATTCTCGGGCTCATCGGCCGCTATGTGCACGACCAGGCCGAGGTCCAGGACGTGGCGCAGGAGGCCTTTATCAAGGCTTACCGGGCGTTGGGCAAGTTCCGCGCCGAGAGTGCCTTCTACACCTGGATGTATCGCATCGCCATCAATACCGCCAAGAATCACCTGGTCTCCCGGGGACGTCGTCCGCCGGGCAACGACCTGGATATCGTCGATGCCGAGATCCTCGATCATAGCGGCCGGCTCTCCGATATCGAATCACCGGAGGCTTCCATGGCTCGCGATCAACTGGAGGCGGCGGTCTTCGAGGCCATCGAGCAGCTCCCCGAGGACCTGCGTACCGCCATCACCCTGCGCGAATTCGATGGGCTCTCCTACGAGGATATCGCCAATGTGATGGATTGCCCGGTGGGTACGGTGCGCTCGCGGATCTTCCGCGCCCGGGAGGCGGTGGATCGCCATATTCAGCCCCTGGTGACCACCTCGCGGACCCAGGACATGGTCTCCGAATGAGCCGGGGCGAAACTTTTGCCAGGCGGCTGAACTGTTGGCGGTCCTTGGCGTCAGAGGAGATGCCATGAGGTTGCGACAAAATCGCGCAGGGTGACCCGGTCGCCCGAGGGTAACGCTGGGGGGCCGCCGGGCCCGGGACGTTCATAGGCATTATGCCGTGTCGAGTGTGAGGGTAGAGGTAATGAAGCAGAACACGCGGGAGTCATTGTCCACCTTAATGGACGATGAGGGTGACGATCTGGAGTTGCGCCGTGTCCTGAAGTCGCTGGAGGCCGAGCCGGAAGCGGCCGACACCTGGCGACGTTATCATCTGGCCCGCAGCGCCATGCGACGAGAGCGTGAGGTGACCTCCGACATCGACCTCTCCGCCGGTATTCTGGCCCGCCTGGAGGGCGAGCCGGCGCCTGGTCGAGCGGTCGAGACGCCGCGTCGCGGGCTCTTCTCCTGGGCCGGCCGTGCCGCCGTGGCCGCCGGGGTCTCCCTGGCGGTAATCACCGGGGTGCAGGTCTATAACCAGGGCGAGATGGGGCCCGAGATGGCCGCCAGCGAGGCGCCTGCCGAGGCGCGCCCCGCGGCCTCCTCGACGGCACGCCCCTCCCTGGTCGACCTGCCGCTCTTTCAGGGCCAGGGCGGCATCCGGGCCGCCGGCTCGCCGCTGATGACGGTGGGTGCCGAGTCCCCCTGGCTGGCCCCCAATTCGCGGCAGTCCCAGCGTAACGACCAGCAGCAGGCGCTGATCCTGCAATCCTATCTGGATCGTCATGCCCAGGGCAGTGCCTATCGCAGCGGCGATGCCTGGATGCCCCTGCTGCGTGCCTCCGGCAACGAGTGGCAAGGGCAGCGCTGATGCGGGCATGGCCACGGAAGCGGCACTGGCTGGGCTCGCTGCTTGGCCTCTCCCTGGGATGGGGCGGCCTGGCTCAGGCCGAGTCGAGCGGTTTCGACTGTCGTGCGCTGGGCGATCCGCCGCCCCCGGAGACGCCGGCGGCCTGGTTCGAGCGCAGCCTGTGGGCCAATCACTGCTATCTCTTCGAGGCACGGGCGGTGCGCATCAGCGGCGAGGGGGTACGCGCCCTGACGTTGATCCATCAGGTCGAGGATGGCCTGCAACGGGAAGTGGCGCATTACCTGGATGGTCCACCCCAGACCTATGAGCGCCTGGGGCGCGTCGGCCGGGGTGGCTGGGCCGAGGCGGGCAGCGAGGTCCCTGCCTCGCCGGATGCCATCATGGCTCATCTGGATGACTACTATCGCCTGCGCCTGGCCGGCGACGAGCGAGTGGCCGGGCGCGAGGCGCAGCGCCTGGATGTCGAGCCCCTGGACGCCATGCGCTACGGCCAACGGCTATGGCTCGATCGCGACACCGGCCTGCCCCTCAAGCAGGAGCTGCTCGATGTGGAGGGGCGGGTCCTAGAGACCTTCCAGCTCACCGAGCTGGAGCGGCCGCGCCTCTATGAGGGCCGGGTGCGCCTCGACACCCTGCGTGAACCGCCCCCCGAGACCTGGCGCCCCGGCTGGCTGCCGCCGGGCTATGTGGCCCAGCCGGTGGTCACCACCAGCAGCCTGCATGGCGAACGGGTGGGCCACCGGGTCTATAGCGACGGCCTCTCCAGCCTGAGCCTCTTCGTCGAGCCTCTCACCGAGGAGCATCCTTCCCTGGCACCGGGCTTGCACCGCCTGGGGATTTCCTATGCGGCGGTACATCACCGGGAGCTGGGTGGGCGCCCCATGCAGGTGGTGGCCCTGGGCGAGGTGCCGCCCCGGGTGCTGTTGCAGGTGGTGGAACGCCTGCAATGGCAAAGCGAGGAGCCGTGAAATGGACGCCGCGTCTCGGCTACTGATCGCCGAGGGGCAGGTGATCACCCCTTTCGAGGGGGGCGCCTGGGTCGAGTTTACCCCCTTGGCAGGCTGTCAGGGCTGCGCCGCCAGCCAGGGCTGTGGTACCGGCCTCTGGGCTCGCTGGCGGGGGGCGAAGCCCCGGCGCCTGGCCATCGACAGCCACCGCCCGCTGCACCCCGGCGAGCGGGTAGTGGTGGCGCTGCCGGCACGAGGCCTGGTGCAGGGCGCCCTCGGCCTCTATGGCATGCCACTGATCGGTGCCCTGGGGCTGGGTGCCTGGGGGGAGGCGCGCTTCGGCGCCGATAGCCCCGCGGTGATCCTTGCCCTGCTGACCGGCCTGGCCCTGGGGGCCGGCCTCACCCGCTTGGTGGCCCGCTATCATGGCGCCCGCTACCGCCCGCGACTCCATGAGCCGCCGGGCCGCTAGTCCTCGTCGTTTGTTGGTCTCTTGATCCCTTGTCTCGTCAAATCGCAGGAGCCTTACATGCAACCCATTCGCCATTTTCTCTCAGCCTGGCTATTGACGCTGGTAAGCCTGCTGGCCTGGTCCTCGGCACAGGCTCAGGAGCTGCCCGACTTCCGAACGCTGGTGGAGCAGGCCGCCCCCGGGGTGGTGAATATCTCCACCACTCGGGTAGTGCCCTCCCGGCAGCAGCAGTTCTATGGGCCCGGAGAGGAGCTGCCGGAAATCTTCCGACGCTTCTTCGGCGACCAGTTTCCCATGCCCCCGGGTGGGCCCGGCGGTGAGCGGGGTCAGGAGCGCCACTCCCTGGGCTCCGGTTTCATCATCGATGCCGACGGTTACATCCTGACCAATGCCCATGTGGTGGATGGCGCCGACGAGATCCTGGTGCGCCTCAATGATCGCCGCGAGCTGGCCGCCGAAGTGATCGGCGCCGACACCCAAACCGATGTGGCGCTGCTCAAGGTGGAGGCCGAGGGGTTGCCGACCCTGGCCCTGGGCGACTCCGATGCCCTGCAGGTGGGCGAGTGGGTGGCCGCCATCGGCTCGCCCTTCGGCTTCGATCATTCGGTGACCGCCGGCATCGTCAGCGCCATCAACCGCACCCTGCCGCGGGATGCCTATGTGCCCTTTATCCAGACCGATGTGGCCATCAACCCCGGCAACTCCGGTGGCCCCTTGTTCAACCTGGATGGCGAGGTGGTGGGCATCAACTCCCAGATCTTCACCCGCAGCGGCGGCTTCATGGGGCTCTCCTTCGCCATCCCCATCAACGTGGCCATGGGGATCGCCGACCAGTTGCGTGCCGATGGTCGCGTCAGCCGCGGCTGGTTGGGGGTGGTGATCCAGCCGGTCTCCCGGGACCTGGCCGAGTCCTTCGGCCTCGACTCGGCCCGCGGCGCCCTGATCGCCGATCTCGACCCCGAGGGGCCGGCGCGCCGTGACGGCGTCCAGGCCGGGGACGTCATCATCGCCGTGGATGGCGAGGAGGTGGAGCGCTCCAGCCACCTGCCGCGGCTGATCGGGCGGGTCAGCCCGGGCAACGAGGTGGCGCTGACGGTGATGCGTGACGGCGCCGAGGAGGAACTGACGGTGACCGTGGGCGCCTGGCCGGATGCCGAAGTCGCCAGCGCCGCCGGCAAGGACGAGGGCGCCGGCCGGCTGGGGCTGGTGGTGGGGGAGGTCAGCGCCGCCGAGCGGGAGCGCCTGGGCATTGAGGCCGGGGTGCGGGTGCGCCAGGTCGATCCCGATGGCTCGGCCTATGAGGCGGGCATTCGCGGCGGGGATATCATCGTCTCGGTGGATCATCACCCCATCGCCTCCGCCGCCGATCTGGTCGCCGCCGTCGCCGAGCAGGAGGGCGGCCACGCCGTGCCGGTACGCCTCTATCGCGACGGTCGCTCCCTCTATGTGGCGCTACGCCTCGAGCGTCGTTGATCCGTCGCCGAGTCGTCATCGGGGCCCCGCGGGGCCCCGATGCGTCTCTGGCCTCGCTGTCCAAGCCGCGGCCATGCCGGTACAATGCGCGCATCTCACTCGACGTCCTGCGCAGGCGGTTCTTCTTTTCCGTACGGGGGCGCGTACATGAAGCGGATTTCAGCGAATGTCGAATACCGAAAAACGTAAAGAACTCAGTCATATACGTAACTTCTCCATCATCGCGCATATCGATCATGGCAAGTCCACCCTGTCGGATCGGATCATCCAGCTGTGCGGTGGCCTGAGTGATCGGGAGCTCAAGGAGCAGGTCCTCGACTCCATGGATATCGAGCGGGAGCGGGGCATCACCATCAAGGCCCAGTCGGTGACCCTCGACTACCAGGCCGAGGACGGCAATACCTACCAGCTCAACTTCATCGATACCCCGGGCCACGTGGACTTCTCCTACGAGGTGTCGCGCTCGCTGTATGCCTGCGAGGGGGCCCTGCTGGTGGTGGACGCCGCCCAGGGCGTCGAGGCCCAGTCGGTGGCCAACTGCTACACCGCCGTGGAGCAGGGCCTCGAGGTGCTGCCGGTACTCAACAAGATGGACCTGCCCCAGGCCGACCCGGACAAGGTCTCCCAGGAGATCGAGGAGATCATCGGCATCGATGCCACCGACGCCTGCCAGGTCTCCGCCAAGAGCGGCCTGGGCATGGAGGCGTTGCTGGAGCGCCTGGTGCGCGATATTCCGCCGCCCAGGGGCAACCCCGATGGCCAGCTGCAGGCGCTGATCATCGATTCCTGGTTCGACAATTACCTGGGGGTGGTCTCGCTGGTGCGGATCTTCGACGGCACCCTCAAGAAGGGCGAGAAGATCCGTATCAAGTCCACCGGCCGCGACTGGCAGGCCAACGAGGTGGGCATCTTTACGCCGCTGCGCCGCGAGACCGGCGTGCTGCGCGCCGGCGAGGTGGGCTTTATCGTCGCCGGCATCAAGGACATCCAGGGGGCCCCGGTGGGGGATACCATCACCCACGCCAAGACCCCGGACGTGGAACGCCTGCCCGGCTTCCAGAAGGTCAAGCCCCAGGTCTATGCGGGCATGTTCCCGATCAGCGCCGACGATTACGAGGACTTCCGCGACGCCCTGGAGAAGCTGGCCCTCAACGATGCGTCCCTCGAGTACGAGCCGGAGAACTCCGATGCCCTGGGCTTCGGTTTCCGGGTCGGTTTCCTCGGCACCCTGCATATGGAGATCATCCAGGAACGCCTCGAGCGCGAGTATGATCTCGACCTGCTCACCACCGCGCCCACCGTGGTCTATGAGCTGGTCATGAAGAATGGCGAGGTGCGCTACGTCTCCAACCCCTCCAAGTTGCCGGACATGGCCGACGTGGAGGAGATGCGCGAGCCCGTCGTGCGGGCCAGCATCCTGGTGCCCCAGGAGTTCGTCGGCAACGTGATCGCCGAGTGCGAGAATCGTCGCGGTACCCAGAAGGACATGCAGTTCCTCGGCAGCCAGATCCAGCTGATCTATGAGCTGCCGATGTCCGAGGTGGTGATGGACTTCTTCGATCGCCTGAAGTCGATCTCCAAGGGGTATGCCTCCCTGGACTACGGCTTCGAGCGCTTCGAGGCCGCCAAGCTGGTGCGCCTGGACGTGCTGATCAACGGCGACCGGGTGGATGCCCTGGCGGTGATCATCCACCGCGACCATGCCCACGGCCGGGGGCGCATCCTGGTCGAAAAGATGAAGGAGCTGATCCCGCGTCAGATGTTCGACGTGGCGATCCAGGCCGCCATCGGCGGTCAGGTGGTGGCTCGCTCCACCGTCAAGGCGCTGCGCAAGAACGTCACCGCCAAGTGTTACGGCGGCGACGTGAGCCGCAAGAAGAAGTTGCTCGAGAAGCAGAAGGCAGGCAAGAAACGCATGAAGCAGGTCGGCCGGGTGGAGATTCCCCAAGACGCCTTCCTCGCGGTACTCAAGGTCAATGACTGATTTGATAACCTAGGAACGCTTAACCCCATGGACTTTTCGCTGTTGCTGGTGGTGGCCGTGGCCATCACCGGCCTGATCTGGCTGGCCGACCGGCTGTGGTGGCGGCGTGGCCGCCTGGCGCGGCTCGCCGCGGTGGAGGCCGAGGCCCAGGAGCCCGTGGAGGGCGGGGCCCGCGAACGGCTGCTCAAGGAACCCTGGCCCGTCGACTATGCGCGCTCCTTCTTCCCGGTGTTGCTGGTGGTGCTGGTGGTGCGCAGCTTCCTGGTGGAGCCCTTCCAGATCCCCTCCGGCTCCATGCGCCCGACCCTGGAGGTGGGCGACTTTATCCTGGTCAACAAGTACGCCTATGGCCTGCGCCTGCCGGTGACCCATACCCGTGTCGTCGAGCTGGGCGAGCCGCAGCGGGGCGATGTCATGGTGTTCCGTTTCCCCAGTGAGCCCTCGGTGAACTTCATCAAGCGGGTGGTGGGGCTGCCCGGCGATCGCGTGCGCTACGAGGGCAAGCAGCTCTATATCAACGGCGAGGCGGTGCCCAAGGCGCTGCTGGAGGAGGGGCCCGCCGCAGCGCCCCGGGAGCTGCTCCTCGAAGAGCGCTTAGGCGAGCGAGGCCACCTTATCTACAATAATCCTCAGGATCCCGGTCCTCAGGTGCGCGAAGTGGTGGTGCCCGAGGGGCACTATTTCACCGTCGGCGACAACCGGGATCACTCCAACGACAGCCGCTATTGGGGCTTCGTGCCGGAAGAGAACATCGTCGGCCGTGCCTTCGCGGTATGGATGCACTGGGACGGCGGCCTGCCCAGCTTTACCAGTGTGCGGCGGATTCAGTAATCAGGGGGGAGAGCCCCCGATGGCTCGCGGCCTGGCCGCGGGTCATCCGATAAGCAACAGAGCAGGAGTTTCGTGAGCAACCCCCTGAAGGATTTCAGCCGTCGCATCGGCCACCCGTTCGGCGACGCCTCGTTGCTGGAACTGGCCATGACCCATCGCAGTTACGGCGGCAAGAACAACGAGCGGCTCGAGTTTCTCGGCGACTCCATCGTCAACTTCGTGATCGCCGAGGCGCTCTTCCGGCGCTTTCCCGAGGCCCGCGAGGGACAGCTGTCGCGGTTGCGGGCCCGGCTGGTCAAGGGCCAGACCCTGGCCGAGCTGGCCCGGGAGTTCGAGCTGGGCCAGTGTCTGCGGCTCGGCTCCGGCGAGATGAAGAGCGGCGGCCATCGTCGCGACTCCATCCTCGCCGATGCCGTGGAGGCGGTGATCGGCGCCATCTACCTGGATGCCGGCATGGACGTGGCCAAGGCCCGGGTACTGGCCTGGTATGGTACCCGCCTGGAGGCCATCGACCTGCAGGATACCCAGAAGGACCCCAAGACCCGCCTGCAGGAGTTCCTGCAGTCCCGCCAGTCGCCGCTGCCCCGCTACGAGGTGCTGTCGGTGGAGGGCGAGGCCCATGCCCAGACCTTTACCATCGAATGCCAGGTAGAGATGCTGGATGTTCCCACCGTCGGCGTCGGCTCCAGCCGTCGCTATGCCGAGCAGCAGGCCGCCGAACAGGCCCTGGCGCAACTCGAACCCAAGGGAGCCCGGTCATGACCCAGACCTGTGGATTCGTGGCCATCATTGGCCGCCCCAATGTGGGCAAGTCGACGCTGATGAACCGCATCCTCGGCCAGAAGGTGTCGATCACCTCCCGGCGTCCCCAGACCACCCGTCATCAGGTGATGGGCATCAAGACCGAGGGGGAGGCGCAGTTCATCTATGTGGACACGCCGGGGATGCATATCATGGCGAAGGATCGCAACAAGGCGATCAATCGTTTCATGAACCAGGCCGCCACCCAGGCCCTGCGCGACGTGGACTGCGTGGTCTTTATCATCGACCGCACCCGCTGGAGCGACGAGGACCAGGTGGTGCTGGACAAGCTGGCCCAGGTCAAGGCGCCGGTGATCCTGGCGGTCAACAAGGTGGACTGGCTGGAGGACAAGGCCAGCCTGCTGCCCTGGCTGGCCAAGGTGGGCGCCAAGCGCGACTTCGCCGCCATCCTGCCGATTTCCGCCAAGCATGGCACCAATGTGCCGGAGCTGGAGGCGGAGGTGGCCAAGCATCTGCCGGAGAGCATCCACTTCTATCCGGAAGACCAGATCACCGACAAGAGCCAGCGCTTCCTGGCCGCGGAGCTGGTGCGCGAGAAGATCATGCGTCAGCTCGGCGACGAGCTGCCCTACCAGATGACGGTGGAGATCGAGGAGTTCCGCGACACCGGCAAGGTGATCCATATCAGCGCCCTGATCCTGGTGGAGCGCCCCGGCCAGAAGAAGATCCTGATCGGCGACAAGGGCGAGCGCATCAAGCAGATCGGTCGCGAGGCGCGCCTGGAGATGGAGCGGGCCTTCGGCGCCAAGATCATGCTCAACCTCTGGGTCAAGGTGAAGCGCGGCTGGTCCGACGATAGCCGGGCGCTCAAGAGCCTGGGCTACGATCTGGATTAAGCCCCAGCGCCAAGCGGCAAGGAACCCCGAAAGCCACAAGGGCAAGGTACAAGAACCCCCTTTGTTGCCCATAGGGCTGGGCGAAGATTGCCTTGTTCCTTGTTCCTTGTTCCTTGTTCCTTGTTCCTTGTTCCTTGTTCCTTGTTCCTTGTTCCTTGTTCCTTGTAGCTTGCGGCTATCGAAGGATCGTCCATGCAGCCACAACCCGCCTTTCTGCTGCATAAGCGTCCCTACCGGGAGACCAGCGCCCTGGTGGAGCTGATCACCCTGGATCATGGTCGGGTACGCGCCGTGGCGCGGGGCGTACAGCGCCCCGGCAGCCGCAGCCGTGGACGATTGCAGCCCTTTACGCCCCTGCACCTGACCTGGAGCGGCCACGCCGAGCTCAAGCGCCTGGGGCTGATGGAGAGCCGCGGCGCGGCGGCCCTGCTGGCCGGCGAGGCGCTGCTGTGCGGCTTCTATGCCAATGAACTGCTGACCCGCACCCTGCCGGTGGAGCTGCCGGTGGCCGAGGTGTTTGCCTTCTATGGCGCCCTGCTGGAGGCGCTGCCCTATCCGCAGCGGCGTGGCCCGGCGCTGCGACGCCTGGAGCTGGCCCTGCTGGAGGCCCTGGACGCGGCCCCGATCTATGTGGACGAGCGGGGCGCCGAGCTGGACCCCCAGGGCCGTTATGGTTATCGGGCCGAGGCGCGGCACTTCGTGCGGTTGGCCGAGGGCGGCTTGGATGGGCGCACCCTGCGCCTGCTGGCCCAGGGCGACTGGAGCGAGCCGGGGCTGGCGGGCCCCGCCAAGGGGCTGGCCCGGGCGGCCCTGGCGCCACTGCTGGGCAGCCGCCCGTTGCGTTCCCGGGAACTGATGCAGCGCCTCGCCGCCTCCCGACGTGCCGCGGCGTCGCCGGGTGCTTGACCCGGGCTTCCCGCTTTCGGCGTCTGCCTTTACCCTTATGCCTTGATTTCCCTTTCCCTGGAGCTCGCTATGCATCCCCCGCGTATTCTGCTCGGCGTCAATATCGATCATATCGCCACCCTGCGTCAGGCCCGTGGCACCCGCTATCCGGATCCGGTCCAGGCGGCGTTGCTGGCCGAGGAGGCCGGTGCCGACGGCATCACCGTGCACCTGCGCGAGGATCGCCGGCATATCCAGGAGCGCGACGTGCGCCTGCTGGCCGAGGTACTCAATACCCGCATGAACCTGGAGATGGCGGTCACCGAGGAGATGCTGGCCCTGGCCGAGGAAGTCCGGCCGGCCCATGTGTGCCTGGTGCCGGAGAAGCGTGAGGAACTGACCACCGAGGGTGGCCTGGACGTGGTGGGAGGCTTCGAGGCGATCGCCGCGGCCTGCGCGCGCCTGGCCGCCGTCGGCTGTGAGGTGTCGCTGTTTATCGACCCGGAGCCGACCCAGATCGAGGCCGCCGTCAAGGCCGGGGCGCCGGTGATCGAGCTGCATACCGGGGCCTATGCCGAGGCCAGTGGCGAGGCGGCTCGCCGGGAGCATGCGCGGATCGCCGCCGCCGCCGAACTGGCCGGGGAGCTGGGGCTGATCGTCAATGCTGGCCATGGCCTGCACTACCACAACGTGGAGGCCATCGCCGCCATTCCCGGCCTGCATGAGCTCAATATCGGCCATGCCATCATCGCCCGCGCCCTCTTCGTGGGGCTCAAGGAGGCGGTGGCGGAGATGAAGCGGCTGATCATCGCCGGCCAGGAGGCGGGCTTCGTGGCGGCCCTGGAGGCCCACGACCACGATCACGACCACTGAGTCGACCCCGGGGCGAGTCCGCCCCCCGGGCGACCTATTTCAGGCTGGTGGAAGTGGCCTCGCCATCCCGGGGCGCTTCCGCTCCTTGCTCCCAGGCCCGTAGCCGCACCATGGCGGCATAGAGGGCGTCGACCAGTGACGCGGTGTCGGCCAGGCCGGCGACCCGCAAGCGGGTCTCCAGGGTCTCGGCGAGCAGGGCCAACTGGGGCACGCCGCAGTAGCGGCAGGCGCCGTTGAGGGCATGCACGGCGTCCAGGAAGGCGGTCTCGTCCCCGGCCTCCCAGGCCTGGTGCAGTTGATCCTCGGTGTCGTCGAGGCTGGCCAGCAGCATCTCCAGGGTCTGGCGTGCCAGGTCCTCGCGTCCCCCGGCCAGCTTGGTGCCCAGGGCCAGGTCCACCGCCGGCAGCTCCTCGTCCCGGGTGGGCGGGGGGCGACGCGGGGCCGGGCGCGGCGAGGGGGCGGCGGGTAGGCTCAGGGGCATGCTGAGATGCTGTCCCAGCAGGCCGACCAGGGCCTCCGCCTGGATCGGCTTGATCAGCACATCATGCATGCCGGCCTTGAGCAGCCGCCGGCGTTCCTCCTCCAGGGCATGGGCGGTCACCGCGATAATCGGGCAGCCTCGCCAGCCGCCGCCCAGCTCGCGCAACGCCTTCATCGCCTCCACGCCGTCCATGCCCGGCATACGGATATCCATCAAGACCAGGTCGAAGGGCTCGGAGCGCCCCCGGGCCAGGGCCTCCTCGCCACTGGCCGCCTCGACCACTTCCAGGCCCAGGCCATCGAGCATCTCGCGCACCAGCAGGCGATTGGAGTCGGTGTCATCCACCACCAGCACCCGTCGGGGGGTGGTCGAGACGGGAGCCGCGGGCGCCGGGGCCGGCGTGGGTGCATCCAGCTGGCGCTGGACCACCGTCGCCAGGCTGCGCCGTGACAAGGGCTTGCTGATCACCTCGCCGCCATGGGGCAGGGGCAGGTCGGGGATATCGAAGGGCGGCACGTTGGCCATCACGATACTGGGGCAGTTCACCCCCGCCAGGCAGCTGCGCCAACTGAGCATCTCCGCCCTGGCCATGGGCAGAGGCGGCAGGCCCACCAGCAGCAGGTCCGGTGCCGCCAGGGGGGAGTCGCAGGGGCTGGCCTCTTCGAGCACCTGCAGCTCGGCCCCCCAGCTCCTCAGCAGGTGTGCCAGGGCATGGCGAGTCGCCGCATGGGGCTCGAAGAGGGACACCCGCAGGCCGCTCAGGTCCAGCTCCTGGGGGCGCTCCTCCAGCGATTTGGCCCGCAGCGGCAGGCTGAGGGTGAAGGTCGAGCCCCGCCCCGGGGCACTATCCACGCCGATCTCGCCGCCCATCTGCTCCACCAGCTGGCGACAGATCATCAGCCCCAGGCCGGTGCCGCCATAGTGGCGGGTATCGCTCTCCCGGGCCTGCTGGAAGGCCTGGAAGAGGCGTCGCTGGCTCTCCTCGTCCATGCCGATGCCGGTATCGCTGATCTGCACCCGCAGGATCACCTCGGCGCCCTCGGTCTCTTCCAGCATCACCCGTACCAGGATCTCGCCCTTCTCGGTGAACTTGATGGCGTTGTGGACCAGGTTGGTGAGCACCTGCTTGATGCGCAGCGGGTCGCCCTGCAACTGGGCCGGCACGTCGTCATAGACCAGCCCCAGCAGGTGCAGCTGCTTCTGCTGGGCCATGGGGGCCTGCAACCCCAGCACCTCGTCGACGATCACCAGGATATCCAGGTCGACGCTTTCCAGCTCCAGCTTGCCCGCCTCGATCTTGGAGAAGTCGAGGATATCGTTGATCAGCGACAGCAGGCTGTTGGAGGCCTTGTGTACATGGCTGAGCCACTCCTGCTGGCGGTCGTCCAGGTTCGAGCGGGCCAATAGCTGGCAGAAGCCGATGATGCCGTTGAGGGGCGTACGGATCTCGTGGCTCATATTGGCCAGGAACTCCGACTTGATACGGCTCGCCTCCAGGGCGCGGCGGTGGGCCATGTCGAGCTCGATATTCTTGATCTCGATGGTTTCCATGGACTCCTGCAGGTCCAGGGTGGTCTGCTCGATATGCTGCTGCATGTCTTCCTGGGCATGACTCAGGTAGTCGGCCAGGGCATTGAGGCCCTGGGCCAGCTCGGCGGTTTCCACCGGCCCACCGGTGTCCAGGCGCGGCCGGTAGTCGCCGCCATTGAGACGCTCCAGGGCGCGGCGCAGCGATTCCAGGGGCTGTACCCACTGACGCCCCAGGCCGTAGGCCAGCAGGAAGAGCGCCAGTCCCAGCACCAGGCAGCCCAGGCCGACCAGGGTCAGGTGGCGGTAGAAGGTCAGGCGCTGGCCGGTCGGGGTCACCTCCAGATCGACCCACAGGGGCGTGGCCAGGCCGGGGAGGGGGGTCTGCAGGCGCCACCCCTGCCAGGCGGAGGCCCCGGCACCGTCGGGCCTTAGTGCGCTCTGCCCCTTGCCCAGATGCAGGGTGGCATCGCCCTGGGCATCACGCAGGCTCAGCGCCTGCACCGGCGACTCGTCCAGCAGGCGTTGGGCGAGCTCGGCCAGGCGCACCTGATCCCCCGCCTCGATGGCCTCGGCCAGGGAGGGCGTCAGCAGGGCCACGGCACGCTCCAGCCGCGTCTTGAGGGCGGCCTGCTGCTGCTGGTCGATGTAGTAAAGGCTAGTCGTGGCGATGCCGCCGATCAGGATCAGCGGCACCAGGAAAACGAGCAGCATCAGGCGGGTACGCAAGGACATCGGGGCTTCCCATGGCGCCAGGGGTTGGCGGACAGTATGACACAGCCGGGGATCATCACTGTCACCCGGCCGGTCCCATGGATATAATGGAAAAAACGTTTCCATAAGGAAAGTTAGATGCAGTTTCCCACCCTCGAGGACGTGGTCGGCAACACGCCCCTGGTGCGCCTGCAGCGCATCTCCGCCGGCCGCAACAACACCCTGCTGGCCAAGCTGGAGGGCAACAACCCGGCGGGCTCCGTCAAGGACCGCCCGGCCCTGTCGATGATCCAGCAGGCCGAGGCCCGCGGTGAGATTCGCCCCGGCGACACCCTGGTGGAGGCCACCTCCGGCAACACCGGTATCGCCCTGGCCATGGCCGCCGCCATCAAGGGCTACCGCATGGTGTTGATCATGCCTGAGAGCGCCTCCGAGGAGCGCAAGCAGGCCATGGCCGCCTATGGCGCCGAGCTGATCAGCGTGACCAAGGAGGGGGGCATGGAGGCGGCCCGCGACCTGGCCGAGTCGATGATCGCCCGGGGCGAGGGCAAGGGACTCGATCAATTTGCCAACCCCGACAATCCGCTGGCCCATTACCGGGGCACCGGCCCCGAGCTATGGCGCCAGACCGAGGGGCGGATCACCCATTTCGTCAGTTCCATGGGCACCACCGGCACCATCATGGGGGTCTCCCGTTACCTCAAGGAGCGCAGCCCCGAGGTGCAGATCGTCGGCCTGCAGCCGGAGGATGGCGCCAGCATTGCCGGTATCCGCCGCTGGCCCAAGGAATACCTGCCGCGCATCTTCGACGCCAGCCGCGTCGACCGGGTGCTGGATATCGGCCAGGAGGAGGCCGAGATCCATATGCGGCGCCTGGCCCGTGAGGAGGGCATCATGGCCGGGGTCTCCTCCGGCGGTGCCCTGGCCGGGGCCCTGCGCATCGCCGAGCGAGTGGAGAATGCGGTGATCGTCTTTATCGTCTGCGACCGCGGCGATCGCTACCTCTCCACCGGCCTGTTCGGAGCCTGAGATGGCGATGCTTGGAAAACGCCGCCCGCCGCGGCGCCGCTCCGGTGTGTCGGGCCTGAGTGGTCGAACCGCGCCGGCGACTCCGGTGGCCGAGGCCACCAGCGACGAGGGCGACGACATCGTCATCGAACGCCTGGCCCATGATGGCCGCGGGCTGACCCACGATGCCGACGGCAAGGCCTGCTTCGTCGAGGGCGCCCTGCCCGGCGAGCGGGTGCGCCTGGCGGTGCATCGCCAGCGCAAGCGCTTCGATGAGGCCCACCTGCGTGAGGTGATCGTGGCCTCGCCGGAGCGGGTCGACCCGCCCTGCGAGCATTACGGCAGTTGCGGTGGCTGCGATCTGCAGCACCTGGCCCTGGACGCCCAGCGCCGCCACAAGCAGGCGGTGCTCGCCGAGCAACTGGGCCGTCAGGGCGTGACCCTGGCGGCGTCGCCGGAGCTGCTGGCCGGCGAGGGGCTCGGCTATCGGCGCCGGGCGCGCCTCGGCGTGCGGCTCGACGCCGAGGGGCAACTGCACCTGGGCTTTCGCGGCCGGCGCAGCCACCACCTGGTGGATCTCGCCGCCTGCCCGGTGCTGACGCCGCCCCTCAACCGGCTGATCCCGGCCCTGCGCGAGCAGCTCGAGACCCTGGAGGCGCCTCGCCAGGTGGGGCACCTGGAGCTGATCGACGGCGATGCCGGGGCGGCCCTGGTGGTACGCCAACTGCGCGACAACCCCCGGGACGCCGAGCGCTGGCGGGCCTTCGCCGAGCGCCAGGGCGTGCACCTGGCCTGGCTGGTGGGGCGCGAGGCCCCGGAGCTGCGCTGGCTCGGCGAGGCGCCGAGCCTGCACTACGCCCTGGGCGAGGTTCGGGTAAGCTTCGCCCGGGGGGACTTCGTCCAGGTCAATGGCGAGGTCAATCGTGCCCTGGTGGAGACGGCCCTGGCGTGGCTGGCGCCGGCCCCGGGGGAGGCCCTGCTGGACCTGTTCGCCGGGGTCGGCAACTTCAGCCTGCCCCTGGCTTTCGCCGGGGCCCAGGTCACCGGGGTGGAGGGCAGCCCGGCGATGGTCGAGCGCCTGGCCGACAACGCCCGGGCCAATGACCTCGCCCTCACGGCGCGCCAGGCGAACCTCAACGATCCCGAGGCGGTGGCGCAACTGCTCGACGAGGTGCCGGCGACGGGCGTGCTGCTCGACCCGCCCCGGGAGGGCGCCGAGGCGGTATGTCGCGCCCTGGCGCGGCAGGGGGGAGACGGGGCCGTGACGCGAGTCCTCTATGTCTCCTGTGACCCGGCGACCCTGGCCCGGGATGCCGCCATCCTGGCGGCGGGGGGCCTGCGCCCGGAGCGTGGCGCCGTGGCCGATATGTTCGCCCAGACGGCGCACCTGGAGTCGGTGCTGCTGTTTCGCCGCGGGGCGAACTGAGGAACGGACAGAGAACAATCAGCGGGCCGTCGGCCGGCGGCCCGGGGTGGAATCAAGGAGCGCCAGGAGATGGTGAAGGTTCGTGAAGACCAGCCGCTGAACGGCGATGGGCAGGTGGCTATCGACCAGTGGCTGGTGCGCCTGCAGGACGACGTGACCCTGAGTGACCCGGCGGAGTTGCGTCGGGCCTGTGAACTGGCCCAGCGCCTGGCCGCCGATAGCCAGCGTGCCCACAAGACCTGGCTGCCCCAGGACACCAGCTTCCGCATGGGCCTGGAGATGGCCGATATCCTCGGCGAGCTCAAGCTCGACCAGGCCGCGCTCGAGGCGGCGGTGCTCTATCGCACGGTGCGCGAGGGGCTGCTTAGCCTGGAGCAGGTCGCCAAGCAGTTCGGCGACGAGGTGGCCCGGCTGATCGACGGCGTGCTGCAGATGGCCGCCATCAGCCAGCAGGCCCCCAGCCACGGCATGCAGCAGCACGACCAGCAGGACAACCTGCGCAAGATGCTGGTGACCATGATCGACGACGTGCGCGTCGCCCTGATCAAGATCGCCGAGCGCACCTGCGCCCTGCGCCAGGTCAAGGATGCCCCCCGTGACAAGCGCCTGCTGGTGGCCCGGGAAGTCTTCGATATCTATGCCCCCCTGGCCCATCGCCTGGGCATCGGCCACCTCAAGTGGGAGCTGGAGGACCTCTCCTTCCGCTACCTCCACGAGGAGGACTACAAGGCCATCGCCAAGCTGCTGGCGGAGAAGCGCCTCGACCGGGACCGCTATATCAGCGATGTGGTGGGTACCCTCGAGGAGCTGCTGGAGGCCCAGGGCATCACCCGCTACGAGGTGGATGGTCGCGCCAAGCATATCTACTCCATCTGGCGCAAGATGAAGCGCAAGCGCATCGAGTTCTCCCAGGTCTACGACGTCCGTGCGGTGCGCATCCTGGTGCCGGAGGTGGCCGACTGCTACACGGCCCTGGGGCTCGTCCACTCCCGCTGGCACCATGTGCCCCACGAGTTCGACGACTATATCGCCAACCCCAAGAGGAACGGCTACCAGTCCCTGCACACCGCCGTGCTGGGGCCGGAGAACAAGGTGCTGGAGATCCAGATCCGCACCTTCGCCATGCACGAGGAGGCGGAGCTCGGCGTCTGCGCCCACTGGCGCTACAAGGGCCACGACACCAAGGCCAAGAGCTCCAGCTACGAGGAGAAGATCGCCTGGCTGCGCCAGGTGCTGGAGTGGCAGGAGGAAGTCGGCGAGTTCGGCGACCTGCGCGAGGGCCTCAACAGCGACGTGGCCCCGGACCGCATCTACGTCTTCACCCCCGACGGCCATGTCATCGACCTGCCGCGCATCGCCACCCCCATCGACTTCGCCTACCGGGTGCATACCGAGGTGGGCCACCGCTGCCGGGGCGCCAAGGTCAACGGCCGTATCGTGCCGCTCACCTACAAGCTCAAGACCGGACAGCAGGTGGAGATCCTCACCGCCAGCAAGGGCGGCCCCAGCCGCGACTGGCTCAACCCCGGCCTCGGCTATGTGCGCACCTCCCGGGCCCGGGCCAAGATCCAGGCCTGGTTCAAGCAGCAGGCCCGGGGCCAGAACCTGGAAGAGGGCAAGGCCCTCTTCGAGCGGGAGATGAAGCGCCTGGACCTGGAGGGCATGGACCTGGAGACCCTGGCCCGCAAGGTCAACTACCAGGGCCCCGACGACATGTACGCGGCGCTCGGCGCCGGCGACCTGCGTATCGGCCAGGTGCTGCACCAGGCCCAGCAGCTGTTCGGCGAGTCCGATGACCAGGAGCAGCTCGACCGGCTGCTGGCCAAGCCCCGCAAGGGGGCGCCCAAGGGCGGCAAGAGCGATATCACCGTGCTCGGCGTGGGCAACCTCAAGACCAGCATGGCCAACTGCTGCCATCCGGTGCCCGGGGAGGCCATCGTCGGCTTTATCACCCAGGGGCGCGGGGTCACCATCCACCGCCAGGAGTGCCCCAATATCCTCCAGCTGCGCCTCGACGAGCCCCAGCGCATCATCGAGGTGGAGTGGGGGGAGCGCCCCGGCACCCAGTACCCGGTGGATATCGTCATCGAGGCCTGGGATCGCTCCGGGTTGCTGCGCGACGTCACCGGCCTGCTGGGCAACGAGAAGGTCAATGTGCTCTCGGTGAATACCCGCACCGACAGCGAGGACGGCATCGCCCGGCTGGCCATCACCCTGGAGGTGGATAGCCTGGAGACCCTGGGGCGGCTCTTCTCGCGGATCCAGCAGTTGCCCAATGTGATCGACGTCAAGCGGTTGCGTACCGGCAAGGGAGGCAAGGCATGAGCGAGCCCCGCTACGGCCTCGATGACCTGCTGACCCTGATGGCGGTGCTGCGCGACGCCGACCAGGGCTGCCCCTGGGACCTCAAGCAGGACTGGGACAGCATCGTGCCGCATACCCTGGAGGAGGCCTACGAGGTGGCCGACGCCATCGAACGGCGCGCCTATGAGGAGCTGCCCGGCGAGCTCGGCGACCTGCTCTTCCAGGTGGTCTACTACGCCCAGTTCGGGGCCGAGGAGGGGCGCTTCGATTTCCATGACGTGGTCCACGCCCTGACCGCCAAGATGTTGCGCCGCCACCCCCATGTCTTCCCCGAGGGCACCCTGGCCTCGCGGCGGCCTCCCGGGGTGAGCGCCGAGGCGATCGAGACCCGCCAGGTTCACGCCCGCTGGGAGAGCCTCAAGGCCGAGGAGCGCGCCGAGCGGGACGCCCATTCGGTGCTCGACGACGTACCCAGGGCGCTGCCGGCCCTGTCCCGGGCCGCCAAGCTGGCCAAGCGCGCCGCCCGGGTCGGCTTCGACTGGCCCGACGAGGGCGGCGTGATCGCCAAGATCCGCGAGGAGCTCGATGAGGTGGAGGAGGCCCTGGCCGCCGGGGATCGCCGCCACGCCGCCGAGGAGGTGGGCGACCTGCTCTTCGCGGTGACCAACCTGGCCCGCAGGCTCAAGGCCGACCCCGAGCAGTGCCTGCGCGGCACCAACACCAAGTTCGAGCGCCGCTTCCGCCGCGTGGAAGCGGCCCTGGCCGGCGAGGGCCACGGTCTCGCCGAGGCGAGCCTGGAGGAGATGGAATATCATTGGCAGGCCGCCAAGCGTGAGGAGCCGGCCGCTGCGCATTCCGAGGAGGGAGCCAAATGAGTCACGACCTGCACGAATCCCTGCGCGATAACGTGCGTATCCTGGGCGATAGCCTGGGGCGCACCATCGCCGATGACCTGGGTGAGGCCTTCGTCGACCGCATCGAGGCGATCCGCGCCTTCGCCAAGCGCGGCCGCTCCGGGGATGCCCAGGGCCGCCGCGAGCTGATCGAGTACCTGCGCCGGCTGCCGGACCGCGACCTGCTGCCGGTGACCCGGGCCTTCAACCAGTTCCTCAACCTGGCCAATATCGCCGAGCAGCACTACCGGGCGCGCTTCCGCCGGGTGGAGGACTACAAGCCCGGCAGCCAGCCGGTGCTCGGCGAGCTGCTGGCCCGGGCCCGGGAGTCCGGCTACTCCGCCCAGACCCTGGTGGAGACCCTGGCCGGCATGCGCGTGGAACTGGTGCTGACCGCCCACCCCACCGAGGTCATCCGCCGCACCCTGATCCAGAAGTACGACGCCATCGACGACTGCCTGACCACCATCGAGGCCTCCGGCGACTACCCGGAGCGGGCCAGCCGCGCCCAGGGGCGCCTGGAGGAGCTGATCAGCCAGGCCTGGCACACCGATGAGATCCGCCACGAGCGCCCCTCGCCGGTGGACGAGGCCAAGTGGGGCTTCGCGGTGATCGAGAACTCCCTGTGGCAGGCGGTGCCCGACTTCCACCGCGACCTGGACAATCTGCTGCTGGAGGCGGCCGGCGAGCGCCTGCCCCTGGACGCCGCGCCGCTGCGCTTCGCCTCCTGGATGGGCGGCGACCGGGACGGCAACCCCAATGTCACCGCCAAGGTGACCCGGGAGGTGCTGCTGCTGGGACGCTGGATGGCGGCGGACCTCTACCTGCGCGACCTGGAGCAGCTCAAGGCGGAGCTCTCCATGTGGAAGGCCAACAGCGCCCTCAAGGCCGAAGTGGGCAACGTGGCCGAGCCCTATCGGGCGTTGCTCAAGCGCCTGGCCGCCCGGGTCGAGGCGACCCGCGACTGGGCCAAGGCGTGCCTGGATGGGCGCCCCTACGAGGGCGGCCCGATCATCGAGAACCGCGACCAGCTCTATGCGCCCCTGCTCACCTGCTACCGTTCCCTATGCGACGTGGGCCTGGATACCATCGCCAATGGCGTGCTGCTCGACACCCTGCGCCGGGTGGCGGTGTTCGGCGTCACCCTGACCAAGCTGGACATTCGCCAGGACGCCGCCCGCCATGCCCAGGTCTTCGAGGAGCTCAGCGACTACCTGGGGCTCGGCAACTACCGGGAGTGGGACGAAGCCCGGCGCCAGGCCTTCCTGCTCGAGGAACTCGCCTCCAACCGGCCGCTGATCCCGCGTCGCTGGGAGTGCTCCACCGAGACCCATGAGGTGCTCGATACCTTCCGGGTCATCGCCCAGGAACAGCGCGAGGCGCTGGGCACCTACATCATCTCCATGGCCGGCCAGCCCTCCGACGTGCTGGCGGTGGCGCTGCTGATGAAGGAGGTGGGCGGCGACGTGCGCCTGCCCATCGCCCCGCTGTTCGAGACCCTGGCGGACCTGGACCGCGCCGGCGAGGTGATCGACCAACTGCTGGCGCTGCCCGGCTATCGGGCCCTGGCCGGCGACAGCCAGGAGGTTATGATCGGCTACTCCGACTCCGCCAAGGACGCCGGCCAGCTGGCCGCCGCCTGGGCCCAATACCGGGCCCAGGAGACCCTGGTGGCGGTCTGCGAGCGTCACGGCGTCGACCTGACCCTCTTCCACGGCCGCGGCGGCACCGTGGGCCGCGGCGGCGGCCCGGCCCATGCCGCCATCCTCTCCCAGCCGCCGGGCTCGGTGAATGGCAGCCTGAGGGTCACCGAGCAGGGCGAGATGATCCGCTTCAAGTTCGGCCAGCCGGATATCGCCCTGCGCTCCATGGAGATCTACGCCTGCGCCGTGCTGGAGGCCTCGCTGCTGCCGCCCCCGGCGCCCAAGCCCGAATGGCGCGAGGAGATGGATCGCCTGGCGGGCATCGCCCACCGCGGCTATGTGGGGGTGGTGCGGGAGAACCCCGACTTCGTGCCCTACTTCCGGGCGGTGACCCCGGAGGGCTCCCTGGGCCGCCTGCCGCTGGGTTCGCGGCCCACCAAGCGGCGCCAGGACGGCGGCGTGGAGACCCTGCGGGCGATCCCCTGGATCTTCGCCTGGACCCAGACCCGATTGATGCTACCCGCCTGGCTGGGCAGCGGCGAGGCCTTCGCCACCCGACTGGCGGAGGAGAGCGGCCTGGAGCGACTGCGCGAGATGCGCGCCCACTGGCCCTTCTTCGGCACCTACCTGGATATGCTGGAAATGCTGCTGGCCAAGGCCGACGTGGAGATCGCCGCCTACTACGAGCACCGCCTGGTGGACGAGCCGGCGCTGCTTGAGCTGGGGGCCGCCCTGCGTGAGCGCTTCGTCCGCTTGCATCAGGGACTGCTGGAGATCCTCGATCAGCGGGAACTGCTCGAGGACACGCCGCTGATTCGCCAGGCCATCGAGGTGCGCAACCCCTATATCGACCCCCTGCATGGCCTCCAGGCGGAGCTCTTGCAGCGTAACCGGGACGCCGACGGTGCCATCAGCCCCGAGCTCTCCCGGGCGTTGATGGTGACCATGGCTGGCATCTCGGCCGGGCTGCGCAATACCGGCTAGGTCATCGCCTTAATCGCGCTCGGTGAGAAAAGGATACCGGGGCATCCGCCCCGGTATTTTTGTTAAAGTCTGTATCGGAAAAGACGAGATAACTATATCTAGCCGGTGCGTCGCAGGAAAACGTGACCCCGGGCCCCTTTCCGGTACCCAAGGTGACCCATGCATTACCAGGACTACTGCCAACTGGTGGCGGGTTGGCAACAGCTGCTTGGCCGCTTCACGGACAGCCTGCGTCGGCAGGTGGAGGCCATCGTGGCGGCCCACACGGAGGAGCTGGCCAGCCATTTCTATGCCACCATGCTGGAGGATCCCCACGCCTCGCTGTTTCTCTCCAATGAGCAGGTCAAGGAGCGCCTGCACCCGTCGATGCAGCGCTGGCTCACCCGCCTCTTCGCGATGGGCAATACCCGGGGTGAGGCCCTGGAGACCCTGATTCGCCAGCAGGAGCAGATCGGCCAGGTGCATGCCCGGGTCGATATTCCGGTCAACCTGGTGTTGAGCGGTGCCCGTCACCTCAAGCAGCGCCTCTATGGCTTCTTCGCCGAGCGACTGGCCGACCCCGCCCTACAGGGCCAGGCCGCCATCTATGCCTCGGACAATATCGATATGGCCATGGAGATCATGAGCCATGCCTACTCCCTGGCCAATGATCGCAATGCCCGCACCGAGGAGGCCTATCGGCTGTTCTCCCTGACCCAGAACCTGGGCAGCGAGCGGGAGCGTCAGCGCGCCGCCCTGCTGGACTGGGAGAATGACCTGATGTTCGCCGTGGCCGCGGCCCAGGACACCGAGGCCCTGCCACGGCTCGCCGCCTCGGAGTTCGGGCTCTGGTATCACCACAAGGCGATGCACGCCTTCGAGGGAGTGCAGGAGATCCGCGCCATCAGCGATACCATCGCCCGTATCGACCAGACGCTGCTGCCCGCCATCGCCGGGGAGGATCGCCGGCAGGCGATGCGCCATCTCACCGAGATTCGCGAGGGGACCCGCTCCATCCATCTGCTGCTCAACGGCCTGCTGGAGCGCGCCGCGGGGCTCGAGGCGGGGCGCGATACCCTGACCAAGCTGCTCAACCGCAAGTTCCTGCCGGTGGTGCTCAACCGCGAGCTGGAGATGAGCCGCGCCGCCGGCAAGACCTTCGCCCTGCTGATGGTGGATATCGATCACTTCAAGCGCATCAACGACACCCATGGCCACGAGGCCGGTGACCAGGTGCTGCAGCAGATGGCGGCGCTGCTGGATCGCAATACCCGAGGCGGCGACTACCTCTTCCGCCTGGGGGGCGAGGAGTTTTTGATCGTGGTGGTGGACACCGACGCCGAGCGGGCCCGGCTGTTCGCCGAACGGTTGCGGCGCCAGGTGGAGGCGGAGGACTTCCTGGTGGCGGCGGATGCCCTGATCGAGGTCACCGTCAGCCTGGGCCTGGCCCTGCATAACGGCCACCCCGACTACCAGCGGCTGATGCGCAGCGCCGACGAAGCCCTGTATCAAGCCAAGCATGGCGGCCGTAATCGCCTGGTGATCGCGACTCCTTAGGGGGATAGCTGCGGCGCATCGCCGACGAGGCGACGGACTCCGGGACAGGCCAAACACGGCGGCCGTAACCGCCTGGTGATCGCGACTCCTTAGGGGGATAGCTGCGGCGCATCGCCGACGAGGCGACGGACTCCTGGACAGGCCAAACACGGCGGCCGTAACCGCCTGGTGATCGCGGCGCCTTGAGGGCTCTGGCGCTGCCCCGGGCCCGGGGAGGTTAGGCGCGTCGGCGGGCCAGGCCTACCAGGGCCACCGCCAGCAGGAGCATCAGGCCGAGCGCCCAGAGGGGGGCGTAGAAGGTGGTATAGATCTCCCAGCCCAGCAGCCGAATCAGCGCCGAGAAAGCGGTCGGCGCCCCGGCCAGGTGGCCACCCAGGGTGCCGGTAATGGCGAATAGCAGACCGCCGAGCAGGGCCAGGAAGAGCAGCGCCCAGCGGCGTGCTCCCGAGAAGGCCTCGGCTCCGCCTCGCCAGATGAGCAGGGTGATCACGCCCCAGAGTCCCAGGGCCCAGAACGCCATCAGGATATGGTTGCGCGTCAGTGGGCTATGCAGGTTGGCTTGCCAGGGCCAGACCAGAAAGCCACTGACGATCGCCGCCACCGCCCCCAGTAGTCCCAGGATCAGCACCGGCAACAGGCCGGCTCGGGCGATCTCTGCCAGGCGACCTGGAAACAGGGCGGCGGTGGCTATCATCAGGGTCGCCAGGGCCCAGAAGCCCAGCGGGAAGTGAACCAGCATATGGTGCATGCCGCTCATGGGGCGTCTCCTTCGGTCGAATGACGTGGGGTCGGGGCAAAGCTGGGCCAGAGGGCGGCCAGGGCGGCCAGCATCAGCAGCAACCCGGCCAATAAGGTGAGACGCCAGTGCAGCAGGATGGCCTCGTGGAACTCCATCTCCACGCCGTAGTGAGCCAGCTGGTGTTCGCTGTGTCGCGAGCGCACCGGCACGCCGTCGGCGATATCCGGGGCCCCGGCATGGGCCTCGCCGATCAGTAGTGGCCAGTTGACCTGGCCCGGATAGAAGAGCGTGACCTCATACCAGGGCTGTGACCAGTCGGGGCTGCCCTCGAAACGCTCGGCCTGGATATCCGCCGTGCGTCCCAGGCCCAGGCTGAAGGGGTGGGAAATATAGTGCCAACGGCTACCGGTCGCGTCCCGGTGCACCGCGAAGGCCAGGTCGTAGCGTCCCTGGTGCCGGAAGGCCTTGTCATCCAGTGAATGGCCGGTGTCCAGGGCACGCTCCAGGGTGAGCTGCCAGTGGCCATCTTCCCAGCGTGCGTCGCCATTGACCCGGATATCCCCTCGGGAGCCTTGTCCCTCCCTCAATAGGCGCCGAGGAATCACGTCGTCTTCCTGCCACTCATGGGTCGGGTCGAAGGGAACGGCGAACGCCTCGGCCAGATAGTAGAGATCATCGAAGTCCACGTTCGGGTCCTGGACCTGTTCCCAGCGCAGGGCATGACGGCCGGTGGCCTGCGGATCGAACATCCAGCGTGGCTGATCGGCATCGGCGTCCCAGTTGGTGGTATAGGGGCCCTGGCCCGCATCGCCATGGCGATGTTCACCCACCCACTGATCGTCGGCGTAGCCCACCGCATTGGAACGCCCGGCCCGCCAGTGCCAGAGGTCGAGGAAGTAGCCCGCCTCGCGCTGGGCAGTGAGCGCGGCTTCATCCACCACGCTTCGCCAGTCGGCCATATCGAGCCGAGTGCCGGGCAGGTGTTTGCGGATATCGCTTTGACCCAGGCGCCGCCCCAGATGAGGGTGGTTGGCCACCGCTTCGGGGTCGGCGGCGTCGCTGAAGAAACGCGGCTGATCACCCACGGTGACATAGCCCCCATAGCGACCGAACTCCGGGACACGACCATCATCCACCAGCATGGCCAGGCGGTCCTCATAGGTGCCCTGGGGGGCACTGCCTACCGGCGAGGCGCCATAACGTACCCACTGCCCTTCTTCGTAACGCAGCATATCGTGGTAGACATGGGGGCGCTCGGCGGGCCAGCGGTAGCGGAACAGGATGCGCTCATCGTCGTAGGCTACCTTGACCTGGAGGGGCATGGTCAGCGCCTCGGGAATGGCGATATGGCGCTCGGGGTCATCGGCAATCACGCCTTGGCCCTGGGCCAACCAGGCCAAGGCGAGGCCCGCGCCCAGCCCCCCGAGGGCGAGGGGAATACGTCGATCGGTCATGGGGCGACTTCTTGGTGGCCGTTCCCCTCAGTGTGGTCGAGTTACTCCTGATCGGCCTTGATACGGATCAAGTCCATGTCGGCCCGATGGCTTCACCCTTCGTTGATCCATCTCAACACGGAGAGCTCCCAGAGCGTCGATACTGGAAGCCGGAACCGTCAAGCCAGGAGGCCCCATGTCCCCCCGTGCGTTAGCCGTGCTACACGCTAGCCGTCCCAGCTTCCTGATCCTGGCGCCGCTCTGCGCCGGGTTGGGAGTGGCCCTGATGCTGGCTCAGGGACGCGAGCTGTCGGGCCTAGCGCTGACGCTGGTGCTGGTGGCGGCATTGCTGGGGCAGGCGGCGGTGAATTGGCTCAACGAGTACGAGGACTTTCGCTGTGGCCTGGATCACCTGACCCGGCGGACGCCCTTCTCCGGGGGCAGCGGGGCCCTGCCGGCCACGCCCGAGGCGGCCCGGAGCGTGCTGATGGCGGGCCTGGCCGCCCTGGTGGCAGTGATGGCCATCGGCGCCTACTTCCTGTGGCTGAGGGGCTGGCCGTTGCTGGCGCTGGGGCTGCTGGGGGTGGTGCTGGTGGTGGGCTATACCCATTGGATCACCCACATGCCCTGGCTCTGCCTGGCGGCGCCGGGGCTCGGCTTCGGGCCGGTGATGGTGCTGGGCGGGCTCCTTGCCCTGGGCGGCCGGCTGGCTGCCCCCTGCGGCGGCCCTGGCGCTGCTGCCGCTGCCGGCGCTGCTCTGGGTGGTCCGGCAGTTGCCGCGCCGGTTGGTCGATGGTGGGGCCCTGGAACCCTTGCTGGGTGTCAATGTGGCGGCCCTGCTGGCGAGCCTGGCGCTGCTGGGGCTGGGCCTAGGTATCGGCTAGGGCTGGGCCTCACCCCGGGCTGGATGATAGGCATCCAGGCCATGGTAGGCGGCCAGCAGGCCTTCGTGGGGTAGCCCATGGCGGCGGGCGGCCGCCAGCAGCGGGCCGAGGATGGCGTCCCGCTCGGTGGGGCGCCCGGCGCCGACGTCCTGAAGCATGGAGGCGCGGTTATTGGCGGTGCCCTCGATCACGCCCCAGACCAGCACCGCCCAGCCCGATTCGGGGGCGGGAATCCCCTCGGCGGCGAGAATCGGCGCCAGCTCCGCGATCATCGCCTCCACCATCGGCCGGAAGGGGCGGTCGCGCAGTTGCCCATTGCGAATCCCGAAGCGCGCCACCAAGGGGTTGATGGCGGCGTTCACCGCCAGCTTGTGCCACAGCCGCTGGCGAATATCGGCGACCGGCGTGGTGGGCAGGCCGGCACGACTAAGCAAGTCGGCCAGCGCTGCCGCCAGCTCGGCGTGCTCCCCGTCGAGGCTGCCCAGCCAGGTGTGGCCACGGCCGGCGTGAACCACGCCATCTTCCACCACATAGGCACCCTCGCTGGTGCTGGCACAGAGCACCGGCCCCGGCCAGTTGGCGTGCAGGCGCGGTTGGACCTCATAGCCGTTCTGCCATAGCACCAGGGGGGTGCGGGGCGGCAGGCGCGGCGCCAGGGTGGCCAGGGCGGCCTCCGCCCCCGTGGCCTTGGTGGTCAGATGCAGCGCCGCGATTTCGCCGGGCAGGGGGGCATCACTCAGGGCGCTGTCGATTTCACGACAGAGCGTCTCGCCCTCCGGGGTGGTCAGGCCAAGCCGGGCCGGCAGGGGGCGGCGCCCCAGGAGCCTGACGGGCTCCTGCGGGCTCAGGCGCAGGGCCAGCAAGCGCCCCAGGGCCCCAGGGCCGAGAATCAGCTGGGTCATCGGGGCTCTCATCGGGGCTCTCCCTTGACACGGCGTGACCGGCTGCCCGTGGCTCGGGGTTTCGAGGTGCGGCTACCCGAGGTGCGGCCGCCGCCCTTGCCTCCGCTGCCGCGGCGCCCCTTGGCGGCGCGCCGCGGCGAGGGTGTCGGCGCCTCGATGGCCTGGCTCGTCGCCAGGGCCTGGCGCAGGGTCTGGGCGTCGGCGGCCCCCAGCAGCTGGCGCAGGTCCACCACCAGGGCGCTCAGGAAGGGCGCCGGCGCCTCGCCCTGCTCGGCGATGGCGGCCAGGCGCTGCTCCCAGAGGGCGGTACGCTCCGGGCGACTCGCCGCCTCGGGCAAGGCATTGATCAGCGCATGGCCGGTGCGGCTGGCGCGCAGGGCACTCTTCTCCCGCACCAGATAGCCGCGCTCCACCAGGGTCTCGATGATCCCCGCCCGGGTCGCCTCGGTACCCAGGCCGTCGGAGTCGCGCAGGGTACGCTTGACCGCCGGGTCGCTCACATAGCGAGCGATATTCATCATCGCCTTGATCAGGCTGGCATCGTTGAAAGGCTCCGGGGGGCGGGTCTCGCGATCCTCCACCCGGGCGTCGAGCACCCGGGCGCCTTCGCCCTCCACCAGCGGCGGCAGGGGCGGTGTCTCCTCCCGGGTGGTGAACAGCGGCTTCCAGCCCGCCACCTTGAGTTCGCTGCCCTGGGCGCGGAAGCGTTCGTCGAGAATCCGGAATTCGGCCTTCACCTCCCGGGTCTCCAGGGGCGGGTAGAACTGCACCAGCACATTGCGTACCACCAGCCGATAGACCTTGGCCTCGGCGTCGTCGAGGCGCGAGAAGTCCGGCACGCGCCCGGTGGGGGCCAGGGCGTGGTGGGCGCCCACCTTGGCGTCGTTCCAGGCCCGGGAACGACGCGAGAGGTCGGCACCGGCGAGCCACTGGCTCAGGGTGGCGTCGCCCTGGCAGGCCCCGGCCAGGGTGCGCGCGGCCAGGCCATGGTGTTCCTGGGGCAGGTAGCGGCAGTCGGAGCGGGGGTAGGTGATCAACTGGTGGCGCTCGTAGAGGCGCTGGCAGATATCCAGCACCGCCTTGGCGGGCAGCTTGTAGCGCCGTGCCGCGTCCACCTGCAGCGCCGAGAGGGAGTAGGGCAGGGGCGCCGACTGGCGCTTGTCCTGGGCCTGGAGTTCCACCAATTGGCCCTCGGCGCCGGGCAGGCGCGCCGCCAGGGCCTCGGCGGGGGGCCGGGCCAGCAGCCGGCCCTGGTCATCCAGGGGATGATTCTCGCCGGGTTGCCACCAGGCCCGCAGTTGGCCACCGGCCACCGCCAGGTCGGCCCACAGCACATGGAAGGGCCGCGGTCGGAAGGCGGCGATCTCCGCGTCCCGGCGCACCACCAGACCCAGCACCGGGGTCTGCACCCGGCCCACCGAGAGCACGCCGTCGTGGCCCGCCTGGCGGCCCACCAGGGTCCAGGCCCGGGTCAGGTTGATGCCGTACAGCCAGTCGGCCCGGGAGCGCGCCTCGGCGGCCCGGTACAGTGCCTGGTAGGCGGCGTTGTCCTCCAGGCGGCCGAGGGCCCGCTGCACCGCTGGGCGGTTGAGGTCGCTGATCAGCAGCCGCGCCACCGGGCCCTTCCAGCCTAGATGCTCGATCACCTCCTGCACCAGCAACTGGCCCTCCCGGTCCGGATCCCCGGCATGCACCACCTCGCCGGCCTCCTTGAGCAGGCGGCGCAGCACCGCCAACTGGCCGCGGGCCTTGGGGCGTGGCGTCAGCCGCCAGGGATCGGGCAGGATGGGCAGATGATCCAGCCGCCACTGCTTGTAGGCGGGGTCGTAGGCATCCGGGGGGGCCTGCTCGAGCAGATGTCCCAGGCACCAACTGACCCGGGTGTCGCCGACCTGCAGGTAGCCCTCCTGGCGCTGGCTCCTGCCCGGCAGGGCCTCGGCGATGGCCCGGGCCAGGCTGGGCTTTTCGGCGATGATCAGGCGCATTGGGCTCCCCTGAAAAAGCGGTATCTATGGATATTTTTCCAGTATTCCCGGCGCCTCGCCAGGGGTAACCTGTCAATAAATCCGTATAAGGCTTGTATCACTATGCGTGAGCGCGGCAGAACACGGCGACTGCTGGGCCTGGGGGCGCGTGCCGGTGGCGCCGTGCTGCGCACCCGGCTGGGCGGCGAGACCAACTGGCAGGCCCTGGGCGAGGCGCTCTTCGAGGGGCTCTCCGAACTCAAGGGGCCGGCCATGAAGCTGGCCCAGATCATGTCCCAGTGGGACGACCTGCTGCCGCCGGCCCTGGCGGAGGAGCTGGCGCGCCTGCAGCGCCAGGCCGAGCCCATGCCCTGGGCGAGGATTCGCGCCACCCTGGTGGCGGAGTATGGCGATCTCGAGACCCGCTTCGCCGAGATCGAGACTCGCTCCTTCGCCAGCGCCTCCATGGGCCAGGTGCACCGCGCCTGGACGCCAGCGGGGGAGCCGCTGGTGCTCAAGGTGCAATATCCGGGGTTGGCCGAGGTGCTGGAGGGGGATCTCTCCCAGGTCAAGCGGATGATGCGCCTGGGGCGCTGGCTCAAGGTGCCCCAGGCGCGCCTCGATGCCCTCTTCGAGGAGCTGGCCGAGAGCCTGCGCGGCGAGCTCGACTACCGCGCCGAGGCCGCGGCCCTGGCGCGTTATCGGGCCCGCTATGCCGACTGGCCCGGCCTGGCCTTTCCCGAGCCGCTGGAGGCACACTGCACGCCCCGGGTGCTGGCCATGCGCTACCTGGCCGGCACGCCGCTGCGGGAGCTGGAGGGGGACGATGGGGCCCGCCGTCAGGCGGTGGCGACGCGGCTGGCGGACTGGCTGACCGAGGAGCTCTTCGTGCACGGCGAGCTGCACGCCGACCCCCATGCCGGCAACTTCGCCGTGGATGAGGCCGAGCGCCTGGTGATCTATGACCTGGGCGCGGTAATCCGCGTCTCCGCGGCGCGCCTCAAGCAGCTGCTGGCGCTGCTCGAGGCGACCCTGGCGGAGGATGCCCTGGCCATGGAGACGGCGGTGCTGGCGATGGGCGGTCGCCAGGGGCAAGGGGCGCCCCTGGCGCTCTATCGCGAGTCCGCCGAGGCGGTGGCACCGCTGTTCGCCCCCGGCGAGCAGGACTTCGGCGATGTTCGGGTACACCGCCGGCTGCGGGCGCTGAGCCCCAAGGTGTGGGCGGCCATGGATCGCCTCCAGCCGCCGGCGGATACCCTGCTGCTGGCGCGCACCCTCAATGGTCACTACTGGAACCTGGTGCGCTTGGGGGCAAAACTGGATATGCAGGCCCGCAGCCGGCCGCTGCTGGCCTGGGGGCGTGGCGAGGTCGGCGTCGCCGCGCTAAGCCGCGCCCCCACCACGCCGGTGTAGTCTTAGTGATCCAGGGCGCGGCGGGCGGTAACCAGCGCCCGATACCAGTCGCGTTTCGGGGCCCCCACCGCCGGCGGGCGCTGGCTCAGGTAGCTGATATTGGCGGTGTCGCGGCTGCCAGAGTGACTGGCATGGTAGTTGGAGAGCATGGTCAGGGTGGCCTGGCGTGCCCCGTAGTGGTCATGCAGGAAGTCGATGGCGGCGGGTTCCAGCTCCACCTGGTAGTGGCGCACCAGGGCCAGGGCCAGCTGCTCCGCCGGGCGCGACAGGTCGACGCGGATCTCCTTGACCATGGCGGAACCCAGCGCCGCCTTGGCCGCCGCCGACAGGTTGGGCTCCAACTGGCCGAAATCGGCGGCATTGGTGCTGTTGATGGCGCGCTGTACCTCGGGGCGGGAGAGCTGGATATGCGGCTCCAGGGCCAGGGCGATCTCGATGGCCAGGCGCTTGGAGGCATCCAGGGTCAGCGGGGCGCACACCGGCTGTCCCGAGGTCAAACGTCGCGGCGAGTCGATCCCCGCCTCGGCCAGGTGGTTGGCCAGGTGCTTGCAGACCCGCGCCTTGGCCTCGTCGTCCAGCTCGATCACATGCTCGCGGAGTCGCAGGCCGCGGCGCCCGGGCCCCAGGCGCAGCCGGGTCTGGTCATCCTTCTCCTCGCTGATGCGCTCCCAGCGTTCCAGCATCTTGAGCAACTGGGCGTGCTGACGCCCCACCTGTTCGTAGGCCGCGGAGACGCTCTTGTAGAGGCGCAGGGCATTGGCCAGCACGTCCGACTGCCGGCGCAGGCGGGGCCGCTGGCCGGGGGCCTGCGCCAGGCGCGGTAGCTCCTCGGCCAGGGCGTCCATGGCGGTCTGGGAGCGCTCCAGCAGCACCTCGGCGCGCAGCCCCGAGGCGGCGTCCTCCACCAGGGTACCGGACTGCTCGGCCAGGTAGACGGTCAGCGCCTTCAGACGCGACAGCCCGGTGGCCTGGGCGATGCGGTGGCGGGCCCGGGCCTGTTCCAGGGCATCGAAGGCCTGGGCCAGCTTCCAGCGCCCCTTGTATTCGAAGGTGAGCATGGGGATCTGGCGGCCGCTGATCAGCTCGAAGGCCAGCACCAGCATCTCTTCCACGTCCTGCAGGGTCATCAGCAGCTCATCGTCCTGCTCGATGGCCGCCAGCACCCGCTCGATGAAATGCTCGTCGCGTACCACCCCCTGGCGCAGGTCCGGGGCCTCGCCGGCGAAGCGCGCCCGCAGCAGGTCGGCGGCACCGGGGGCCACCTCGGTCAGGGCATGGAACTGGGGTGTCAGCAGCTCGCCATAGAGCTGCTGGAGATCCTGGATACGGGCGTGCAGGCCGACCCGGCGATAGATATCGATCTGGCCGATGATCCGCGCGCTCTCCCGGTCGTCGAGCAGCTCCAGGGCGGCCAGTTCCACCCCCTCTGGGGAGAGGTCTTCCTTGCGCAACAGCATGGCGGCGGCTTCCCGGCGCCGGGCATCGCCTTCCAGGTTATCGACGATCAGGTTGCGGGTGGCCAGCAGCAGCTCCGGCAGGGCCTTGATCACCCGCTCGATCTGGGCGCTGGTGCGCGCCGCCTTGCGTGCCCCGGTGAACTGATGCACCAGGTTGGCCGCCACCCCGGCCACGCCGGTGATCACCGTATAGGTGATAAAGAAGATGTAGTTCTGGGCGCTGGGCGCCTGGCCATAGCCGAGCAGGTAGCCGCCCCAGGCCCCCAGCAGGGTCACCGGCCCCGCGGTCCACAGGATCTGCAGCAGGCTCACCGACCAGGGCACCCGCTCCACCGCCCGAGTGATGCGCTCGATCTCGTCGCGGCCCTGGCGCTCCAGGCGCACCCGGGGGGCCTCGTCGTCACTGGCGGGAGGGCGTCGAAAGGGCAGGCGCAAGGCGGGACTTCCTTTACTGAAGGCGGGCAGCCACACCCTAGCACCCCGCCCCGGTGCTGGCCACGCCGCGGATGAGTCGGTCGGGCCCGACGTGCTAGAATATGCCCCTTTTCCTGGCGGAGATTGTCATGCTGTCGGTATGGGTTGAGCAGCTGCTGGGCTATGCCTCGGGCGCCCTGGCGGCGATTCGCGACGATGAACACTATCCGTCGCTGGTGGGATGGGCCCGCACCGAGGGCGCCGATCGCCTGGGGGGCAACCTGGCGCTGGCCCAGGCCCTGGCCCCGGAACTGTGGTCCCAGACGCCCCTGGAGCGCCTCGATTTCGACTGCGAGCGGCTGGCGCGCCCCGGGCGCAACGAGCCCTGCTGGTGCGATTCCGGGCGCAAGACCAAGCACTGCTGCGGCGCCGTCCAGGTGCCGGGGCCGGTGCCCAGCCACCTGATGTGGATGCTCTCGCTGCGGGAGTGGAAGGGCGATGCCCTCAAGGCGGCCCTGGCCAGCGGCAAGGCGCCGGCCCAGGCGCTGCTGGAATCGGGGCTGATCGCCGCCGAGAGCGGCCAGCGCGGCCGCGCCCAGCAGATCCTCGAGTCGCTGTTCGACGAGCAGGGCGACTGGTCGCGGTTGCCGGATCAGGCGGAGCCCGCCTTCGAACTGTTGATCGACCTCTACCAGGAGCGCGGCTTCCTGCGCAAGCGCGAGGCGCTGCTGGATGCCGTCCTCGACCGCGGGCCGCTGTTCCTGCGTGGGGTGGCCCTGGAGCGGCTGTGTCTGCTGCACCTGGACAACGACGACCTGGCCAGCGCCCGGGAGGCCTTCGTGCGCGCCCAGCAGGCGTTGCCGGACTCGCCCACCCTGGCCTATATCGAGGCGATGCTGCTGCTCCATGAGGGCCAGGAAGAGGAGGCATCCCAGCGCGCCCGTTTCTGGTTCCGGCGCCTGGCCCGCCAGGGCGACATGGACCCGGAGCAGTTGGAGTTCCTGGGCGAGCTGGCCGAGAATCCCGGCGCCACCCTGGCCGAGCAGATGGTCAACTCCGAGGAGAACCTGGCCGGTCCCCTGGTGGCCCTGCAGAGCCTGCTGGCGGAACTGCCCACGGCCCCGGTGCTCGGCGTCACCCAGGGCGAGGCGGGGGCCATCGTCTATACCAGCTCGGCCCGGGAGGACACCCTCTATGCCGCCTGGCGGGCCCATTTCCAGACCCGGGTCGACGAGGAGACGGTGCTGGGCTTCGAGGCGGATCCCTGGGTGGAAGCGGAGGGCTGGCTCAGCGAGCTGTGCGCCAACCCCGAATGGCTCGACAGTCCCCGGGTCCACCAGGACCTGGCCCTGGCCCTGACCAGCCGTTTCGGCAGCCTGCCGTGGATGGCGCCGAGCCTCTTCGAGCCCCTGGCCGAGCGCCTCGAGCGCTGGCTGACCCAGCTCGATGGCCAGGGCCAGCGACTGCCCTGGGACGATGGCGATAACGCCGTGCTGCTGCGCAGCGGCCTGGCCCTGGTGGTGGGCATGGAGCGCGGCGCCCGGGAGCGCTCCCGGCGCCTGGCCGAGCGCCTGCTGGCCCTGGATCCCGAGGATAGCCTGGGGCTGCGCGAGCTGGTGCTCGACCAGTTGCTGCGGGAGGGCCGCAATGCCCAGGCCCTGGAGGTCAGCGACGTGCCCATGGAGACGCCGCTGCTCGGCGTGCTGATGGGCCGGGTACTGGCGCTGCTGCGCCTGGAGCGCTTCGACGAGGCCGCCGAGGCGCTGAAGGCGGCGATGGCGGTCAATGGCCATGTGGTGGCCATGCTCTGCGATGAGAAGGTGCGGCCCATGGCGCTGCCCAGTGACCAGGCGCCGCCCTCGGGTAGCCGCGCCGAGGCCTGGCAGTATCGTACCCTGATGCGCGATCAGTGGACGGCGACCCATGGCGCCCTGGCCTGGCTGCTGGAGCAGCGCAAGGGCTGATCGATCGGGACGATAATGCGGCTGATTCAAGGGGCCGGCAGCCTGGCTGCCGGCCCCTTGTGCGTCGTGAGTCGGCGGCTTAACCGGCCCGCGGTACCGGCACCAGGTCGCGGTCGCGACTGATCCAGATGGCCAGGGCGGTCTTGAGAGAGCGGCAGGCCCGAGGCCTAGCTGGCTCGCGGTGCCGGTGGCGGCACCAGGCTACGGTCGCGACTGATCCAGATGGCCAGGGCAATCGCCGGCAGGCCCAGCAGGGTGGAGATGACGAAGAAGGTGGCATAGCCCTCGGTGGCCACCACCAGGCCACCGAAGCCGCTGAGGAACTTGCCGGGCAGGGTCATCAGCGACGAGAAGAGGGCGTACTGGGTGGCGGTATAGGCCTTGGAGGTGAGGCTGGAAAGGAAGGCGATAAAGACCGCACTGGCCAGGCCGTTGGCCAGGTTGTCGCCGACGATGGCCATCACCAGCAGTGGCAGGCTCTGGCCGGTCAGGGCCAGGGCGGCAAACAGCAGGTTGGTGAGGGTGGCCGCCGTGGCCCCCAGTACCAGGATGGAGCCGATACCGTAGCGGGCCACCAGCAGGCCGCCGAGCAGGCCGCCGCTGATGCTCATGGCGATACCGAAGATGTTGGTGACATTAGCGATGGTGGCCAGCGTAAAGCCCAGGTCGATATAGAGGGGGTTGGCCATGGAGGCCATGGCCAGGTCGCTGATCCGGAACACCGCGACAAACACCAGCAGCCACAGTGCCTTGCGGCGATGGCGGGTAAAGAAGTCGGTGAAGGGGCAGACCACGGCGCCGATCAGCCAGGCCCCCAGTCGCCGTAGCCACTTGGGGCGTCCCCGGCTGACGCGCAGGAAGGCGCGTACCCGGGGCTCATGGATCAGTTGGGTGGTCAATGACAGGCGCGCCGGCTCCGGGCGCAACAGCACCGTGATCACCCCCACCCCCACCAGGGCCGCCATGCTCAGATAGGCGGCTTCCCAGGAGACCGCCGCGGCCACATAGAGGGCCCCGGCGCCGGCGGCCAGCAGGCCGCCCCGGTAGCCGATGATATAGGTGGAGGCCATGGCCGCCTGCATGTCCTCCGGGGCCGACTCGATGCGGAAGGCATCGATGGCGATATCCTGGGTGGCCGAGCCGAAGGCCACCAACAGGGCGCAGGCCGCCACCAGCGGCAGATTGCCCTGGGGCTCGAGGCTGGCCAGGGCGGCGAGGCCCAAGGCGATCATCAATTGGGCCAGCAGCATCCAACTGCGCCGCTGGCCCAGGCGGCGGGTCAGCAGCGGCAGGGCCAGTCGATCCACCACCGGGGCCCAGAAGAACTTGATCGAGTAGAGCATGCCGATCCAGGCGAAGAAGCCGATGGCGGCCACTTCCACCCCGTCGCTGCGCAGCCAGGCGGAGAGGGTCGAGAAGACCAGCAGGAAGGGCAGGCCGGCGGAAAAGCCCAGGAACAGCATGGTGATGACCGGCGCGCGCAGGTAGATGGCGAGGGCGCCGCGCCAGCTGCGGTGGGCGGTGGGGTGGGGCATCGAGGAGGCACTCCCTGGCGAAACGGTGGCGGCCGGACAGTGGCGGCCGACGATGGTAGACTGGGCCACTTGCCGACAGGTCGTCCGGTGACCCGGCCGGCACGACCAGGGTCGATTGTTACAGAGCCGCCGCCTCCAGGGAACCGCCGCCGAGGGGTTTCTGGGGAGGCCGGCAAGCAGGCAAGTCAGGAGTGTCATGCACCACGCCATCGATGAGCGCGCCAAGGCCGAGTCCGCCCGCTGGTACGTGATCCAGTGCAAGGGGGGGGAGTCCTTCCGTGCCGCCGAGCATCTGGTCAATCAGGCCTACGAGGTCTTTCATCCGGTGCTGGAGGTGCAGCGCAAGCGTCGTGGTCGCCTCACCTGGGTCGAAGAACCGCTGTTCCCCCATTACCTCTTTATTCGCCTCGATCGCCTGGCCAGCAACTGGCGGCCGATTCGCTCCACCCGTGGCGTGCTACGCCTGGTGTGCTTCGGCAACGAGCCCCTGGCGGTGGACGATGGCCTGATTGAAGCCCTGCGCCGCGGCGCCTCCCGCGAGGAGGCCCAGGCCAACCACTACTTCCGCGCCGGCGAGCCGGTGACCATTATCGAAGGCCCCTTCCAGGCCCTGACCGCGGTGTTCGAGCGCCACAAGGGCGAGGAGCGTGCCATCGTGCTGCTCGACCTGCTGCACCGCCGGCAGCGCCTGGAGATGCCGGTGGCCCAGTTGCAGTCCCAGCGCTGAGCGCCGTCGGCGACGCCATAGGAGAGATATCATGAGCCATATCGCCCCGCAGCGGGTCGTGACCCTGCACTATGTTCTCGAGGCTGCCGATGGCCAGGTGCTCGACGACTCCCGGGCCCGCCAGCAGCCCCTGGAGTACCTGCACGGCCACGACAATATCGTCGCCGGCCTGGAGCGCGCCCTGGAGGGCCAGGGCGAAGGCGCCACCCTCAGCGTGACCCTGATGCCGGCGGAGGCCTATGGCCTGCGCGACGAGGCCCTGGTGCAGGAGGTGGCGCGCTCGGCCTTTCCGGTGCCCGACCTGGCCCCGGGCATGCGTTTCCAGACCCAGGGGGATGCCGGCCCGCAGGTCGTTACCGTCCTGGAGGTGGGCGAGAGCCGGGTGCGCATCGACACCAACCATCCCCTGGCCGGCGAGCCCCTGCGCTACCGCCTGGAGGTGCTGTCGATCCGCGAGGCCACCCGCGCCGAGCTGGCCAAGGGCCATCCGCTGCCGCCGGGCACCGAGGCGAGCAGCGTGGAAGACCGCAAGGTGCTCTGAAAGGTGCTCTGACGCCCCTCACGGTTTTCCTTCACTGCCCCTAAAACCTGACCTGGATCAAACCTCGACCCGCTTGGTGGCGGGCCCCGCCCCGGGACTTGATCCAGGTCAGTTCTCCCTTCCCCTTCTGCCGCTAGAGTGGAGCCATACATTCACGGCGGGAGAGACGATCATGTACTGGGACGATGCCGTTATCTTCGGGCTGGTGACCGTCGGGTTGATGGTGGCTTTCCTGGTGGGCTGGGTCGGTTTCATCATCCACGACCACAGGCACAAGGGCGACAAGAAGTCCTGAACTCCCGCCACCGTATCGAGGAGCCCGGTGCCAGCCGGGTGTCCAGAGTCGTCAGGGGAAGGGGGGCAACCCCCATTTATACCGGCCTTCGGGCCGGTTTTTTCTGTGCGGTTTTCCCCTGTGCGGTGGCGCCGCCTCAGGCATCCGGTTCCGGCGCGGCCGCCCGGGCATCGAGGCGGGCCAGGAAGGCCTCGGGGGGCTCCGGCCGCGCCAGGTGGTAGCCCTGCAGCAGGTCGACGCCCTGGCGGCGCAGGAAATCGACCTGATGGGCGCTCTCCACCCCCTCCACCACCAGGCGCAACCCCAGGGTGCGCACCATGGCGATAATCGAGCGCGCCAGGGGGGCATCCTCGGCCTGGTGCAGGGGATCGATAAAGGCCTTGTCGAGTTTGATCTCGTCGACGCTGAGTTCCTGGAGATAGCGCAGCGAGGAGTAGCCGGTGCCGAAGTCGTCCAGGGCGATCTCCACCCCCAGGGCGCGCAGCTTCGCCAGGCGTGCCTCCATGCCGGGAGCCAGCAGCAGCGATTCCACCACTTCCACCACCAGGTGCCCCGGCGCGATGCAGTGACGGCTCAAGAGGGCATCGAGCTGCTCCACCAGGGTGTCGTCATGCAGCTGCTGCACCGAGACATTCACCGATAGCCGCAGCCCGCTGCCGCGCAGCGGACCGGCCAGCAGGGCGATGCTCTGTTCCATCAGCCAGGCACCGATGGGGCGTATCAGGCCGCTGCGCTCGGCGACCGGCACGAAATCGGCGGGGGCCAGCAGGCCCTGGTGGGGATGCTGCCAGCGTAGCAATACCTCGGCACCGCGCAGCCGCCCCTCGATATCGAATTGGGGTTGCAGGTGCAGGCGCAGCTCCGCCCGGGCCAGAGCCTGACGCAACTGCTGGGTCAGTTGATCCTGGTGCTGCATCCAGCGCCCGAAGCGGCGGTCGAAGAGCGCCAGGGGATGGTGGGGATGCTCGCGGGCCTGCTTGACCGCCAACTCTGCCTTGAGCAGCAGGCGATCGAGCTGGCGATCATCCTCGGGATAGCGGGCCAGGCCGAGGAAGAAGCGCAGATGGTAGGGCGTCTCCGGGGACAGCCAGCGCTGGGCATTGAGGGCCGAGAGCAGCTCCGCCCCCAACTGCTCCACCCGCCCGCGATCCAGCCCCTTGGCCACCAGCGCCAGACGGTTGGAGGGCAGGCGGGCCAGATGCGCCTCCAGGTCGCGGCGCTCGCCCCAGTGGCGCAGGAAAAGCACCAGCTCGCGCAGGGCACGATCGCCGGCGGCGAAGCCCAGGGTCTCGTTGAGGCGGTGCAGGCCGGTGATACGCAGCACGCCGAGGGTGAAGTCGCCGTTCTCCTCGGCCAGGTTCGCCATCAGCTTGCGCAGGGTGGGCAGGCCGGTGGTCTCGTCGAACTCGAGGCGCCGCTTGAGGTGCTGCTCGGCGACCCGGCGGTGTAGCGACTCGCTGAACTGGGAGAGCAGCCCGGAGAGCGCGGTGAGGCTGCTGATCTCCTCGCTGCGCCACTCGCGAGGGTGGGTCGATTCGCAGCACAGGGTGCCGCGCAGCTCGCCGCCGTCGAAGATGCCGATATCCAGCAGCGAGACGATGCCATAGCGCCGGAAGTAGTCGCGCATCTTCGCCAGCCGCGGCTCGGCCTCGACCCGGGAGACCGCCAGATAGGGGCCCAGTTGCAAGGCCCGGCGATAGGCCTCCAGGGGCGCCAGATCGAGGGTCTCGCCGCGCTGGGCGGGATCCAGGCTGGCGCGACAGATCAGGCGCTGGGCCTCCGGCTCCAGGCGCCAGATGCTGATGCAGGTATCGCCCAGCAGACGCTCGGCATGGGCCAGCACCGCGGCCAGGAATTCCTCTTCGTTGCTGCCTCGGCGGTAGAGGGTGCGCAGCGCCTGCCAGGCCTGCTGTTGGGCGGCCAGCCCCGAACGGGTGGCCTGCAGCTCCGCACCGATGGCACGACTCTGGTCGAGCCGCCGGGTCAGGCGACGGAACAACACGAAGGTGACCAGGATGAAGAGGGTCATCACACCCGCCAGCCAGGGCAGGGCGGCGAGCAGGATCGACCGGCCGGGACGCTGGGGAGTCCAGTGCAGCCAGGCCAGTTCCCGGCCACGGCTATCCAGCAGGGGGAGGCGTTCGGCGAGGGTCGGTTCGGCACTTAGCGCCAGGCTGGCCAGGCCGGTGACCTGGCGCAGTTCCTCCATCAAGGGGTCGTCCAGGTAGCGGGCGAAGAGCAGGCGGTGAGGGGCGGGGGCCGGCGTCAGGGACTCGCTCTCGGGGTGAATCTCGGCGATGGCCAGCAACACGGGCTGCTCCTGCCACTGGGCCCAGGCCAGGTGGGCGCCCGGGCCCTCACCGGGTGGCAGCGGATGAGGGGGCTGAGTGGTGGCCTGCCAGGAGGCACCCCGGCGCATGGCGTAGTCGACGCTGCCATCCGGAGCGATCAGCATGGCCAGGTCGATGTCCAGGTTATCGTAGAGGCTACCGCCCAGCTCCTGGGTCAGCCAGGCGGGATCGAGCTCGTTGGCGAGGTGTACCTGCCGATGGCTGATATCCCAGAGGGCATAGTCCAGTACCTGGCCGCTCAGCCGCTGGCCCAGCAGTTCCAGTTGGGCCTCCACCCGGGCCAGGTCGCGTTCGGCCTGCTGATCGTTCTGGGTTTGGGCCGACCACAACAGCACCAGCAGGCTCAGCGCCAGGGCACCCAGCACCAGTAACACCAACTGGCCGCGAATGCCCCGGTAGGCTCGGTCCAGGCGGTGCAGTTGATGGTCGAGGCTCTCTGCCATGGGGACGCCGCGCCTGTCGTTTTGTTGTGGTTAATCTAGCGCTGGGCGGTGTCCCGGGGGAGTCCATCCAGGCCGGGGGCGCGCCAATGACCGAGCCAGGCCCGCATCACCCGCTCCGGGTACCAGGTCTCGCCGTGGCTGCCGTTATAGCGCACCAGGGCCCGGGTCACGTCGCCATGCTCGGCGGCCAGGTAGTGGGCCAGGATGGTACAGCCATAGCGCAGGTTGAGCCAGGGGTCGAGGAGGTCGTCCTGGGCGCGGCCCAGTTCGTCGACCCAGAAGGGCATCACCTGCATCAGGCCGCGGGCCCCGGCATGGGAGACCGCCTCCGGCTCGAAGGCGCTCTCCACCTGGATCACCGCCATCACCAGCTCCGGCGAGAGGCCCGCCAGGGCCGCCTCGTGATAGACCCGCTCCAGCAGGGCACGGCGCAGGCCGGCGTCGCCGACAAAGCGTGCCAGGCGCGGTTCCATGGCATTGATCCACTGCCGGGAGGCCCACACCGCCTCGGCGGAGCGGGGTGCCTCGAGCACCGCCTCCAGGGTGTGGGTCAGGCTGGCCGGCACGACCTCGGCCTGGGCGCCCGGGATCAGCAAGAGGCTACCGCTCAGCAGTAGGGGCGCCAGGCATCGCCGGCGCCCGCGACGCTGCCTAGCGGCGAATGGCTTCGGCCAGGAAGTCCAGGAGGGTATCGGCGGGTACCATGGTGGCCTCTTCATCGCGACGCCCCTTGTATTCGAGCTCTCCCTTGTCGAGGCCCCGATCGCCGATCACCAGGCGGTGCGGAATGCCGATCAGCTCCTGGTCGGCGAACTTGACCCCCGGCCGGGTATCGCGGTCATCGAGTAACACATCGTAACCCCGGGCCGTGAGCTCAGTGTAGAGGCGTTCCGCCTCGTCGCGCACGCGCTGTGACTTATGCGCATTCATCGGTACGAGGACGATATGGAAGGGGGCGATGGCATCCGGCCAGATGATGCCATTGGCGTCGTGGTTCTGCTCGATGGCGGCGGCCACCACCCGGGTCACGCCGATGCCGTAGCAGCCCATCCACGGGTGGGTGCCCTTGCCGTTCTCGCCGAGCACGGTGGCGTTCATCGCCTCGGAGTACTTCTTGCCCAGCTGGAAGACGTGCCCCACCTCGATGCCGCGCTTGATGGAGAGGGTGCCCTTGCCGTCCGGGGAGGGGTCGCCCTCCATCACGTTGCGCAGGTCGGCGACCTTGGGCAGGGGCAGGTCGCGCTCCCAGTTGATGCCGAAGTAGTGCTGGCCATCGATATTGGCGCCGGCGCCGAAGTCGCTCATCAGCGCCACCGAGCGGTCGATGACGATCGGCATCTCGAGGCCCACCGGGCCCAGGGAGCCGGGGCCGGCGCCCGCCGCGGCACGGATCTCTTCTTCCGTGGCCATGGTCAGGGGCGCGGCCACCTCGGGCAGGTGCTCGGCCTTGATCTCGTTGAGCTCGTGGTCGCCGCGCACCAGCAGGGCCACTAGGCCGCCCTCGCTGCCCTTGACCATCAGGGTCTTGAGGGTCTTCTCGATGGGCAGGCCGTGCTGTTCGACCAGGGCGGCGATGGTCTTGGCGTTCGGGGTGTCGACCAGGCGCAGTTCCTCGCTGGGCGCGGGGCGCTGGGCGTCGCTGCCCAGCGGCGCTGGCAGGGCCTCGGCCTTCTCGATATTGGCGGCGTAATCGGAGTCGCTGGAGAAGACGATGGCGTCCTCGCCGGAGTCGGCCAGCACGTGGAACTCGTGGGAGCGGTCGCCGCCGATGGCGCCGCTGTCGGCCAGTACCGGACGGAAGCCCAGGCCCAGGCGAGTGAAGATGCGCACATAGGCGTCGTACATGGCCTGGTAGGTCTGTTTTAGCGAGGCCTCGTCGATATGGAAGGAGTAGGCGTCCTTCATGATGAATTCCCGGGAGCGCATCACCCCGAAGCGCGGGCGGATCTCGTCGCGGAACTTGGTCTGGATCTGGTAGAAGTTGGCCGGCAGCTGCTTGTAGCTGTTGAGCTCGCGGCGCACCAGGTCGGTGATCACCTCTTCGTGGGTGGGGCCCACGCAGTAGTCGCGGTCGTGGCGATCCTTGAGGCGCAGCAGCTCCGGGCCATACTGCTCCCAGCGGCCCGACTCCTGCCACAGCTCGGCGGGTTGCACCGCCGGCATCAGCAGTTCCTGGGCGCCGGCCCGGTCCATCTCCTCGCGGACGATACGCTCCACCTTGCGCAGGGTGCGCAGGCCCAGCGGCAGCCAGGTGTAGAGGCCGGAGGTGAGGCGGCGGATCATCCCCGCCCGCAGCATCAGCTGGTGGCTGACCACCTCGGCGTCGTTGGGCGTTTCCTTGAGGGTGGACATCAGGAGTTCACTGGCGCGCATGGCTTGGGCGTATCCTTCGAAGCGTTAACAGGCGGGGCTGCGACTCGCAGCGTCTTTGCAGCGCATTGTACGGCAAGCCGGGGTGGCGGCAAAACGCCGGGTCGGTTGGTAGAGAATGCCGTTTCTGTGGTTGAGTCTTCTTTACCGGGCCGACGTGATGGCGATAGCTGGTCCGGCGACAAGCCTTCGCGAGGCGCTGTAAACCCTTCCCTGGGCGCTACTTTTGCCTTCCCTGGCAAAAAACCCTCGCTACGCCTTGTCCCCGGCGCTCATCTCCCATTCGACGCCCAAGGCGAGGCGCTGCTTTTGCAGCTCCCAGTCATGGTAGTTATTGACCTGGCCCTGCTCGCGCAGGGCGCGAATCAGCGGCAGGTCGAGGCGGGCCAGCTGCCAGCCCGGGGTGGCGTCCTCGCCCCGGGTCAGGATGCCGTCCGGCGGGAAGCCATGATCGCAGGGGGTATAGACGGCGGCATGGCCGGTATTGATATCCACCGCCGGTGACCAGAGCGCCTCGCCCACGGTGGGAGAGTGGACGATGGCCACCTGCTGCTCGATGGCGCGGGCCTGGGCCGAGAGGCGCACCCGATGGTAGCCGGCGGGGGTGTCGGTGCAGCTGGGCACCAGCAGCAGGTCGGCACCGGCCTCGACCAGGGCCCGGGCCAGGTCGGGGAACTCGCTGTCGTAGCAGATCAGCACGCCGAGCCGTCCCGCCGGGGTATCGAAGAGGCGCAGGCCGTCGCCGGCGGAGACCCCCCACTCGTCGTTCTCGAAGCGGGTCATGATCTGCTTGTCCTGGTGACCCATACGGCCGTCCGGGGTGATCAGCCAGGCGCGATTGACGTAGCGGCCATCGGCCAGGCGCCAGGGTAGCGATGGCGCCAGCAGGGTGACCTCATGCTGCATGGCCAGGCGTCGCCACACGGCCAGGGCGTCGTCGCGCAGCGGCTGCAGCGCCTCGAGCTGGGCCGAAAGGTCGCCGATCACCGCCTCGGGCAGCAGGGAGGTGAGCTCCATGCCGCCATACTCGGGGAAGACCAGCAGGTCGGCGCCGCGGTCGGCGGCGTCCTTGACCCAGCGGCTGGCCTTGGCGACGAAGTCGTCGAAGTGGCGGAAGCGGTCGATGGGATACTGGGCGGCGGCTACCGTTACCGTCATGGGGTCAGTTCCTTGAGCCAGAAGACCATGGGCTTGTCGCTCTCCTCGGCCTCGCCGAGATCCTTCCAGGCGAAGGTGGTGGCGAGCTCGCCCCGGCGGCGGTAGCCGCGGCTCGCCCAGAAACCGTGCAGGGGGCGATAGTCGGCGGGCTTGCGGGGATGCTCCTCGGGGCGCTCCACGGCACAGAAGGCGGCGAGGGCGAAGCCGTTGTCCCGGGCATGGGCCTCCCGCTCGGCCATAAAGGCCTTGCCGATGCCGCGGCCCCGGTACTCGGGCAGCAGCAGCGACTCGCCGTAATAGAAGACCGTGGCGGGATCAATGCCGGCGGCGGCGAAGGGGGCGCGAAACTCCGCCACCTCATCGGCCAGGGGCTGGCCGGTGGCGGCCCCCACCAGGGCCTCGCCGTCGAAGGCCAGCACGAAGAGGCTGGCCGGGTTCTCGGCGTAGCGACCCAGGTAGGCGGCCTCGTAGGCGGGGTCGCCGTCGTAGAGGTAGGGAAAGTCGCGGAACACCCGGATGCGCAGCCCGGCGAGCGCCTCCAGGTGGGGGGCGATGGCCGGCCCCCGGCGGGTGGTCAAGGTCAGCCCGGTCATGACGCCTCTCTGCGGCCGGTGAAATGCCCGAACCCTAGCAGGCCGCGGTGATGCCGCCAATCCTCCCGGCGACGCGAGACTAGGCCTTAGCGCCGGCAGGCGTGATCCGGTCCCAGCATCGCCAGGCCCCAACATCGCCAGGTCTTAGCGCCGCCAGGCGTTATCTAGTCCCGGCATCGCCGGGCCCCAGCATCATTAGGTCCCAGCATCATCAGGTCTTAGCGGCGCCAGGCATGCAGCCCCAGCATGGCCATTCCCGCCAGCAGGCCCCAGAAGGCGGCGCCGATCCCCAGCAGGGTGCCCCCGGAGGCGGTGAACAAACAGGTGACCAGGGCGGCGTCGCGTTGCTCGGGCTCCGCCATGGCGCCGGCCAGGCCGTTGCCGATGGTGCCCAGCAGGGCCAGACCGGCCAGGGCCATCACCAGCTCGGCGGGGAAGGCGGCGAACAGGGCGGTGACGGTGGCGCCGAAGATCCCCAGGGTCAGGTAGCCGACCCCGGCGGCGACCCCGGCGGTGTAGCGCCTGGCCGGGTCCTCGTGGGCCTCGCGGCCCAGGCAGACCGCGGCACTGATCGCCGCCAGGTTGAGGGCGAAGCCGCCGAAGGGCGCCAGGGCCAGGGTGGTGGCTCCGGTCCAGCCGATCAGCGGCGAGCTGGGGGCCGGGTAACCGGCGGCCCGCAGCACCGTGATGCCGGGCAGGTTCTGGGTGGCCATGGTTACCACGAAGAGCGGGATGCCCACGCCGATCAGGGTCGAGAGCGAAAAGCTCGGCGCGGTGAAGACCGGCAGGGTCGGGGTCAGGGCGATACCGCCCAACTGGAGTTGCCCCTGGGTGGCGGTGACCGCCACCCCGGTGAGCAGCACCAGCACGATGGCGTAGCGGGGCAAAAAGCGCCGCCCCAGGCCATAGGCCAGCAGCATGGCCAGGGGCAGCGGCCACTGGGTCTCGAAGGTGGCGAAGAGGTCGATGCCGAAGCGCAGCAGCACCCCGGCCAGCATGGCCGCGGCCAGGGTCGGGGGAATGCGCTTGACCAGGGCGCCGAACAGGCCGGTGACGCCGCACAGGGTGATCAGCGCCGCCGAGAAGAGGAAGGCGCCGATGGCTTCGGCCATGGGCACGCCGGGCAGGCTGGTGGCCAGCAGGGCGGCCCCGGGAGTCGACCAGGCGGTCAGCACCGGCATGCGGTAGCGCAGCGACAGTCCCAGGGAGGTCAGGCCGGTGCCGATGCCCAGCGCCCACAACCAGGAGCCGATCTGTGCCTGGCTGGCACCGGCCGCCTCGGCGGCCTGGAAGATGATCACCGCCGAGCTGCCATAGCCCACCAGTACTGCCACCAGGCCGGCGGTCACGGTGGAGGGGCTGAGGTCGCGCCACAGCGAGCGGCGCGATGTCGCGAAGTGGGTCTGCGGTTGCATGGCCGGTGTCTCCTGACGCGGGGACGACTCCTCGCGCTGTGCGTTATAGCGTACAATGCCGGTACCCTAGCACTGTGCGTCATAGCGCACAATAGGAATAACTCTCACTGGAGGCTGCGATGCAGGAGATCGCCACCCATATCGCCACGCGGCTGCGCGGCCTGCGCAAGGCGCGGGGCTGGAGCCTCGATCGCGCGGCCCGGGCCACCGGGGTCAGCAAGGCGATGCTGGGGCAGATCGAGCGGGGCGAGTCGAGCCCCACGGTATCGACGCTATGGAAGATCGCCAGCGGCTTTTCGGTCTCCTTCTCGTCGCTGTTCGCCCCGCCGGGGACGGACGCCGAGGAGGGGCCGGCAGGGGAAACCCGCTGGGGCCGCGACGCCGCCGGCATGCAGGCCCGAGTGCTGTTTCCCTTCGACCCGCTGCTGGGCTTCGAGATGTTCGAGATCGAGCTGGCCCCCGGGGCGGCGAGCGAGTCGTCGCCCCATGCCCGGGGGGTGGTGGAGCATATCGTGGTGGTGGAAGGCACCCTGGGGCTGACCCTGGCCGGCGACGAGGAGAAGCGCCTGGGGCCCGGCGAGGGGCTGCGCTTCTATGCCGACCGCCACCATCTGATGCGCAACCTGGGGCAGGGGCCTCTGCGTTTCCATGACGTGATCCACTACCTGCCGGGCGCCGCCTCCGGGGATGCCTCGGTATAAGGCGTTAGCGCCTCGAGGGCCTCGGGGTGGTAGCGTTCCGGCGTATCGAGAGCCCCAGAGCCCGGGGTCTCGGTGAGTCCTTCCAGGCTCTCGGGGTGGTGGCGTTCCGGCGTATCGAGAGCCCCAGAGCCCGGGGTTTCAGCGAGTCCTTCCAGGCTCTCGGGGTGGTAGCGTTCCGGCGTATCGAGAGCCCCAGAGCCCGGGGTTTCAGCGAGTCCTTCCAGGCTCTCGGGGTGGTAGCGTTCCAGCAGTGCCCAGAGAATCGCCGCCGTCTTGGCGTCCGGTTGGCCGCGGTAGTCGGCGGGGCGGAAGCGCATCTGGAAGGCGCGCAGCACGGCGCGGGTCGGGTCATCGAGCTCGCCGCTGACCTCGAGGGGGTAGCCCCAGGCCGCCAGGGCCCGCTGCAGGGTGGCGGTGTCGGGGGCAGCCGCGGCGAAGCGCGCCCGGTAGCGAGCCACGCTGGCCGCCTCGGGCCAGACGCCGATCCCGGCCTCGTAGAGGGTCCGCCAGGGAAAGGCGGGGCCCGGATCGATCTTGCGGCTGGGGGCGATATCCGAATGGGCCACCACGTCGCTGGGATGGATGCCGTGGCGTTCGATGATATCCCGGGCCAAGCGGATCAGGGCGTCGATCTGCGCCTCGGGGTAGGGCGCCCAGTGGATCGGAGGGGCCGCCTCGGGATCCGCCTCCAGGGCCGCCTCCACCTGGGCGAAGGAGCGATCGGGGCCCCGGTTGACGATCTCGATGCCGATGGAGGTGTCGTTGAGGTGGGTGCGCCCCCTCCAGGCGCTGGCGCCGGCATGCCAGGCGCGCCGGGACTCGTCCACCAGTTGGTAGATTAGCGGCTCGCCGTCGTGCCGGCGGGCCGGGAGCGGTAGCACATAATGGGCGCTGACATGGGGGCCGGTCAGCGTGGCCAGGGAGCGCGCCTCGCCGCTGCTGGTGTAATGGATCACCAGGTGACGGACCCGGCTGCTATGAGAGGGGGCGCCATGGGAGTGATCGACGAGATAGCCATGGCGCCGCTCCAGCGTGGATGGGGTGCTACACCCGGTCAGCAGTAGCAGGGAAACGGCGACAAGCACCGTCAGGGATCGCCACATCGGCTTAGCCCTCCAGCAGCAGTCTCAGCGTCAGGCCCAGGGCCAGGGTCGAGGCGACGCTGAGCAGGGTGCCCAGCAGCACATACTCGGTGAGCTTGCGGTCCTGGGCCTCGCGCAGGTCCCCGAAGCGAAGCACCGACTTGGCGGCGAGCAGGAAGCCCACCGCCGTGAGCTGGTCGAGCAGCACCAGGGTCAGCACCAGGAAGCGCTCCAGCATGCCGATCCTCGCCCCCGCCGCCGCCAGGGTCCCGGTGGCCTCGAGCTGCTCGCTCCAGCGCCGCATCACCAGGGCGATGGCGATGGAGAGCGGGCGCGATACCAGCAGGTAGGCGCAGGCCAGGCCCAGTACCTGGGGCGTGGCGAGCCAGGCGACGGCGCTCCCGAGGGGCTGCCAGCTGCCGACCCAGGCCAGCCAGAGTCCCACCAGCACCAGCCCATGCAGGGCCTGGTCGAGCAGGAACCAGCGCAGCCGGCGGGGCGATAGTCGTGACTTGGCCAGGTCGATCAGCCAGTGGCTGGCCGCCACGACCAGGACGCCGAATGCCACCGCTACCGCGCCACGCTGGGCGTCATGGGCGGCGGCGATGACCAGCACGGCAAAGGTGAGGGCCGCATGGACCAGGGCATGTTGCCCCAGGTGCGGTGAGCGGTGTCCCAGGCGGTAGCGCTCTTCGACCCAGGCATGGGGTTGCAGCAGGAAGTCGCCGGTCAGATGGGCCAGCCACAACGCCAGCAACAGGGATTCGGGGCTAGTCATGGGCCTCGCTCTCTTCCTTGAGGCGCCGTTCCAGGTAGCTCAGGGTCTCCTGAAGCAGCGGCCAGTGTGCCGTCCGCAGGCGCTTGTGGACCGCGGGTTGGCTGATGCCGAGCCGCTCGGCCAGGGCCTGCTGGGACTCAGCATGACACAGGCGCTCGGCGATGGCCTCCGCGGCGGCGGGAGGCCAGCCTTCGAGCATGGCATCCAGGTGGCGAATCAGCAGGGCCAGGCAGGGCGAGTCGCCCGACGCCAGCCGCAGGGCCAGGTGGTGGTCGCCGTCCAGGGCGTCGAGTGTCTGGCCGGAGGCCACGAAAGGCGCCGAGCCGGCCTCGGCGATGCGCGAGTCGTCCCGCCACCGGTCGTCGTGTCCGATGGCGATGGCCAGGCGGGCGTCCCAGCGTTGCTGGGGCCGGGAGTGGCGAATCAGCTCGGCGCGCAGCAACACGGCGGCCGTTACGCCTTGCCAGGCCTGGGGGAGGACGAGTTGGAAGCCGTCGCCCCGGTAGCGTTCGCTGACCGCACCGAAGCGTGAGGCCAGGCGGGACAGGGCGTGATCGAGGACCGCCGAGAGCCGTTCGGGGGGTCCTAGCCGGCGCGAGGCGATGATATCGCCGGTGATGACCGCAATGGCGGGGGGCATGGCTATCTCCTGAGCGGGGCCGGCCAGCGGCGGCCAGGCGGGCCTCTGTCGTTAAATATAGCCTTTAAAGGTTATTTTTCCAGATAATAACTATTTTAGGTTATTAACTCCGGCGAGCCAGCTCGCCCATGGCCTCCTCCAGCCCCGCCAGGGTCAGGGGGTACATGCGATCCTCGATCAGCTCACGGATCAACTGGGTCGAGTGGGTGAACTCCCAGGCTCGGGACGGCATGGGGTTGAGCCACACCAGATGAGGGAAGGCGTCCACCAGGCGCTTGAGCCACACCGCCCCGGCCTCGTCGTTGAAGTGCTCGACGCTGCCACCGGGGTGGGTGATCTCGTAGGGCGACATGGCCGCATCGCCGACGATCACCACCTGGTAGTCGCTGCCATAGGTGTGCAGCACATCCAGGGTGGCGATTCGCTCACCTTGGCGCCTGGCGTTGTTCCTCCACAAGCCTTCATAGAGGCAGTTATGAAAGTAGTAGGGCTCCAGGTGCTTGAATTCGGCTCGGGCCGCCGAGAAGAGCTCCTCGCAGGTGCGGATATGGTCGTCCATGGAACCGCCCACATCGAGCAGTAGCAGCACCTTCACCGCGTTATGGCGCTCGGGGCGCATCTGCACGTTAAGCAGGCCGGCATCCCGGGCCGTCTCGCGGATGGTGGCGTCCACGTCGAATTCCTCCGCGGCCCCCTGGCGGGCGAACTTCCTGAGCCGGCGCAGGGCCATCTTGATATTGCGGGTGCCAAGCTCCAGGCTGTCGTCATAGTCGCGGAAGCGCCGCTCGTCCCACACCTTGACGGCCCGGCGGTGGCGGGAGCCGTCCTGGCCGATGCGGATGCCCTCCGGGTTGTAGCCGTAGGCGCCGAAGGGACTGGTGCCGCCGGTGCCGATCCACTTGTTGCCACCGGCGTGGCGCTCCTTCTGCTCCTCCAGGCGCTGCTTGAAGGTCTCGATCAGTGCCTCGAACCCGCCCAGGGACTCGATCTGCGCCTTCTCTTCCTCCGTGAGCCGCTTCTCGAACTCGCGGCGTAGCCAGTCGTCGGGGATCAGCGCCTCGATGGCGGCGTCCAGGTTCTCCAGCCCCTCGAACCAGGCGGCGAAGGCGCGATCGAAGCGGTCGAAGTGGCGCTCGTCCTTGACCATGACGGTGCGTGCCACCCGGTAGAAGGCCTCCATATCGGCGAACACCACCCCGCGCTCCACCACCGCATGGAGGTCGAGCAGCTCGCGCAGGGAGACCGGCACCCCGGCGCGCTTGAGGGTCTCGAACAGGCCGATAAACATGGCTCAGCGACTCTTGCGACGCAGCATAAAGGCCAGCCGCTCCAGCAACTGGGTGTCCTGCTCGTTCTTGACCAGGGCCCCGGCCAGCGGCGGAATCGCCTTGACCGGGTCGCGGTGATAGAGCGCCTCCCGGGCCAGGTCGTCGGCCATCAAGAGCTTCAGCCAGTCCACCAGCTCCGAGGTGGAGGGCTTCTTCTTGAGTCCCGGGGCCTGGCGCAGTTCGAAGAACACCTCCAGGGCCTTGCTCACCAGCCGGGGGGCGATCTCCGGGAAGTGCACATCGACGATGGCCTGCATCGTCTCCCGGTCGGGGAACTCGATGTAGTGGAAGAAGCAGCGGCGCAGGAAGGCGTCGGGCAGCTCCTTCTCGTTGTTGGAGGTGATGACGATGATCGGCCGGTGGCGGGCCTGGATGGTCTCCCCGGTCTCGTAGACATGGAAGGCCATGCGGTCGAGCTCCTGGAGCAGGTCGTTGGGGAACTCGATATCCGCCTTGTCGATCTCGTCGATCAGCAGTACCACCCGCTCGTCCGCGGTAAAGGCCTCCCACAGCTTGCCGGGCTTGATGTAGTTGGTGACGTTCTCGACCCCCTCGATGCCCAGTTGGGAGTCGCGCAGGCGGCTCACCGCATCGTACTCGTAGAGACCCTGGGCCGCCTTGGTGGTGGACTTGATATGCCAGGTGATCAGCCGGGTGTTCAGGGCGGCCGCCAGCTCCTCCGCCAGCAATGTCTTGCCGGTGCCCGGCTCGCCCTTGATCAGCAGGGGGCGTTCCAGGGTCACGGCGGCGTTGACCGCCTGCTTGAGGGCCTCGGTGGCCACGTAGGTGGAGGTTCCCGCGAATGCCATGGCTGTCTCGCTCATCGAAATGGGTCACTGAAGATCAAACAAGTGTACGGAAGGCGGCGGGGGGGAACAATCGACAAAAGGGCCCCGCCTGGGTGGCGGGGCCAAGCGACGCCCTGAAGCGGCGTCGAGCGCGAGGCAAGGGGGACTAGCCTGGTAGCGAGGCCCTGGTGGCGGGGGCACCATCAGTCATGGGGGAGCTCCGCTACCCGGGTCGGCCGCGCCCGCTTGCCGGGGGTGGGGAGCAGCAAGTTGAGCAGCATGGCGCAGAGGGCGCCGGGGATCAGCCCGGAGTCGAGCATGGCCCGGACCTCAGCCGAGGCGCCCGCCAGCAAGTCCTCATGGGCCGGCAGGCCGATGGCCACCGACAGCGAGACGCCGATGATCACCATGTTGCGCTTGTCGAAGGCCACATGGCTGAGCATCTTGATGCCGGCGCTGGTGATCATGCCGAACATGATCAGGACCGCGCCGCCGAGTACCGCATTGGGGATGCTCGAGACCAGGGCCCCCAGCTTGGGCAACAGGCCGGCCACCAGCAGGAAGCCGCCACCGATGGCCACCACGAAGCGGCTGACCACGCCGGTCAGCGCCACCATGCCCACGTTCTGGCTGAAGCTGATCTGCGGAAAGGCGTTGAAGCCGGCCGCGAAGACGCTGGCAACGCCATCCGCCATCACCCCGCCGGAGAGCTCCCACTCGGTGGGCTGGCGGTCCAGCCCACCGGCGGTGGTGCCGACGATATCGCCGATGGACTCGGCGCAGGTGACCAGGGCCAGCAGCACCATGGGCAGGATCGCTGCCCAATGGAATTCGATGCCGATGGCCAGGGGGCGGGGCAGGGTGAGCCAGTCGGCCTCGGCGACCCGCGACAGATCTACCAGGCCGGTGGCCAGTGCCGTGGCGAAGCCCGCCACCAGGCCGATCAGCGGTGCCGCCTCCGACCAGAAGCCGCGGGCGAACTGATGGCAGCCGAGGGTGACGGCGAACACCAGTCCCGCCAGCAGCAGATGGTGGGAGGCGCCGAAGTCGGCGGCGCCGAAGCCTCCGCCGGCGTAAGCGAAGCCTACCGGGAGCAGCAGGATGCCGATCATCAGCACAAAGGTGCCGGTGACCACCGGGGGGAACAGGAAGCGCACCCAGGGCAGGAAGGCCCCGACCAGGGCGATGGTCACCCCGGCGCAGAGGGTAGCCCCCAGCGCCGCCGGCAGGCCCAGGTTGAGGGCGATGGGCAGCAGTACCGGCACGAAGCCGAAGCTGGTGCCCATCACGATGGGCAGCCTGGCTCCCAGGGGGCCGAACCCCAGGGCCTGTACCAGGGTGGCGATGCCTGAGACGAACAGGGTCGCCTGGATCAAAAAGATGGTGATCTCGCTGGGCAGGTCCATGGCCCCGGCGATGATCAGCGGCACGGTCACGTTGCCGACGAACATGGCCAGCACGTGCTGGATACCCAGGGGCACGGCCCGCCTGAGTGGGGGCATCTCGTTGACGTCGGCACTGGCCGAGAAACGGCGAAACCAGGAATTATCGTTGGACATCTGGGACTCCTTCGCCCGGAGGCGGTGTCGGCAGGTTGTCGTTATTGGCTACCGGTTTGGTGGGAGTGCGTGGTCACGCGGGTCTTTAGAGAGCCCGCCAGAGCCGCCGGGCGGCCTCCTGGTGGCGCGCCATCAGGGCGCCCAGGTCGAGATCCGGGATCGCCCCATCGATGACCCGCCAGCGACCGGCGACCATGACCCGGTCGGCGCGGTGGGCGCCACACAGCAGCAGGGCGGCGAGTAGGTTCTCGGCACCGGAGAAGCGCGGTTCATCGAGCTTGAACAGGGCCAGGTCGGCCTGCTGGCCGGGGGCCAGGCCGCCGATATCGGTGCGGCCCAGGCAGCGCGCGGAGCCCTGGGTGGCCCAGCGGATCACGTCGTCATGGCCGATCTGGTCGGGACGGTAGCGCAGGCGGCCGAGCAGCATGGCCTGGCGCATCTCCTCGGCGAGGTTGGAGTGATCGTTGGAGGCCGAGCCGTCCACGGCGAGCCCCAGTGGGACCCCGGCGCGCTCCAGCTCGAGGGTGGGACAGAGCCCCGAACCCAGCACCATGTTGGAGGAGGGGCAGTGGGCGATCCCGGTGCCGGCACGGCCCAGGCGTTGGATCTCCTCGTTGGTGAAGTGGATACCGTGGGCCAGCCAGGTGCGATCATTGAGCCAGCCGCAGTCGTCCAGGTAGTCGAGGGGACGCAGGCCGAAGAGGCGCTCGCAGTAGCGGGTCTCGTCCTCGGTTTCCGCCAGATGGGTATGCAGGCGCACCCCCTCCGCCTTGGCCAGATCGGCGGTGGCGCGCATCAGCTCGCGGCTGACCGAGAAGGGTGAGCAGGGGGCCAGGGCCACGGTGATCATGGCGCCTTCCTCAGGCTGGTGGTAGTGCTGGATCAAGCGACGGCTGTCGTCGAGGATGCGGGCCTCGTCCTGTACCACCGATTGGGGTGGCAGGCCCCCCTGGTCGCGGCCCACGCTCATGGAACCGCGGGTCAGGGCAGCCCGTACACCGAGTCGCCGGGCGGTCTCGACCTGCCGATCGATGGCCGACTCCAGGGCCTGGGAGAAGACATAGTGGTGATCCGCCACGGTGGTGCAGCCGGAAAGCAGCAGCTCGACCATGGCCAGCTCGCTGGCCACCGCGATCTGTTCCTCGTCGAGGTTGGCCCAGACGTCGTAGAGGGTGGTCAACCAGGGAAAGAGCGGCTTGTTGAGTGCCGCGGAGTAGGCCCGGGTCAGGGTCTGGTAGAAGTGGTGGTGGGTATTGACCAGCCCCGGCAGCAGCACATGCTGGGAGGCATCGAAGACCTGGTCGACGGGAAGGCTGGGTTCCTGGCCGGTGGCGAGGCGCTCGACGATACGGCTGTCCTGGATCACCACGCCATTCGCGGCGGCCGGGTCGGCACAGCTCAGCGGCTGGCGAATCCAGAGACGGGGGGAGGGGTGACGAGGGGATGATTCCATGCAAAGGCTCCTGAATAATACGCACCCATCGCCGTTGGCGAAGGGTTACCCACGCAAGCGTGGTTCAGGTGCCTTATTGCATATCCCAGGATGGGTGCTGGGTTCACTGTGTTGTTGCCCGATCAGTTTTCAATAGGTCGCCGGCCCAGACAAGTCATACCCCATATTTGGATGCGTGATAGGCGTCCTGTTTCCCTGATGCCTGCCAATGGCGAAAGATCGGGGAGAGGCATCCCGACGAGTGATTTCAGTCCCGATAGGCTTCCACCAGGATGGCCGGGTCGTGCTCGCCGTGGCCGCGCCTGGCGTGAGCGCGCATCAACTGGGCGGCCAGGCCGCTCATGGGGGTGGCGCTGCCGCTGCGCTGGCTCTGGGCCACCGCCATGTCCAGGTCCTTGAGCAGGGTGCGCAGATGCCAGGGCGGGTTCGCGAAGTCCCCCGCCGCCATGCGCGGGGTGAGGATCTGGAAGGGCTTGGAGTCGGCGAAGCCGCCGGCGAGGGCCTCGGTCAGGCGGGTGGCATCCACGCCGCTGGCCTCGGCGAGCGCCACCATCTCGGCCAGCACCGCCGCCTGGCAGCCCACCACCATCTGGTTGCAGACCTTGGTGACCTGACCGGCCCCCACCGGGCCCATATGGGTGACCCGGGCGGCCAGCGGCGCCATCAGCGGGCGGCAGGCGTCGACCGCGTCGGCGTCGCCGCCGCACATGATGGCCAGGCAGCCCGCTTCGGCACCGGCCACGCCGCCGGAGACCGGGGCATCCACCCAGTCCATGCCGCAGGCGGCCTCGAGGCGGGCCGCGAAGTCGCGGGTGGCCGTCGGGTCGCTGCTGGAGAAGTCGATCAGCCGCTGGTCGGGGCGGCCATGGGCGGCCACGCCCTCCTCGCCGAAGACCACCGATTCCACCACATCGGTATTGGCCAGGCAGAGCATGATCACGTCGACCTCGGCGACCAGCTCGGCGACGGAGGCGGCGAGGCGGGCACCGGCCTCGCCCAGCGGTTCGGCCTTGGCGGGAGAGCGGTTCCAGACGGTGACATCGAAGCCGGCCGCCAGCAGGCGGCGGGTCATGGGGTCGCCCATCAGGCCGATGCCGATAAAGCCGAGGCGGGGGTGCGTCATCAGGGAGTCTCCGGCAGGGTCAGATGCCGGCAATAATGCGTTATGGAAAGCCTTTCCATCAACTCTCTGGGGACTCGAGGAGGCAGAGGCGAAGTTCAGGTGATACTTATTCTTGCGAAGGAGGCGACGATGACAGGAAAAATCACCAGTGAAAGCCAAGTTAATGGGGAGATGCACAAGAGTGATGCGCTCTGATGCGAAAAAGCCCCTTAGTGGTGCGGCACCGTGAGGTCGGTGGCAGAGCCAGACGCCATGCGATACGGGGATGTTTTTGTAACTTGCTGATAGTAAAGAAGTTGTAGAGAGAGTGGCATGGATTTCGAATAGGTAATGACAAGCAGAAGCCTCGGTCGCGAGAAAACCGGCCGAAGGGCAAGGAAGAGATCACGGGATCGACGCAGGGCGTCCGGGAGCAAGAACAACGAGAAGAGAGTGACGAATCGCGACATCGCCGGATAACGGCGATACACAGAGTGAGCTGGCGTGCTCCACCTGGCCTCCTTCGGGGGGCCTTTTTTATGCGTCTATTATTCTTGTTGTTGCCGCGACGCTTGTTATGGTGGCTTTTGTTGTTATTGGCTGTCCTCGCGTTATGGGAGGCATCATGACAGCTTGAGCGGTGCGAGCAATCCGACTTTGGTGGAGGGTGCATGACCGCCAACCTACTCGCCTCGCCATCCGAGGCGCTCCCCGAGGAAATCGTCGACGTACTGGCCCGGGGCCAGGGCGTGCGGGTGGAGCGCATCGTCTCCCGGGGACACGTCTCCGGCTGGTATGACCAGGCCGATCACGAGTGGGTCGCCCTGCTGGCCGGCGAGGCGCGCCTGGAGTTCGAGGACGGCGAGATCCGCCATCTGTTGCCGGGCGATCATCTGCTGATCCCCGCCCATCGTCGCCATCGGGTGGCCTGGACGCCACTGGAGCGCGACAGCATCTGGCTGGCGGTGCATTATCGGGCGGACTAGCCTCGGCCGAGTCGGGGGCAGGCGTTCTGCTATCCGGCCTTGCCAGGGCCGCACGGAATCTCATTAGTCGGCCGCTGGCGACTAACCAGTAGGCTAGTAGGATGGAATCATCGCATCGACACCGGAGGTCATAATGCGTCTACGGGTCCTGTCCGACCTGCACCTGGAACACTTTGATGATGGGCGAGAGCTGCCCATGGTGGCGGCGGATGTCGTGGTGCTGGCCGGCGATATCCATGCCCAGGGGCAGGGATTGGCCTGGGCCGCGACCCAGTTTCGCGACCAGCCGATCCTCTATGTGCCCGGCAACCACGAGTATTACGGCAGCTGCATGCCGGCATTGCGCCGAGAGCTGCGCGCCGAGGCGAAGCGGCTCGGTATCCATCTGCTCGATAACGATGAGGTGATCCTTAACGGGGTACGCTTCCTGGGCACCACCCTATGGACCGATTTCGCCCTCTATGCCGACGACCCGACCCAGGATTCCGAGCATACCGAGCGCGAGGCGCGGCGGCTGATGCCGGACTTTCAAGTGATCGAGCAGCCCGCCGGCGAGGCCTTTACTCCAGCGGCGAGTCGCGCCCTGCATGGGCAGGCGCTGGCCTGGCTCGAGGCGCAGCTCGCCAAGCCCTGGGCCGGCCCCAGCGTAGTGATCAGCCATCATGCGCCCCTGGCCCAATGCATCCCGCCCCGCTATCGGGGTGACCCGCTCTCGCCGGCCTTCGCCTCGCACCTGGAGAGGCTGATGGGGCGCATGGAGCTGTGGCTGCATGGCCATGTGCATGAACCGGTGGACCTCATCTGTCGCGGTACCCGGGTAGTGGCCAATCCCGGAGGCTACCCCGGTGAGTTCGAGCCATCGTGCTTCTGCCCCGAGGGCATCGTCTGCCTGCCTGGGGTGTCATCTCTCGGCTGACTTGAGGCCGGGTGGCCTCGCCCCCATCTTGGGGGGGACCTTAGGCCGATTTCGCTCCGGAGACTCCCATGTCCGATGCCCTGACTCTGGGTTGCCCCCATTGCCATGCCGTCAATCGCGTCAGCCGGGTGCGCCTGGATGATGGGCCGCGCTGCGGCAAGTGCAAGCAACCGCTGTTCACCGGAGAACCGGTGGCGCTGACCGCCGATAACTTCTCCGCCCTGGTGGCGCGCAGCGAGCTGCCGGTGGTAGTGGACTTCTGGGCCGGCTGGTGCGGGCCCTGCCAGATGATGGCGCCGCTCTTCGCCCAGGTCGCCCGGGAGCTGGAGCCGCGCATGCGCTTCGCCAAGCTGGATACCGAGGCGCAGCAGGCCTTGGCCGGGCGCTTCGGCATCCGCAGCATCCCCACCCTGATGGTGTTCCGCGAGGGCCGCGAGGTGGCGCGCCAGGCCGGGGTGATGCAGCCGGCCCAACTGGCCCAGTGGCTCATGCCGCACCTGGCGTAATGGTGCCGCCGCGGTCCCGCGGGTGGTGTCAGAACATCAGCCTGATCCCGGCGACGACGCCGGTATCTTCGCTGGGGTCGCCGTCGGCGCGGGCCAGGTCGGCGGTTTCCCCATAGCGTTTCTCCCAGTAGGTGCCGAGATAGGGGGCGACACGACGGGTGATCTCGTAGCGCAGACGCAGGCCGACGCGAACCGAGTTGAGCCCCTCGCCGACGCCGAACGCCTCGGCCTCGCCGGCGGCCACGGCGATCTCGGTGCGTGGCTGCAGGTACAGGCGCTGAGTGAGACGCAGGTCGTACTCTCCCTCGACGCTGGCCGAGACGTCGCCGTCGTCGCTGACTTGCAGCGCCAGGTCAGTCTCGATGCCGTAGGGCATCACGCCCTGGAGGCCGATCACGGCGTAGGTGCGCTCGGCATGGTCGTCGGAGAAGACCCCGCCCTGATAGCCGATGCCGCCCTGGAGCTCCCAGAAGTCGGCGATAAGGCGGCCATAGAGCAACTCCAGCGATTCGAACTCGGCATCCTCGCCGTCGCCCTGGACGTTCTCGCCTTCGGACTTCAGGTAGAGGCGGTTGACGTCGCCGCCGTACCAGGCCTGAAAGTCCCAGATTAGCGCTTCTTCGCCCTTGTCGGGCACGGCGTATTCCAGTCGCTCGAACAGTGCCATGCCCATGTTGTGCTCGACCATCGGGGCGGGCCAGTCGGGCGGGGCATCGTAGCCGTCCTCCGCCTGGGCGGTGGGGAGCGTGGCCATGGCCAGCAGGACGCCGGCCGCGGTTATTGAGGCTCGGGTAGTCATGGTTTCTCCTTACGACACCTCGACGACACGGAACATGCCGGCGTCCATGTGGTAGAGCAGGTGGCAATGGAAGGCCCAGCTGCCCTCGGCGTCGGCGGTGATCAGCGCCGAGACCCGCTCGCCGGGCTTGACGTTGAGGGTATGCTTGCGGGGAATCAGCTCGCCCTGGCCGTTCTCGAGCTCCATCCACATGCCGTGGAGATGGATGGGGTGTTCCATCATGGTGTTGTTGATCAGGATCAGTCGCAGGCGCTCATCCTTGGCGAAATGAATGGGGCCGCTTACCTCACTGAATTTCCGGCCATCGAAGGACCACATATAGCGTTCCATGTTGCCGGTGAGGTGCAGTTCCAGCTCGCGGCCCGGTTCGCGACGATCCGGCCAGGGAGTAAAGGCCTTGAGGTCGCGGTAAACCAGCACGCGGCGTTCATCGGGATCGATGCCGATGCCGGCCTGGTCGTAGCGGGAGCCCGGTTGTGCCGCGCCTGCCGCCAGCATGCCACCGGCGGTGATTCTGTCCTGTTCACCCGAGATGCCCGGCATGGCGGAATGATCCATCCCCGGCATATTGGAGTGATCCATGCCTCCCATGCCGGAGTGACCCATCCCCTCCATCGTGGAGTGATCCATGTCTCCCATGCCGGAGTGGTCCATTCCCTCCATCGTGGAGTGATCCATGCCCGCCATGCCGTGGGCGCCCATGGCCTCCATGCCGCGGTCGGCGATCCGGCGACGCTCGGGGAGCTCCGCCTCCATCCCCTCCCGGGGCGCCAGGGTGGCACGGGCATAGCCGCTGCGGTCCATGGACTCGGCGAAGAGGGTATAGGCGGTGTCGTCCTCGGGGGCCACCAGGACGTCATAGGTCTCGGCCACCGCGATACGGAACTCGTCGACGGGGACCGGCTGCACCGGCTGGCCGTCGGCGGCCACCACGGTCATCCTCAGCCCCGGGATGCGTACGTCGAAGTAGCTCATCGCCGAGCCGTTGATGATCCGCAGGCGAATCCGTTCGCCGGCCCGGAACAGCGCCGTCCAGTTCTCCTCGGGCGAATGACCATTGATCAGGTAGCGGTAGGTGCTGCCGGTCACATCGGCGATATCCCGCGAACTCATGCGCATCCGCGCCCACATGCCGCGCCGTTCGGCCGTCGCGGCGAAGCCCCGTTCGCGCACGTCGGCGAAGAAGTCGGCGACGGTACGCTCCTGGAAGTTGTAGTAACCCTCGGCGGTCTTCAGGTTGCGGAACACCGCCATGGGCTCCTCGAAGGTCCAGTCGGTGAGCAGCAGCACATGCTCGCGGTCGTAGCGGAAGGGCTCGCGCTCGGCGGCGTCGATGATCAGGGGGCCGGCATGGCCGAGCTGCTCCTGCAGGCCGGAGTGGCTGTGATACCAGTAGGTGCCGTTCTGGCGCACCGGAAAGCGGTAGGTGAAGGTCTCGCCGGGGGCGATGCCGGCGAAGCTGATCCCCGGCACGCCGTCCATCCCGGGGGGCAGGATCAGGCCATGCCAGTGAATGGAGGTGGGCTCGTCGAGCAGGTTGGTGACCCGCAGCACGGCATCCTGGCCCTCCCTGAGGCGAATCAGCGGCCCGGGGCTGGTACCGTTGATGCTGATCGGATGGGCTTCCTGGCCGGCGATTGGCAGTGATTCCCGACGGATCGCCAGGGACACCTCGGGCCCCTCCTCGACGCCCTTGGCATAGGCGCTGGTCTGGCCCCAGGGGTCGGCCCAACTGGGGCGAAGGCCCAGGGCGGCCGCCGATCCCAGGCCGAGGGCCGCGCCGCCTTTCAGGAGCTGGCGGCGGGACAGCGGCTGGGTGATGACTCTCGAACTTGCCATGCAGGACTCCCGTCAGTGTCTGGTCGGAGCCATCTTGAGGGGACAAGCTGAATTCGCCCTGAAAAAAACTGGCCTTACCCCGGCCGTAGGGGGATCGTCAGCTCGACCCTCAGGCCGCCGAGCGGGCTGGTGGCAAACCGAGTCTGTCCCGAGTAGCGCGATACCAGTTGCGTGAGGATCGACAGGCCCAGCCCGTACCCGGGGTGGCGCTCATCGAGTCGCGTGCCCCGCCGACCGAGACGGCACAGGTCGGCCTCGGCGACGCCGGGCCCATCGTCCTCGACGAGGATACGCAGGGTGTCCGTGATGGTGAGGCGGCAGGTCACCTCGCGGGTGGCCCATTTCCCGGCGTTATCGAGCAGGATGCCCAGCATTTCGGAGAGATCCTGGGCCTCGATGGGCACGCGCTGGTCGCTGGCCTGCGGCAGGCGCAGGGTGAACCGTCGATCCGGGTAGAGGGCGCGAAACAGCTCGATCAGGCGGGTGCCATCCCGGTGCGGGTCACTCATGCGCCCGGCATGGGGGCCGGCGATGCGTGAGTGCCGTAGCTGTGCATCCAGTTGGGCATGCACCTCCTCGAGGCGCCGCACCAACTTCTGGCGACGCTCGTCGTCGATGGGACGCGCCCCCCTCAGCACCTGGGTGACCGCCGCCAGCGGCGTCTTCAGGGCATGGGAGAGGTCGGCCGATGAGTCACGGGAGCGCTGCAGGCGAGCGTCGATCTCGTCCATGAAATGGTTGAGCTGCATGACCAGGCTATCCAGCTCCGAGGGCACGTCCGGGGAGAGGCGTTCCCGCTGCCCCAGGCGCAGTTCGCCCAACTGGTCGCGAAGCCGGGCGAGGGGAATCAGCCCCCGATTGACCGCCAGCAGATTCAGGGAGACCAGCAGCAACAGCAGCCCGGCGGCGATACCGCCGACCCACCAGTGCAACTGGTGCAGCCCCGCTTCGACCTGCGCGAAATCCTCCCCCACCAGCAGGACGCCGTCATTGCCGTTCATGGTGAAGTGGCGTCGATAGACCAGCAGGTGTTGCGCCTGCGCCTCGACCTCGACGAGGGCATCACCGGGGGCGTCGAGCACCTCGGCCAGGACGCCTCGCCAGTGGGGTGTCGAGGCGCTGATGTCATCGCCGAGGCGCAGCACATAGAGGTGGTGGAAGACCTGATAGCCACGACTCGCCGAATCGAGCAGGGCCGGCGTGGCCAACCGATCCTGGCGCAGCTGGTCGATGGCGTGGTCGGCCTCCCGTGCCAGCCGGGCCCCCAGGAAGTCGCGGGCCAGGTCCTGCAGCAGGATGCCGTGCAGCAGCCAGGTGGTGCCGGTCACCAGCAGGGCGATGCCGGAGAGCCAGGCCAGCAACCGCATCCGCAGGCTGCGTCGATCAATGCGAAACAAAGCGATACCCCTGGCCGCGCCGGGTCTCGATCCGCGACCTGCCGAGGTGGCGTCTCAGCCGCCCGATATAGACCTCGACCAGGTTGGGGGCCGCCGCGTCCTGATCCAGGGCATAGAGCTGATCGAGCAGGTGCGCCTTGGAGAGGATGCGATCGGGGTGGTGCATGAAGTAGCGCAGCAGGCGAAACTCGGTGCTCGTCAGGGAGTGCCAGGGTCCCCCGTCGACGCTGACGCTCTGGTTGGCCTCATCCAGGCAGACGCCGTTGAGCGAGAGTCGCTGGGAGAGGTGGCCGGAACGCCGCCGCAACAGCGCCTTGATCCTGGCGATCAGCTCGGGCTCGTGGAAGGGTTTGGTGAGGTAGTCATCCGCGCCGCCTTCCAGCCCCACGACCTTGTCTTCCCAGGTGTCGCGGGCGGTCAGGATCAATACCGGCAGGTCGCGACCCTGCTGACGCCACTGCCTGAGCAGCGCCAGGCCCGATCCATCCGGCAGCCCCAGGTCGAGGATGGCCAGCGCATAGGTCTCGGTGGCCATCAGTGACCTGGCCGCCCCCAGGGAGGTGGCCAGGTCGGTGCGGTAACCGTTGTCTTTCAGGCTCTCGGCCAGGCTCTCGGCGAGCAGGTCGTCATCCTCGAGAAGCAACAGTTTCATGCGGCAAGCTCATCCCTGGAACTCGAGGGTCCCGGACATGCCGGCCTCATAGTGGCCCGGGATATTGCAGGCGTACTCCAGGTCGTCCACATTCGCCGGGGCCGTCCAGACCAGCACCGCCGTCTCGCCCGGCGCGATGGTCACCGAGGGCATCTGACCGCCATGCGCCCCCTCGGCCATATCATGGCCGCCGTGTTCGCCATGGCCATGGCTGCCGCCCATCTCCAGCATCATCCGGCGATGAGCCTCCTGAGCCTCGGCATCGCCGATGACGAATTCATGCTCGAGATGACCGGTATTGGTGATCTCGAAGCGGAGGGTTTCGCCCGGGGCAATATCGAGCCCCTCGGGGGCGAACCACATGTCGCCTGCCTCGAAACGAATGGTGCGATCGATATCGGCCTCACCGGTGGCGTCATGGGAGCCGCCGTGTTCGCCGGCGGCGAAGGCGGTGGTCGCGGTCAGGCCGAGGAGCAGGGCCAGCAGCGTCTTGCGCATGGTGTCACCTCTTGCGTGGTGTCTGGGGAGGCTCGTTTATAGCGCACGAACCTGAAACGGGCCTGAACCCGTGGCGCCGGCGAGTGCACCCCGCGCCGCTTATCCTAGCAGCCGGATGCCACCCTCGGCAGTGGTGCGTCTGGGGCGAGCCATGCCTCGCCCCCCAGGAACCCTATACAGGAGCCCAGGGGACTTGACCTTGGGGCTACCCATAGGTGCTAGGTTCAGGCCGTTATCCCGGCGGCGCCTCGCCGGGGCCTGCCTCGGGAGCCGGGCCATGATGAATGCCGACTGCTTCGCCCTGATGGGCACCTGGTGGGGGTGGCTAATGCCGCTCGCCTTCCTGCTGTTGCTGGGCCTGGGTATCGCCGCGCTCGTCAAATACCTTTTCCTGTCCCACAAGGGGGATCGTCGATGAACCGTCACCTGATCGCGCTGCTTGCCGGTGGCATCCTGCTGCTGGGGGCCGCCACGGCCCAGGCCGCCTTGCCCCAGGAGGCCACCCTGTACAAGAACCCGCAGTGCGGCTGCTGCGATGCCTATGCCCGCCACCTGGAAACCCTGGGCATCGCGGTGACCGTGGTCGATGATATCGAGCTGGGCGAGATCAAGCAGGCCGCCGGAGTGCCCTATGGCCTCGGTGCCTGCCACACCGTGTCGCTGGGCGACTACTGGATCGAGGGCCATGTGCCGCTGGCCGCCGTCGAGTCGCTGTTCGAGGAGCGCCCCGCCACGGCCGGCATCGGCCTGGCCGGCATGCCCCTCGGCACGCCGGGCATGCCGGGCCCCCAGCGCGAACCCTACGAGGTCTATCGGTTCGAGGATCATCAGGCCTCGCCCTATATGACCCTCTGACGTCACCGGCCCGCCGCCCCTGCCGTCGGCGGTCGCCGTCCGAAGCGTCGGCATGCCGATGGCGCTAGAATGGCCCGAGAGTCATGGCATAAGGGTGGGCGGTGATCACACGGCAGGGGTTTTTGCTGACGCGGCACTGGGAGGAGGGCGCGGCAGGTACGCGGGTGAGCTTCTGGCTGGCCACCGACGAGGGGCCCCTGAGGGTCACCCTGGCGCCCCGGCCCTCGGTGGCCTTCCTGCCCGCCGGGCAGCGCCGGCTGGCCGAGCCCTTGTTGTCGAGAGAGCTGGCCGGCGAGGCCGAACTCCGCCCCCTTGAGCTTCGCGACTTCCAGCGGCGCCCGGTGCTCGGCCTCTATTGCCCCCAGTACCGCCAGCTGCAGCGCCTGGTGCGACGCCTGCGCGAGGCCGGCGTCGACTGCTTCGAGGCCGATATCCGCCCCCCGGAGCGCTACCTGATGGAGCGCTTTATCACCGCCCCGGTGGAAGTCACCGGCACCCCGGATGGCCAGGGCGGCCTGAAGGATGCCCGGCTGCGCCCCGCCCCGGATTATCGCCCGCCGCTTAGCATGGTGTCGCTGGATATCGAGACCAGCGGCCGCGGCGAGCTCTACTCCATCGCCCTGGAGAGCGGTGCCGAGCGCCGGGTGCTGATGCTGGGGCCGGCCAATGGCGAGGCCCCGGCGGAGCTCGACTTTGCCCTCGACTACTGCGCCAGTCGCGGCGAGCTGCTGGAGCGGCTCAATGCCTGGTTCGCCGAGGTCGACCCCGACGTCATCATCGGCTGGAACCTGGTGCAGTTCGACCTGCGTCTCCTCCAGAAGCATGCCGAGGCCCTGGGCGTGCCGCTGCGGCTGGGGCGTGGGAGAACGGCACTGGAGTGGCGCGCCCATGGCAGCCAGGAGAACTACCACTTCGTCTCTGCCCCCGGGCGGCTGATCGTCGATGGCATCGAGGCCCTGCGCGGTGCCACCTGGCAGTTTGCCTCCTTCAGCCTGGAGCATGTGGCCCGGACCCTGCTCGGCGAGGGCAAGGCCGTCGATAATCCCTACCAGCGCCTCGCGGAGATCGAGCGGCGCTTCGCCGAGGACAAGCCGGCGCTGGCCCGCTACAACCTCAAGGATTGCGAGCTGGTCACGCGGATCTTCGAGACGACCGAGCTACTGGCCTTCCTGCTCGAGCGGGCCAGCGTCACTGGGCTTCCCGCCGATCGCAGCGGCGGCTCGGTGGCCGCCTTTACCCACCTCTACCTGCCGGCGATGCACCGCCTGGGCTTCGTGGCCCCCAACCTGGGGGAGGGGCAAGCGGCGGAGAGCCCCGGCGGCTTCGTCATGGATTCCCGCCCCGGCCTCTACGACTCGGTGCTGGTGCTCGACTTCAAGAGCCTCTACCCGTCGATCATCCGCACCTTCCTGATCGACCCGGTGGGGCTGATCGCCGCCGAGGAGGAAGCCGACGCCGTGCCCGGCTACCTGGAGGGGCGCTTCTCGCGCCGCCATCATGCCCTGCCGGCCATCGTCGAACGGGTCTGGGCCGGTCGCGAGGCCGCCAAGGCCGCCGGCAATGCGCCGCTCTCCCAGGCGCTGAAGATCATCATGAACAGCTTCTACGGGGTGCTGGGCTCCAAGGGCTGTCGCTTCTTCGATGCCCGCCTGGCCTCGTCGATCACCCGCCGCGGCCACGCCATCATGCATCGCACCCGGGAGCTGATCGAGGCCGAGGGCTATACGGTGATCTACGGCGATACCGATTCCACCTTCGTGTGGCTGGGGCGGGCCTGCGAGGAGGTCGAGGCGGCGACTATCGGCCAGCGCCTGGTGGCCCAGGTCAACGGCTGGTGGCGCTGGCACCTGGCCGAGGAGCTGGGCCTGGAGAGTGCCCTGGAGCTGCAGTTCGAGACTCACTACCGGCGTTTTTTGATGCCCACCATTCGCGGCGCCGAGGCGGGCAGCAAGAAGCGCTACGCCGGCCTGGTGCGCGACGCTGCGGGGGAGGAGCGGGTTATCTTCAAGGGCATGGAGACGGTGCGCAGCGACTGGACGCCGCTGGCCCAGGCGTTCCAGCGCGAGCTCTACCGCCGCGTCTTCACCGGCGAGCCCTACCGGGACTATGTGCGCGAGACGATCAATCACACCATCCGAGACTGTGTGGCGCGGCTAGAGGCGGGGGAGGAGGACGATCGGCTGGTCTATCGCAAGCGGCTGCGCCGGCGACTCGACGACTACCGGCGCAATGTGCCGCCCCAGGTGCGTGCCGCGCGGCTGGCCGATGAGCATAACGCCCGCCTGGGCCGGCCGCCCCAGTACCGGAACGGCGGCTGGATCCGCTACGTGATCACCACCGCCGGCCCCGAGCCCCTGGAGGCACGGCACTCGCCCATCGATATCGACCATTACCTGAGCCGCCAGCTCAAGCCGGTGGCGGACGCCATCCTGCCCTTCGTCGGCGACGACTTCGATGCCCTGATCGACCGCCAGCTGGGGCTGTTCTAAGCAAGCCTGGGGCGGCGTCGACCTTCGACCGACACGGATCGACCGCCAACTGGGGCTGTTCTGAATCGGGAGCGACGTCGATCTTCGACCGACGCGGATCGACCGCCCACTGGGACTGTTCCGAGGGCGCCAACGACAACGCCCCGGGCTGGGCCGGGGCGTGTACTCACTCTTAGCTTAACTCATTGCAGCACAGAGGCACGATCGGCATCGATCCGCTCCTGAGCCCGCTCTCGCGCACCTTCGAACTCGGCGATAAAGCGTTCGCCCTGCTCGCCGAAGTTTTCCAGGTACCACCCACGAACCGGCTCGGCCAGGGCGCGGAACTCGGCCATCTCCTCCTCGGTGGGAGTGTAGAACTCACCACCGGCCTCACGCCACTGGCGGTAGGCCTCCAGTTCCTTGCGCGGCTGGATACCGAACTGCACGGTGGACATCATGGCCGCACCATCGGCCACCACGCGCTGCTGCTCCGGCGTCAGTGACTGGAACTTCTGGTTTCCCATCAGCCACATGGACGACATATAGGCGTGATTATCCAGGGTCATGTAATTGATAACTTCCTGGAAGTTCATATTGGTGATATCCGAGATGGAGTTGAGGGTGCCGTCTACCACTCCGGTCTGCAGGCCGGTATAGACCTCGAGCCAGGGGAGCGGAGTCGGAGAAGCATTCATCTCGCGTACCATGATCTGCTGGATTTCCGACTCGATGGTACGGAAGCGCAGGCCTTCGGCATCGGCAGGGGTGCGGATTTCCCGCTCGCCATTAACAATATTTCGCCAGCCGCCGGTCTGGGTCATCGCCATTAGGCGAATGCTGTCGTTGCTGGCCTCGAGAATCTCATCCCGCAGGAAACTGGTGAACTGCGGATCGGTGAGCATGGTCATGGCAGCGCGATCATCCGGAAAGGCGTAGGGAATATCCAGGCCCTGGATCGGCGGATAGATGGCCGCCACGCCGCCGGCGGTGGCGGTGAAGAGGTCAACGATACCGGCCTGCATGGCCTCGAAACACTCGTTGGCGGAGCCGCAGAGCTGGGCGCCGACGAAGATGTTGACATTCACCTCCCCGCCGGTGCGGCTCTCTACATAGTTCTTGAACACCTGGGCGGCGTCATATTCTTGGTCTTCTTCGTTGGCCAGGAACACCAGGTTGAGGTCGGTGGCCTGGGCCAGGCCGGCGGTGCCCAAGGCGCCGCCCAGCAGCAGGGCGGAGAGGGCTTTCTTGGCGTGCTTCATCGTCATTTTCATTATTCTCCTCGGGATGGAGGGTGGGGGTCAGGCGACATACCCGAACAGCCTCGGCAGGGCCAGGATCAGGTCGGGGATGTAGACCAGGGCGAAGAGGATGGCTATCTCCACCAGGAAGAGCGGCAGCATCTCCCAGGCGATCTTCTCGATGCGTTCCTTGCTTATGCTGCTCACCACGAACAGCACCAGCCCCATGGGTGGGGTGATCAGGCCCATGATCAGGGTGATGCTCATCACCACGGCGAAGTGGATCGGGTCGACGCCGACCCCGACCATCACCGGGGCCAGGATGGGGCCCAGGATCAGGATGGCCGGGCCGGCATCCATGATGGTGCCCACCGCCAGCAGGAAGGCCACCACCAGGAAGAACAGCAATCGTGGGTCATCGGTGATCGAGAGGATAAAACCGCTGACTAGCTGCGGGGTGCCCTTGAGGCTGATCAGGGAAGCGAAGGCCACGGCGGCACCCACCAGCAGCAGGATCACCGCCGAGTTGAGGGCTGCCTTGCCGAACAGCCGCGGCAGGTCCTGGAAGCGGATCTCGCGGGTGACGAAGAGCCCGAGAATCAGCGCATAGAAGGCGGCGATGGCGGCCCCCTCGGTGGGGGTGAAGATGCCGCCGACGATGCCGCCGATCAGGATCAGGGGAGTGAGCAGCGGCATGAAGGCGGTAATGAAGGCCTGCCACTTCTCCGCCCAGCTGGCCTTGGGCAGCGGCTCGGGAAACTCCTTGAAGCGTGCCATGATGGCGATGGTGATCATCAGCCCCACGCCGATCAGGATGCCAGGCACCACGCCACCGGCGAACATGCCCGCCACCGAGACGTTCATGATAAAGGCGTAGAGGATGAAGATGCCGCTGGGGGGAATGATGCTGGCGATCACCGCCGAAGCGGCGGTGATCGCCGCCGAGAAGCGGTTGGTGTAGCCGGATTCGCGCAT